>CABSYW010000025.1 GCA_902482035.1 uncultured Collinsella sp. | reverse complement strand
GCCCGTGGGTTATACCCTAAGAGCAAACCACCCTTTTTAAGGGTGGTTCTGATTTATGCCGAGGGGCTTCCTAGCGCGGCAGGCGAATCGTAAAGCGGCTGCCGACGCCCTCGACTGAGGTCACGCCAATGACGCCGCCATGGCTATCGACGATCCACTTGGCAATGGCAAGCCCCAGACCCGAGCCCTGTGCGCCGGCATCGCGTGCATTGTCGGCGCGGTAGAACCGTTCAAACGCGTGAGCTGCGGATTCCTGGTTCATGCCGATGCCCTCGTCCTCAACGCTTATGTCGATCGTGCCCGCGCCCGCATCCGGCGCTACGCCAAATGTGACGGTCGTTCCCGCATCCGAGTACTTGGCGGCGTTTTGCACGATCACGCGCAGAGCCTGCTTCACGAGCGCCACGTCGACGGGCGCGTCGCAGCGCGGGTCGCTGACAAGCGCAGCGTCAAAGGCCAGCCGATACGTGTGCTCGGTATCGATCATCTGCGATTCCTCGCATACCTCGTCGACCAGTGCGGCAAGGTTGGTATTTGCGCGCCGCAGGACCGTGCGCCCGGCATCGCCGCGCGCCAAAAACAGCAGCTGCTCCACGAGCTCTTGCATGTGCTCGCTTTCGGCCTTGAGGGACGCGATAGATTCTGCCAGCACGTCCGGGTCGTCTTTGCCCCAGCGATCGAGCATGTTTACGTAGCCCTGAATCACCGCGATGGGCGTGCGCAGCTCGTGGCTCGCATCGTTGACAAAGCGCATTTGCTGCAGTTTGGCCTCTTGCATCTGGCGCAGTAGGCGGTTGAGTGCAACCTCGATGCTTGCCAGGTCGGCGTCGCCGGTAGTGACGCTCGGCGAGTCGACGCTTGCGCGCTCGATGGCCTGCTCCAGTGTTTCCATCTTGCCGCCGGAGAGCTGCATACGGCCGAGCTCGTCCACGCGCAAGGCCAGGTCGTTGAGCGGTGCCATGGTGCGGCGCACGCGACGGGCGCCGCCGAGCATGTCGAGCACGCTGATGACCTGCCAACCCACAACGACAAGGTAGAGAGGCCATAGCGCGACGAGGTCCTGCGCGAGGGGGAAAGTCTTGGTGGTACGCGCAAGCTCGACGGTATAGGTGAGCGTTGCCAGGTCCCAGCCGCGCGCAGGCGCCAGCGACATGCCGTGAACGGCGACGCCGGGGATCCATCCTGCGGTAAACGCGCCGTCGGGCAGCATCTGGTTGTATCCATAGACGAGGATCGCCGCCGCAATCACCATCAGCAGCAGATCGAGCCAGACGTAGCTCATCAAGCGGCGCCACATATAGCTCCAGTTGATGGCGCGGGCGATGGATGTGACGCGCTTGGCCTCGGCGTTACGCACGGCAGACATAGCCCACCCCGCGCACGGTTTGGATGATGCGGGCGCCGCCGGCGTCTTCGATCTTGGCACGCAGGTGCGCGATGTGCACGTCGACGTTGTTGGTGTCGCCCACGTATTCGTAGCCCAGCGCTTCGTGCGCGATGCGCTCGCGCGTGAGCACGGTCTCGGCATGCGCCATAAGCAGGGCGAGGACATCGAACTCGCGGGCAGTCAGCACGATGGGCGAGCCGCCGACCGTGACTTCGCGGCGGTCGGGATCGAGTACGACCGAGCCCACGGCGAGCGTGGCGGGGGAGGGCAAGGCGGATGCCTGGGTCGAGTCGCCAGCCGGGGGTATCGCAGCGGCGCCCGTAGCGCCCGTCCCGGCCCCAACGCCGCCAACGCCCGAAGCCGCCCGCACGGCCTCCGAGCGCTTCAACGCCACGCGGATCCGTGCGAACAGCTCCTCAATCGCAAACGGCTTGGTCAGGTAATCGTCGGCGCCGGCATCGAGCCCGGCCACCTTGTCCATCACGGCATCGCGCGCGGTGACCATGATCACCGGTACATCCTTGTGCTTGCGGACGCGTCGCAGCACCTCCATGCCGTTGAGCTGCGGCAACAGCACATCGAGCAGAATCAGATCGTAGTTGCGCTCCAGCGCCAGGTCCACGGCGGTGCGGCCGTCGGCGGCGTGCTCCACCTGGTAGCCCTCGTGCTCCAGCTCGAGCGTCACAAAGCGGGCGATTTTCTCCTCGTCCTCTACGATCAGGATCCGTGCCATGCGTGCCCCCGTCTGAGATTACTTGTCGTCGTTGAGATTTTGCTTGATGTCGTCCGCGGCATCGGCAGCGTGATTCATAAGGTTGTTGATGCTGCCGGGTACGTCGCCGTCGCTATCGATGCGGTAACGCATGCCAAAGAACAGGCCAATCAGCATCAGCCATATCGTGGCGCCCCAGGCAAACAGCGCGACGATGGGGATCAGGATGGGAATGTTGAGGATGATCGCGTCGCGGCGCGTGGCGATAAACTTGGTGTCCAGGCTCAGGCGGAAGAGCTTTTTGAGGTACTCCCACACGCTGTCCATCTTCTTGGAGAAGTCGGTCTTTTCGCTCGACTTCTCGTAGGCGGCCTGCGCGGCGACCATCTCGGCTGAGGGCTCATCGACTGGCGCGGACTCGGTGGCGGCGTGCGCCGACGTGGTCTGGGTCTTGCCCTGCGACTCGAGCCAAATGATGGCATCCAAGACGTTGCCGTCGGCGGCGTCGAGCGCGGCCTTGGCATCGGTGTAGCTCACGTTGCACTTGGTGCGGATGGTTTCAACTTTTTCGAGGTCGTCCATGACCTGTTCCTTTCGTTCGATGGGCGCGACGCCGGGCGATCTGCCCGGGCGCGAGCGTTGCGTTCGGCGGCCTGCGTTGCGCGGCGCCGCCCCGCCCTTGGTCGAACTCTATAGTGCAGGTTATAGATTAAGCGATTCTTGAGCCAAGATTAATGTTGGATGAGTTTTTGGGTGGCGCGGGGAATCGTCCGGGACAGTTTTGAATCGGGTACTTTGGGTTATCTTGGTCTCGCTGGGCAAATGACGTGCAGGCGAGATGGTCGATATGGCGGAGCGAAGAAAAAACTGGTCGAGGGAAGAAACCCTGGCGGCGTTGTTTTTGTACCTTGCTCTGCCGGCAAGGTTGATTGATGACAAAGGTGAGGACGTGCAGACGTTAGCTCGCGCCATCGGTAGAACGCCGGCAGCGGTTTCCTTGAAGATATGGAACCTCGCTTCGTTTGATGAACGACGTCGTGCGCGCGGCAAGGTGGGAATGGTTAATGCCAGCAAGATGGACAAGATGGTATGGGCGGAGTACTCATCGGGTGGCGACGAGTTGATTGAGGAAGCGGCTGATGCTTTCTTTGGCCAGCTTGATCAACTTGATTCGGGCGATGTGATGAGCGACGATCTGCAAGACGCAATTGGAGCTAGCTTGCCGGAAGGACGAGATCGTGATGTGATTATCTCAACCCGCGTTAATCAGCAGTTCTTTCGTAATACATTGCTCGTTAATTACAACTCGCATTGCTGTTTAACGGGTCTATCGAATCAGAAATTACTGGTAGCAAGCCACATCAAGCCATGGAAGGCGTCCGATCCCAAAACTGAGAGGCTTGCGCCAGACAACGGATTGCTTTTGAATGCTCTTCACGATAGGGCATTTGACCAAGGGCTTATAACCATAACGAAGGATTTGAAGATTATAGTGTCTAGCATGGTTGGGCACGAGGCGCCCGAAGATGAGTACCTATGGCGTTATAACGGTGAGCGAATTACACTGCCCAAACAATCAAGTCTTAGGGCGGAGTTTATTGAATATCACAACGATATGGTGTTTAAGGGCTAAAAAATATATATCGGAACGATGCGTTGTGCCGATGCAGTTTAAGTTTGTTCGGCGAACCAGGCGGGCAGCACTCAAGTGCTAAAGTGCTGTCCGCTCGATTAAATATGAAGGAGGGTGCCTTTCTGCTCGACACTTCCGTTTGCCTATATGGCGCTCCTTCAAGGCCGCTAGCCCATAAGAACTGCGAGCTTCATGGAGTTCTCTGCGGCGGTGTAGCTCATAGCGCCTTTGCCGACCTTTTGCGGATCGTAATCTGATTGTTGGATGACGCCGCTGTACTGGGCAACGACGTTTTCAAATGCGGGGCTATCGAGAAACTTGTGAGGATCGGTTTTCCAATACACCTTCCCCTGATCATCTGCTTCCATCAATGCACGGAGGCCGCAGACTAGGGGGTAGATAAAGCCCTCGGGTACAGGGTTACCAGCCTCGTTTTTAAAGAAGGGGGTTCGGTATTCATCACGACTGTTTTTAAGGCTCTTGACGGCGCCGATTTTTCCGTAGCTTCCGGTTTTGTTGTAGTACTTGGGGAAGCGCGAATAGATTTCATCGTATAGACCGGGGAGGTCCGTAGCCACTTTGAGTGCGCTAAGAACTTGCGGATTCTTGAGTTCGCGGCGCGCCGAGCCAGAGGCTCTGGTTACTCGATCATCTCTCATCAGTTGCAAAAACTTCTCCTGGCATTTTTCCTTACCGCTATAGACTAGAGGAGGTTGCGGCGCTTCGATATCGCCAGAGGTGACGGTACTTGAGATGAGCGATAGCGGGATCCAGGAGAGCGCGACAAGCTTTCTTGATTCAATGGGCTTGCCGTCGTTAGTCTTCCAGCTGATGTTGCCTGCAAATTCAGGGTACTTTTCGACAAAGAGGGCTTTAAAGGAATCAAAAAGACCTTCCTGATTGCCTTTGGTGCCCTGTGTGAGCTGGGCGTTATTGTTGCGGGCATCGCAGATTTCTAAAAGCGACGTGCGGAAGTTTTCAACGCAGAGCGCATCGCTGGGGTCGGTGGGAACGAGCAATTCAACGGGAATCGAGAAGTTGAGAGTGCTTATGCCTTGCTCTTTGAGGGCTGTTTTGTCTTCACGGAGGAGCGACAGGTATTCTTCAATGTCGGCTCGACGAATTGTCCATGTCTGTTTGAATGAGTCCCAGATTGAAACTTCGCTCTTTTTGGGGGGTCGATTACCGAGCGCAAGTTCTGCTTCACTGAGAATGTAGCTGCCGATGGCGAGGGTGTTATGTCCGCCGTCGAGAATCCCCTCGACCTCATCGTGGGGAGTGAAGCTCAAACGATAACGTCCACGCTCAAGGGGCTCATAGCTCGAAGATGCGAGCAAAATTCCCTTTGACTTAAAAGGGAATAGTTTCTGCGCAGGGGAAAGTTCATCCGCGCGGATAGAGGCCTGAATGGCATCGGTTACCGATCCCAAGCGAGAGTTGCGAGGGTTGGCATCGAGGTCGAGCGTATCAATTATTTGGATAAGAGATTTGGGGGACATCAAGCCGACGACCTTTTTTATATCCCCAAGCTTTTGCACGTAGCTGTCGGTAAATCGAACAATAATGTCGGTGCTCATAGCGAAACCCTTTCGTCTAAAGTAGTCAAAACAACAGGCCTGCGCTCTTGGAGTGCTGGAGATTGAAAGGGAGCATCGCTAACAAAAAAGCTGGTCTCCCAGCTCTAGACGAAAGCCATAACGGTGATCGGGCGTTATGGTGTTGTGCCTAGAGACATCCGTCTCATCTTCCAGCCCCTATCCAGGAAGCTTGATCGAAGGATCTCACTGACCGAGGAAGAGATCAAGATCCTCGGGGAAATAAATCGGACTGCTTTTTGTGAACGGTAGGCAAGTGACGGCGATCGGCATTTGTGTCCGCACGGCATGTGACACTTAACCTGCCGTCCTGCTCTGCCGCGGCGGCGCGAATTCAAGCAACGACCCTCTAAGGAGTTCGATATTGATGAGTGACAAAACCAAGCATCTCGCAAAGAAGTGCGGCAAGGACGCGGGGCCGTGCCTCGCGCTGTGCCTTGCCGGCGCAGCGGTCGCGCTGCTGGCTGTTCGGGGGCCATTCGACGTGCTTCGAAGTGCCAGCTCTCTGCACGTTTGCATGGCCCTTGCCGGCGCCATGATGACCGGCGGCGTGCTCGATCTGGTTTTTTGGGTGCTTGACCCGTTTGGATGGAAGAACGAAGGGTAAGCCCTAAGGGATGGAAGGGCTGGAACGGTTGGCTTAGTGATCGTGCGGAATGTGGGCTAGCGACTTACAGGGAAGTGGTGATTCGATGACGGTCTATGTGACGGGTGACATTCACGGTGGGGTCGACATACAAAAGCTGCGCGACTGGGATCTTGGGGATAGTCTGACGAGTGACGACTATCTCATCGTCGCCGGCGACTTTGGCTTTCCCTGGGATTTTTCTGCCGAGGAGTGCACCGATATCGCCTGGCTGGAGTCGCGCCCCTATACCGTGCTGTTCGTCGACGGCAACCACGAGCGCTTCGATCACTGGGCGGAGCGTCCCATGGAGCTGTGGCACGGTGGGCTGACGCAGCGCCTGTCGGATACCTCTCCCATACGGCGCCTGACGCGCGGCGAGGTTTTTGAACTCGACGGCTCAACGATCCTTACCATGGGCGGCGCCACGAGCGTGGACAAGGAATACCGCATTCCGTATTCCAGCTGGTGGCCGCAGGAGTTGCCGGACGAGCGCAACTTTGAGGAGGCACGGGCAAAGCTCGGCAGCGTGGGTTGGAAGGTCGACTACGTAATCACCCACACCTGCTCTACGCGCATGCTTTCGCCCACGCTCTATCCGGCGCCCGGCTGGAATTGCCCCGCCGTTGATCGGCTTACGGCATTTTTCGATGAGCTGGAAGACCGCTTGGACTACAAGCGCTGGTACTACGGGCATTTTCATCGAGATGCCAACCCGGCCGAGCGCCATACCGTGCTCTACGACTGCATCGTTCGCCTAGGCGACGAACTCCAGCCCTGGGATGTTGCGTAGGGGTGCGGACGCATGAGCTTCGTAGCGAACCAAAACCGATTCGCTAAGGGATTTACTCCCAAGCTGACTTGCGCTCGAGTAACGTTTTCGTAGCTTCTGGCGTGGGGGAGTCAAGTATTTCGCAAAACGCATCGAACCCCTCTGGTGAAAGATGAGTTGTTGATGCTTTGGCAATGTCGCTATCGAGGTGGTCGTCAGGGCGAGTTGCCGTCTGTTGCATGCCTGTCCTTTCATCCATAACGATGTTCTCCCGGTGTGCGCGGATGACGTCCCAGCTAAAGTGCTCGACCAGCTGTTCGGCAGAGCGCGGCGTGGTGTCTGGCGCGATGCCTGTTTGCCCGGCGAGCCATCCCAGCAGCGCCCCGGGCGTGCCAAAGCGTGCGCGTAGCTCGCCCAGGTCCAGATCGCGGTCTCGCTTGGATAGGCGGCGGCCGTCCGGTGACATGAGCAGCGGAATATGTGCGTAGCGCGGTGTGGGCAGTCCCAGCAGATGCTGCAGGTAGATTTGGCGGGGCGTGGAGCCCAGCAGATCGCATCCGCGCACGACCTCGGTGACGCCCATGGCAGCGTCGTCGACCACCACGGCCAGCTGATAGGCAAAAACACCATCGCTGCGGCGCACCAAAAAGTCGCCGCACTCGGTGGCGAGCGCCTCACATTGGGCACCATACGTGCGGTCCACGAATTCGATCACATCGTCTGCGAGGTCGTCGACGGCAGGCACGCGCAGGCGCGTGGCCGGAGCGCGCAGGATGCTGCGACGGGTAACCTCCTCGGCAGAAAGGCCTCTGCAGGCGCCGCGGTAGATGGGCGTGCCGTCGCTGGCATGCGGCGCGCTCGCGGCGTGGAGCTCGGCGCGCGTGCAAAAGCAGGGATAGGTGAGGCCGGCGTCTTGTAGCTGGTGCAAGGCGCTCTCGTACAGGTCAAGGCGATCGTGCTGGTAGTAGGGGCCTTCGTCCCACTCAAGCCCTAGCCAGGCCAGGTCGTCAATCAGTTGAGCGGCAAGTTCCGGGCGCTTGCAGCGATCGTCTAGGTCCTCGATGCGCAACACGATGCTGCCGCCCTGGCTGCGGGCCGAAAGCCACGAGCACAGGCAGCTGAATACGTTGCCCAGGTGCATGCGGCCCGAGGGTGACGGGGCAAAACGGCCCACGACGGGGGTGGGCTCTGCCGTTGCCGGTGCATCCGCGGAGTGTGTTGCTATGTTGCGTGCGTTGATATCCATGCGGACGAGTATAGCGCGGGAGGTGGGGGAGGCACCGACTCGACAGCTCGATCGCGCCCGCCAGCCAACCCCTCAAACGACAGAAACCCCGGCAGCTCTTCGCAACTGCCGGGGTTTCCGCGGAAAAGGGGGACATGATCCTCAAGCGAACGGCAAAGGGGCAAACCGTTTTCGCTCAACTGCTTTATGCCCCTCGCTCGCCGGCTTAATCGGCTCACGCCGCGCCCACACAAAGCCGCTACACCTGTGACGGAGCTATGAAGTGGTGTCTATTGCCGGAGCGGGCTATGCCAAGGAGTGTCCCAGATTGCCGGCAGATAAGGAACGTCCCCAGGTGCCGGGCGCGGGCGTGACTTTTGTCCCAATTGACGCCCCGCTTACCTAGACGGTCGTGTCGTACGCTCGCAAACGTGGGACAATAACGCTGTTGATACCACAGATAAAGGATGTGCCTATGAACACCCTCGCCGCCAAAGTCAGCCGGCAGCGCCGCCTGTTTGCGCGATTTGCTTCCGTCTGCGTACTCGTTGCGCTTGCGTTGTTGTTGCTGCCTGCCGCCGCGCACGCCGACGGCTACTCCATGACCCAAACCTATATCGGTGCCACGGTCGAGGCCGACGGCTCGCTAACCGTTGTCGAGGGACGCCAGTTTGATTTCGATGACGACATCAACGGCGTGTTTTGGGAGATCAATGCGGGCACCAATCAGCAGGGAGGCGCGGCGGGCGTCAATGTGCTGAGCGTCGAGGAAGACGACACCGCGTTTAACAGGGTCGACTATGCAAACAAAGGCGACGACGGCGTCTATACGGTGGAACAGTCCGACGGCGGCGTAAAGATCAAGGTATTCAGCCCTCACGAGAGCGGCGACAGCGCGATCTTTTACGTGAGCTACACCATGACCGGTGCGGTTATGAACTGGCCCGATACCGCCGAGCTCTACTGGAAGTTTGTGGGCGACGGCTGGTCTGCGGACTCCGACGATGTCGAGATGGAAGTCTACTTCGCAAACGCCGCCGCGGGGACGACGGCCGTCAAGGGCGATAACTTCCGCGCATGGGGCCACGGCCCGCTGACGGGCGACGTGTCACTCGATGCGGACGAACCCATGGTCACCTATACCATTCCCTGCGTGCATCAGGGCGAATTCGCTGAGGCACGCATCGCCTTCCCCAGTGACTGGGTACCGCAGCTTGCCGCCTCGGGCGAAGAGCGCATGTCAACGATCCTGAGCGAAGAAAAGGAATGGGCAGACGAAGCTAACGCCCGCCGTGAGCACGCGCGTGCGGTTGCCAGCGCGATTGCCGTGGTGTGTGTTGTTGTGGCGGTTGCCTATACCGGTGTGATCGTGATGCTCAAGCTGCGCAGGCCCAAGCCCAAGCCGCTCTTTCAGGACGAGTACTTCCGCGATGTGCCCTCTGCCGACCATCCCGCGGTGCTTGCAGCTCTCATGAGCTGGAACGACGTGCCCGATCAGGCATATATCGCCACACTGATGAAGCTGACCGACGACCGCGTGATCAAGCTGGAAGAAGCGACCGAGACCAAGAAGAAGGGTCTGCTCCGTCGCGAAAAAGAGGAGCAGACGTATCGCATCACAGTGACCGACGAGGCCTGGGAGGCTGCCAAGAAGGACGGCATCGATCGCGACGTGCTCAAGGTCTTCTTCGCTGGCGTTAAGCCCGATAAGGACGGAGTCCGTTCGCGCACGTTTAGCGAGCTGGAGGAGTACGCTAGCGAGCGCACCACATCTGTTGGCGACAAGCTCGAGGACTATCAGAGCACGGTTAAGGGCAAGCTGGAGGCGCGCGAGCTTATCGCCTCGGACGGCACCGTCGCCCTGGTTGCCGGCTTGGTTCTCGGCATCATCATTGTCTTTGGCATTTTGGGCTCTCTGTTCTATACCGACTTTGCGGACGCCAACGTCGGTGCCGCTATGATCTCGATCCCCGTCACGATTGTGGGCTTTGTCCTGAGCTGCACCTTCCGCCGTTACACGCCGGAGGGCGCCGAGGTGGCGGCTCGCTGCAAGGCGCTCAAGCATTGGCTCGAGGACTTTACGCGACTGAAGGAGGCCGTCCCCGGCGACCTGATCTTGTGGAACAAGCTGCTGGTGATGGGCGTTGCCCTGGGCGTTTCGAAAGAAGTGCTGCGACAGCTGGCCGAGGCCGTGCCTGCGGACCTGCGCAACAGCGACGATTTCTACGACAACTACCCCTGCTACTGGTGGTATTACCATCACTACGGCAACGAGTCTCCGCTCGATTCGTTCAACGACGTGTACCACGAGACCATCCGCGAGCTGGCTTCGAGTTCCGATAGCTCGAGCGGTGGCGGAGGCGGTGGCTTCTCGGGCGGCGGAGGCGGCGGCGTCGGCGGAGGCGGCGGCGGAACGTTCTAGCGAGCGCTTGCTTTGGGGTGGATCTTTCTGGGCGGTTGCCAGGGAAGATTCATCCCATTTTTGTGCATCGAAACGGGCCATACTTTCCGCTGCGGACCTTCGCGCAAGGGGCAGTGGGCAAAAAATGCCAAATATGAGTACTGTTGCCTAGATTGTCACATTTGTTTGTACTAAATAATGGACTCCTAACGATATTATTTCTCGTTAGGAGTCCATTTTATTGTACATTTGGGGAGATACGTTAGTTCATCCGACGTGCCGAGACGCCTAAGAGACCCGAAAAAGCCGAATTGCGCTGCTACTAAAAAGGTAACAGTACTCATTTTTGATGTTTTTTGACCACAGCTATTTGCAGACCCCCTATAGGGCGATGCCAACGAGGGCTTCGGCGGCCGTTTTGATCAAGACTGTCCCCAGCGACTAGTCATTTAAGAACGTCCCCAATGACTAGGTGTGGTTGCTGCCAAGGAGTGTCCCGGGGTGCCGGCATAAAAGGAGCGTCCCTAACTGCCAGATTTAGGCTGTTAGGTCGAGTTCGTAGAGGAAGCTTTCGCGCGGCATGTCGTGACGGCGCTCTTCGCGGTTGGCGCGGTGCGTGGCCGTGCGCTTAAAGCCGTGCAGCTCGTAGAACTTCCACGAGCAGTTGGAGTCGGTGTACAGGTGCGCCCTCGTCGCTCCAAGTGAGGACAGGTGCGAGACCGCGGCATCGAGCAGAACCGTGCCAACGCCCAGGCCATGGACATCGCGATCCACGGCAAGCAGCGTGACCTCGTTGTCGTGCGGCAACGGGCTGCTCTCGAGCAGGCGGTTGTTGGTTCGGATGGTTGCGCGCACAAACGAGAGATACTCGGCGCAGGCATCGGGCTCCAGCTCACGCATCTGCGATAGCAGCGCGCGTTCGGTATCCATCCAATGCTCGTTGATAGTGGCGCCGGAGCTCTGTCCCGCACGCGCGAGCGAAATGCCACGCGCCTGACCGTCGATTACGGCAACCTGTGAAAACGTCGACGACGAAAGGCAGTAGGCGAGGTCGCACGCGGCCTCAAGGCGGTTGTACTCATCGTTATCCGAATTGTTATGCCAAAGCTGCTGCAGAATCAGCGCGATGGCGTCGAAGTCTTCGGTATCAAACGGTCGGTAGAGAACCCGCGAGACCATGGTGCCTCTTTCTTTCGCGGATGCATATCGAGCACAATTCTACCACGCCATTGGCATCGAATTATGGTGCCCCTGTGTTCCATGAACTCACCGTGCCCGGTGCCGTGCCCATCCCCTCTGCTCGCAAACTTTTTCTGCATATGCGGCCGTTGCGGGGTGCATCGATGCGCTCGATGCGCTACATTAAATCAGTATTTTCAATGCCGCTGCGCGAGCGCTGCAGATCGACGTATCACCGACTCACAGAGCACGGCGGCGTACCAGACAGGAGGACTGCATGGGATCTGATGTGAAGATCGCACGCGCGTTGATCTCGGTTACCGATAAGACGGGCGTCGTCGATTTCGCACGGACGCTGGTTGACGACTTTGGCGTCGAGATCATCTCTACGGGCGGCACGGCTCGTGCCATCGAGGACGCGGGCGTTCCCGTAACCCCCATCGAGGAGTTCACGGGCTATCCCGAGATGATGGACGGCCGCGTTAAGACCCTGCACCCCAAGGTTCACGGCGCGCTGCTGGCCCGCCGCGATTCCGAGCAGCACATGCAGGAGGCCGCTGAGCACGGCATTAAGTTGATCGACCTGGTCGTCGTCAACCTGTACGAGTTCGAGAAGACCGTTGCCAACCCCGAGGTCACCTTCGCGGACGCTATCGAGCACATCGACATCGGTGGCCCCTCTATGCTGCGCTCTGCTGCCAAGAACGCCGCGAGCGTTACCGTCATCTCCGACCCGGCCGACTATGATGCCGTCCTGGCCGAGATGCACGAGACCGGTGGCTGCACCACGCTTTCCACCCGTCGTCGCCTGCAGGTGAAGGTCTACCAGACCACCGCCGCCTACGACACGGCTATCTCCCGTTGGCTTGCCGCCCAGGCAAGCGACGTGGCGGACACCTCTGCCAAGCTCGAGATCTCGCTGGAGAAGGTCGACGACTTGCGCTATGGCGAGAATCCTCAGCAGAAGGCTACGGTCTACCGCTTTGCCGAGGGCTGCGAGAACACCGCGAGCTCGCAGTTCCCGCTCGTTGGCTCCGAGCAGATCCAGGGCAAGCCGCTCAGCTACAACAACTATCTGGATGCCGATGCCGCTTGGAACCTGGTCCGCGAGTTCGACGAGCCGGCCTGCGTGATCCTCAAGCACCAGAACCCCTGCGGTTCCGCCGTTGCCGAGGACATCACGGCTGCCTACGACCGTGCTTTTGCCTGCGATCCCAAGAGTGCCTTTGGCGGCATCATCGCCTGCAACCGCGAGGTTCCCTTTGATCTGGTTGAGCACTTTGCCGATCAGAACAAGCAGTTCGTCGAGGTCATCATCGCCCCGAGCTACACCGCCGAGGCGCTCGAGCGCATGGCCAAGCGCCCCAACCTGCGCGTGTTGGCGACCGGCGGCGTGGACCACGGCGCTCAGGTGGAGCTGCGCTCCGTCGACGGCGGCATGCTGGTGCAGGAGGTCGACCACGTGACCGAGGATCCCGCGACCTTTACGTTCCCCACCGACCGCAAGCCCACCGACGCCGAGATGGCCGAGCTCGAGTTTGCCTGGAAGGTCTGCAAGGGCGTTAAGTCCAACGCCATCCTGGTCTCCAAGGGTAAGGCCGGCATTGGCATGGGCCCGGGTCAGCCTAACCGCGTTGACTCTGCGCTACTTGCCTGCGAGCGCGCCGAGGACTTCTGCGAGCGCGAGGGCGTGGAGAAGGGCGGCTTTGCCTGTGCAAGCGACGCGTTCTTCCCGTTCCGCGACAACGTCGACGTGCTTGCTGCACACGGCGTGACCTGCATCATCCAGCCCGGCGGCTCCAAGCGCGATGACGAGAGCATTCAGGCCTGCAACGAGCACAATATTGCTATGGTCTTTACCGGCGCCCGCCACTTTAGGCACTAAGTTTCGCCCCGGAACAAAATAATCTCTGCAAAAGACGGCTGCTCCGTTTGGAGGGCCGTCTTTTTGGTATAAGAGGACGGAATGACTAACACGAAAGGTACAACCATGCCCCAGATTGATGATGCCGAGCTGTTTGGCAATGCCGAGGATCAGCGTGCGTACGAGGACTTTTGCGCCAATCAGGAGGCGGTCGAGAAGTTTACGCTCGACAAGCCCGCGCTTGTCTGCCGTTGGCGCATGTCCAATAAAAAGGTGCCCATGCTCAACCGCCACATTCGCGCACTGTCCGAGCGCCTGGTGCAGGGCGAGCCGCTTACCCATAACATGCTCAGCTGGGCCAAACAGCACGTTGAGTGGTCGCTTGCCGAGGGCGATTACACTGCGCACGACGGCGTACTCATGCTGGTGATCGACATCAACGGCAACGCCGCCATGACGGTGGGGGAGTACGAGCCGCTCGCCGATACGTCGGCCAAGGCGCTGCGTGCCCGTTCCGCCGAGGCCCGCTCCGAGGCCGACGAGACCGGCGTGGCGCCCGAGTTGCTCGCCGCCGTCAACAACGGCGAGCTTGCCTTTGCGGCGCCGGCGGACGAGTGCCTGTGCGGCACGGCGACGCTCATCGAGCAGCTCGCCCAGACCAAGGGCATCCCGGTCACGCGCGTAGATATTCCCGCACAGCTCAAGGGCGCCTTGTTCCTGGTGAGCGACGAGCACGGCGTGGTCCCCGTAACCGAGACGGACGCCGCCGAGGCCGACGCCGCCACGGTCGCCTTCTTCGCCGAAGGCTACGAAAAGCTCCGTGCCCGCCGCTAAATGATGTTTCTGGGACGGGGATTAAAAACTCATTTAATTCCCGTGCTCGTCGCGAGCGAGAGGCAAGCCTCTGCCACTCGCGAACAGTTCTGTCACTTTGGTGCCGCGTGAGGCGCGTATCTGCGGATCCGCGGTCATAATGGGGCAAGACAACCAAGAGGGGGGCGGAATCCATGGCGCTAATCTATATCGTTGAGGACGACGAGCCCATTCGTCGTGAGCTTATCGACATCCTTGCCCGCGCCGGGTTTGAAATCGAGGCCTGCGAATCGTTTGAACATGTCTCGCGCGATATTCTCGCCGCCGCGCCCGACCTGGTGCTGCTCGACCTCACGCTTCCCGTCAAGGACGGCCAGCATATCTGCCACGAGGTTCGCCGCGAATCCGAGGTTCCCATCATCGTCCTCACCTCGCGCACGACCGAGATCGACGAGGTCATGGCCATGACGCTCGGCGCGGACGACTTTGTTCCCAAGCCCTATAGCGCCCGTGTGCTCGTGGCGCGCATCAATGCCTTGCTGCGTCGCACCGCGGCGGCGGGCGAGCGCAGCACGCTCGTCCACAAGGGACTGGAGCTTGACCTCGCCCGCTCCATGGTCACCAACACGCAAACCGGCACTAGCACCGAGCTCACCAAAAACGAGCTGCGTATCCTCTCGTTGCTTCTGAGCCGTGCGGGCAAGATCGTTTCGCGCTCGGCTATCATGCAGGACCTGTGGGACTCCGACGCCTTCGTGGACGACAATACGCTCACCGTCAACATCAACCGCCTGCGCACCACGCTCGAAAAAATCGGCATCAAGGGGTATTTGACCACGCATCGCGGCCAAGGCTATTCGGTCTAGGGGCCGGCTATGTCGTTTGGCAAGTTCTTTAAAGATGCGCTGCTTCCCGTCGCCGTGTGGACCTGCGGCGTGCTGCTGAGCTGCTTTGTGCTGACGGTCGCCGGAGCACCCGTTTCTATCGTGGTCGTGGCGGTCGGCGTGTCCTTTATCTTTGGTATGCTCGGCATCGTGATCGAATACGCGCGCCGTCGTCGTTTTCTGCGCCAGCTGGAGCGTGCGGCAGAGGAGCTCGAAAGTCCCGCATGGGTGCAGGAGATGGTGCAATGCCCGACCTATGCCGAGGGCGAGCTCGAGTACGAGGTCTTGCGCCGGGTGGGCAAAGCCGCTTGCGACGAGGTTGCCGAAGGCCGGCGTCAGACCGATGACTATCGCGACTATATCGAGAGCTGGGTCCACGAGGCCAAGCTGCCCCTGGCGGCGGCTCACCTGATTTTGGAAAACCTGGACAGCAGCGAAGACGACCTGTCGCGCGTGGACGATCTGGCACGCGAACTTGCCCGCGTGGAGCGCTATATCGATCAAGCGCTGTACTACGCGCGCTCGGAAGTCGTGGAGCGCGACTACCTGATTCGCCGCTGGGACCTTAAGACCTTGGTGACGGGCGCGATTAAAGCCAATGCGCGTGAGCTCATCGCGGCACACGTGGCGCCGGTGTGCGAGAACCTCGACTTTGAGGTCTTTACCGACGAGAAGTGGCTCGAGTTTATTCTGGGCCAGCTCATTCAGAACAGCATTAAATATGCGCGTGAGGACGGCGCGAAGATCGTGTTTTCGGGCGCGTTGCTGGACGAGGGCCTGGCAAGCGAGCGCATCGAGCTTACCGTCGCGGACAACGGCTGCGGCGTGTGTGCGGCAGACCTGCCGCGCGTGTTCGAGAAGGGCTTTACCGGCGACAACGGCCGCACCACCAAGCGCGCAACGGGCATCGGCCTCTATCTGGTGGCGCGCCTGTGCTCCAAGATGGGCATCGACGTCACCGCGGCATCGGAGCCGGGCGAAGGCTTCGTCGTAACATTCGCTTTTTCAACGAACAAGTTCCAATACTTTGAGTAACGCACACGGCAAACGGCCGCCCAAACAAAACGTGCCGCCCCAAACGGGGCGGCACGCCATCTTTTATCAGCCAACTCGTTGAAGTACGGTGACGAAGGCGCAAGGCCGGGAGGGGTTATCTAAGCCGACATCCCGCAGCCGCGAAGCGGCGAGGACGTCGGCGTGATAACCCCGCAGGCCCTGCGCCGGCGGGAAGGAACCTACTTCACGACCAAGATGTCGCAGTCGGTGTTGCGCAGCAGGAACGTCGAAATCGAACCCAGCAGCGCATACTTGATCGAGGACAGGCCGCGTGCGCCGCAGAGCACCAGGTCGGGCTTAACCACGTCGAGCATCTCGTCCTTGAGCGTCTCGCGAATACGGCCGGCGCGAATCATAACCTCGACCTCGGGAATATCGGGATTGGCCTTGGCCTCTTCGAGCTGCTTGGCGATGGAGTTCTTAAATGCCTCCTCTAGGCCGTTGACCAGATCGACCGGATAGGAACCGGCGCTCTCGAGCGCCGTGGAATCGATAACGTGGCCGATGATTAGCTTGGCGCCGTTGTTCGCGGCGACCTTGATGGCGCGTGCGAGCACAAAATCCTGCTGCTCAGTACCATCGAGTGAAACAAATACCTTGGTGTAGCCCTCGTTCATGGTTTCCTCCTTGGTCTATCGCACGGGCGCGGGGCTCGTGCATCGGGCGGGCGCGGGCGCGTTGGCCGCCGAACACTTTATCTTGTTGCAGTTATACCCAAGGATTTCGGTTTGACCGCTCGCAATTCTGTGAACGGACGAGTTTTTTGGTAAGGGTAGGCGCAGACGCGCCCGAACGGTTGATAATGGGACATCGCCCGCACCGTCCGCAGAACAATATCGGCGGGTGTCTAACGAGGGGGTCCCTTTGGATATCATCGAGCTTCTAAAATCTGCCTTCATGGGCCTGGTCGAGGGCATCACCGAATGGCTGCCTGTTTCGTCGACCGGTCACATGATCTTGGTGGACGAGTTCGTCAAGATGAACGTGAGCGAGACGTTCTGGAACATGTTCCTGGTCGTGATTCAGCTCGGCGCCATTCTGGCCGTCTGCGTGCTGTTCTTCCATGAGCTCAATCCGTTCTCGCCCAGCAAGGGCAAGGAGGGCCGCCGCGACACCTGGGTGCTGTGGGGCAAGATTGTGCTTGGCTGCATTCCCGCCGCGGCAATCGGCCTGCCGCTCAACGACTGGATGGAGGAGCATTTCTACAATGCTCCCGTCGTGGCGCTGGCGCTCATTGTGTACGGTGTGCTGTTTATCGTGATCGAGAACTGGCGCGCGAGCAAGCGCGAGGAAATGGCTGTTGCCGGTTCGTTTGGTTCGCGTGCTGTGGTGTCGGGTGGACGTCCCGCCGGTGCGCACTTTGCGGCGCCCGCCGCGGCTACCGCTGAGGATGAGGACGATGACGAGAATCTGGACTTTGGCTCCATCGCCACGCTCGAGGACCTGAGCTGGAAGACTGCGCTGGGTATCGGCTGCTTCCAGGTGCTTTCGCTGGTGCCTGGTACGTCTCGCTCCGGTTCTACCATCATCGGCGGCCTGCTTTTGGGCTGCACGCGTTCGGTGGCGTCCAAGTTTACGTTCTTCCTGGCCATCCCGGTCATGTTTGGCGCGAGTGCGCTCAAGCTGGTCAAGTACTTCATCAAGGGCGGCACGTTCGGTGCCAACGAGGTCGCTATCCTGGGCGTGGGCTGCGTTGTGGCCTTTGTGGTTTCGCTCATCGCCATCAAGTGGCTCATGGGCTTCGTCCGCCGTCACGACTTCAAGTGCTTCGGTGTCTACCGCATCATCCTGGGCATCGTAGTGCTCGCATACTTCTTCGTTCTGGAGCCGATGCTCGGCCTCTAACTTAGTCGACACTGCGCGGCGGCCAGGGCGACAACTTGTCATTCAAAGGGGGTGGCATGACCAAAAGGTCTATGCCGCCCCCTTTTCATGCCAATTTGTTCGCCCTGACCGTCGCTCGCTGCTGCTGCCATGACATCGGCGGTTTCGTGATTGCCAATAGATTGGTGCAGACTAACCTGACCCCATTGCACCAAATCCGCTGGGGCGAGCCTGACGGTGACGCACGGAGTCGTGGTGTGATTTGCGTCGGTGTCCGCGCGGCTCGGTATACTGGTACGGCTCAAACTATGGCGCTGCCCGCAGGCGCGCCGTCCGTCAGATGAGGAGTCGCCCATGACCCAGCCCCTGCCCTGGGAAAAGAACGCCGCGGTACCCGTGCCGCCCGCGCCGGAACCCGTGCCGCTCGATGCATACACCGCCCCTGCAGCGCCGGAGCCCGAGCTCGTCCCGCTCGACATCTACGACGCTCCCGCGCCGGCGCCCAAGCCCGCCAAGCCGCTCGTCGACATTGACAGCCTTAATCCCGCCCAGCGCGAGGCGGTCCTGTCCACCGAGGGTCCGTTGCTGGTGCTCGCCGGCGCCGGCTCGGGCAAGACCCGCGTCTTGACCTTCCGCATCGCACATATGCTCGGCGACCTGGGTGTTAAGCCTTGGCAGGTTCTTGCCATCACGTTTACCAACAAGGCCGCGGCCGAGATGCGCGAGCGTCTGGCGGCGCTCATTCCCAGCGGTACCCGCGGCATGTGGGTGTGCACCTTCCATGCCATGTGCGTGCGCATGCTGCGCGAGGACGCCGACCTGCTGGGCTACACCGGCCAGTTCACCATCTACGATGACGATGACTCAAAGCGCATGGTGCGCGACATTATGCAGGCGCTCGGCATCGAGCAAAAGCAGTTCCCCATCAACATGATCCGCAGCAAGATCAGCTCGGCCAAAAACGCCATGATCGGCCCCGAGGACATGCTCAAGAGCGCCGATAGCCCCAACGATAAAAAGGCCGCACAGGTCTACTTGGAGCTGGAGCGTCGCTTGCGCGCCGCCAATGCGATGGACTTCGACGACCTGCTCGTGCGCGCGCTTGAGCTGCTGCGCACCCGCCCCGAGGTGCTCGATAAGTACCAAGAGCGCTTCCGCTACATTAGCGTCGACGAGTATCAGGACACCAACCACGTCCAGTACGAAATCGCCAACCTGCTGGCCGCCAAGTACCAAAACCTCATGGTCGTGGGCGACGATGACCAGTCCATTTACAGCTGGCGTGGCGCCGACATCACCAATATCCTGGACTTTGAGAAGGATTTTAAAAACTGCAAGACCGTCAAGCTGGAGCAGAACTATCGTTCCACGGGTCATATCCTGAACGCCGCCAACGCCGTGGTACGCCACAACTCGCAGCGCAAGGACAAGCGCCTGTTTACGGCCGAGGGCGATGGCGAGAAGATCCAGGCCTTCCAGGCGAGCGACGAGCGCGACGAGGGCCGCTGGATTGCCGGCGAGATCGAGAAGCTGCATGCCAAAGGCACGAGCTACGACGACATTGCCGTGTTCTATCGCACCAACGCCCAGTCGCGTATCCTCGAAGATATGTTCCTGCGCGCGGGCCTGCCCTACAAGATCGTGGGCGGCACGCGATTCTTCGACCGTGCCGAGATCCGTGATGTCATGGCCTACCTTAAGATGATCGTGAACCCGGCCGACGAGATGAGCGTCAAGCGCGTCATCAACACACCGCGCCGTGGCATCGGCTCCACCTCGATCCAAAAAATCGAGCAGCTGGCGCGCGACAACCGTTGCTCGTTCTTCCAGGCTTGCGAGATTGCGTGTGCCGAAACCGGCATGTTTAGCGCCAAGGTCCGCAATGGCCTGTCAAGCTTTGTGTCGCTGGTGCGCGAGGGCCGCCGCATGGACGGCGAGCTCAAGGACGTCGTCGAGATGATTGTCGATAAGACGGGTCTGCTGCAGGCGTTTCGCGCCGAGGGCACCATGGAGTCTGAGAGCCGTGCCGAGAACATCCAGGAATTCCTGGGCGTCGCTGCCGAATTTGAGGAGACGCACGAGGACATCGAGGGTACGCTCGAGAGCTTGGAAGAGCTGCGCGCAGCTGGTGTTGCCGACGTGCCTGCCGGCGCCGAGCCCGTCGTGGTGAGCGCGCCCGCGCCCGAACCGGGGCCATTTGCCCCGGCATCCTCGTTTGAGGCACTCGTCGGCGCGCGCGATGCCGCAGGTTCCAATCCGCTCGATAGCCTAGCCGCCCCGGCGCTCTCGCCGCAGGATGCCCTGGCCGCCGCCATCGCGGGCAACGCGTATGCCGCGCCGACGGGGATGCCGGCGGGTGCCGTGCATGCCGACGAGATTGAGCGCACCTATGGTCCGCTCACCTGTAAGGCGCTACCGGCACTCATGGAGTGGCTGGCCCTGCGCTCCGACTTGGATTCCCTGGCCGGCGAGACGCATGCCATTACCATGATGACCATCCACTCCGCCAAGGGCCTGGAGTTCCCGGCGGTGTTCGTGGCCGGCATGGAGGAGGGCATCTTCCCGCACGTGCACGACTTTGGCGGCAGCGATGACCCGGGTAAGCTCGAGGAGGAGCGTCGCCTGGCCTACGTCGCCATCACGCGTGCCCGTAAGCGCCTGTTCCTGACCTATGCGGCCACGCGTCGCACCTACGGCTCGACCTCTGCCAACCCGCGCTCGCGCTTCCTCAACGAGATTCCGTTTGAGGATATCGAGTTTAGCGGTATCGGTTCTGCCGGTTTTGAAGGCACGGGTTGGGAGAAGCGCGGCGACCGTCACGGCACCTTTGGCTCGGGCATGGGTTCGGATATGTACGGCGGCAAGGTATTTGGTTCGCATACGCGCTCGACTGGCGGTTCCGGTTCGCGCGGCGGATCGAGCTTTGACGATTTCTTTGGTGGCAGCAGCTACGGGACCGAGCGCCATCGTGGGGTCTCGCCCGACGCTGGCCGTGTTGCCTCGACCTTTGGCTCGGGCGCACCGCGAGCCAAAAAGCCCTCGTCCAAGGTGTCCCCGACGGTGGAGCGCAAGGTTGATCGCGCCAGCGCATCGCAGGACTTTGCCGCAGGCGATACCGTGAGCCACAAGACCTTTGGCACGGGTACCGTGATCTCGGTCGCCGGAGACATGATCGAGGTTCAATTCGAAAAGACCGGTCAGACCAAAAAGCTGATGAAGGGCTTCGCGCCGATCGTCAAGCTGTCGTGATCCTGGCGGACCTGGGCGGGCGTATAGGGCAACATCGCCTGCTCGGGCAGTCCTGCGCAAGACGGAGAGCACATTAAGTGCTCTCCTTTGCGTGCGGAACTCGCGATCGATGTTGCCCTATACGCCCGCCCAGGTCCTTGGGTAACGGTGCTTGCGAACGTCGCTCTGCTCGTTCGCTTTTTGATCTGGAGAGCCGGGTGGGCTGATAAATAGATATGGCAAGGGGCTCTCCCGCACATGGACGGGAGAGCCCCTTGTTGCGTTTGGGTTGTTGGTGCGACCTACAGGTGGCTGATGATCAGTTCCATCTTGCCTTCGAGGTCGATGGAGCTGACGGTGCTCGGGGCCAGCAGGTGGCTTCCCTTGTGGACGGGGTCGCCGCAGATGGTGCCTTCGCCGTCGATGACCGACAGGCACATGAAGGGCCAGCGCTGGTCGAGGGTCTTGCTGCCGTTGACGCGCACGCGATCGACGGTGTAGCAGGGGTTGGACTCGAGCTCGGTCACGCCGTCCACCTCGGGCGCGGTCACCGTGCCGTCGGTCGGAGCCTGAGCATCAAAGTCGATGCAGTCGAGGCTCTGCTCAATGTGCAGCGGGCGCAGGTTGCCGTCAGTGCCGGGACGGTCGTAGTCGTACAGACGATACGTCACGTCGCTCGACTGCTGCGTCTCCAAAATGAGCGTGCCGGTCTTGATGGCGTGCACGGTACCGGAATCAATCTGGAAAAAGTCGCCCTTGTGAATCGGCAACACGTTGAGCATGTCGTCCCAGCGGCCGTCCTCGATCATTTGCGCGGCCTCGGCGCGGTCATGCGCACGCTGGCCGACGATGATTGTGGCGCCGGGCTCGCAGTCCAGCACATACCAGCACTCGGTTTTGCCCAGGCTGCCGTTCTCGTGCTTGGCGGCGTACTCGTCGTTGGGATGAATCTGGATCGAAAGGTCGTCCTTGGCGTCCAGAATCTTAATGAGCAGCGGGAACTCCTTGCCCTCGCAGTTGCCAAAGAGCTCGTGGTGCTCGGCCCACAGCCACGAAAGCGTGTGACCTGCATACGGGCCCTCCGCAATCTGGCAGTCACCGTTGGGGTGGGCCGAGATGGCCCAACACTCACCGATGGGACCATCGGGAATGTCGTAACCAAATACGGTTTCGAGTTGACGGCCGCCCCAGATCTTCTCGTGGAAGATGGGCGTCAGTTTAATCAAATCGGACATGTTCATACTCCCATTGTGCTGCGCGGGCGCCGCGTAAAACTGCTCAAGACGGGCGCCCGTATGACCATAAAACCTATGCCAACGTTACGTTGTGCAACTCAAAGCGGTCGCCAACGTTGCGCGAGACCGAATACTCAAAGGCGGCACTGCTGTCCAAAAAGCCAATCTGGGTGAGCTCGAGCAGGGGAGAGCCAGGTTTGGTGTCCAGACGCTCGGCTTCTTCCTCGGTTGCTGCCACGGCGCGAATGGTACGGTGAAAGCTCGAAATCTTCAGCCCACATTGCTCGCGGATGAAGCGGTAGAGCGATCCGTACAGGTCCTTCTTTTTCAGCCCCGGAATCAGTTCGAGGGGCATGTAGGTGTACTCGATAACGATGGGCTTCTCATCGGCCTGGCGCACGCGCACGACGTGATAGGCAAAGTCATCCTCGGCAATTCCCAGCTGGGCTGCGATATCCGCTGGTGGATTAACAATCGAGAAATCGTAGACCACCGAGGTCACCTTCTCCCCGCGGTGCTCATACGAAAAGCCCTGGGCACGGTCGTTTTTGCCCTGGAAAAACGCCTGGCCGGGAAGCCCTGCCGTGTCCTTAACGTAGGTACCCGATCCGCGTCGGCTGGTAATAAGACCTTCCTCGGTGATTTGTTCAATAGCTCGTTTGACGGTGATTTTGGAAACGCTATAGAGCTCGCAGAACTCAACGACGGTGGGAAGCTTGTCGCCCGGTTTAAGAGCGCCATCCTCGATACTTCGACGAATATCTGCAGCTATCGCCTCGTATTTGGGAATCATGGAACCTCCTTTCCGACATATATGAATACAAAAGTAAGTATAACCCTCAACAGGGCACCCATATTACTTTTATCTAAGAAGTTCGAGAAAGAAAAAAGAAAAAGACGCTTTACTTTTAAAATTAGAGCGCTATAGTTTAAGCAACGAACGGAATCCTTCCACACAACAGGATCGACCGTTTGGGGACGGTTTTGTTTTGGCAGGTTGGATATCGGTATGACCGGTGCGCGCCCGCGCCGGATAACCTGCCAAAGCAAACCCGTCTCCAACCGGAAGCTCTAGAACACGAAAGCGAGGACTTTGATGGCACAGTATCAGCTGCCCAACGACTTCTTCTTTGGCGCTGCTATGTCCGGCCCGCAGACTGAGGGTCAGTGGAACCAGGGCGGCAAGCTCGAGAACCTGTGGGACACCTGGTCCATCCAGGATCTGGGTTCGTTCTACAACTGCGTTGGCTCTTATGCCGGCAATGACTTTATGGCCAAGTACCAGGAAGACTTTCGCATTTTGAAGGACTTGGGCCTGAATACCTATCGCACTTCCATCCAGTGGAGCCGTCTGCTCGATGCCGACGGCAACCTTAACGAGGAGGGCGCCGCGTGGTATCACGAGCTGTTCCGCGCCTCTCGCGAGGCTGGTCTGGAGCCGTTCGTCAACCTGTACCACTTTGACATGCCCACCTACCTCTTTAACCGTGGCGGCTGGGAGAGCCGTGAGGTCGTCGAGGCTTACGCGCATTACGCCGACGTCGCCTTCCACGAGTTTGGCCAGGAGATTAAGTACTGGTTCACCTTTAACGAGCCCATCGTCGAGCCCGAGCAGCGCTATCAGGAGGGCGTGTGGTTCCCGCAGCTCCACGACTTCAACCGCGCCCGCACCGTGCAGTATCACATCTCGCTGGCACATGCGCTGGCCGTGGCCAACTACCGTCGCGCCTATGACGAGGGCGCTATTCGCGCCGATGCCAAGATCGGCATGATCAACTGCTTTACCCCGGTCTACACCAAGGAGAACCCCAGCGAGGCAGACCTCGAGGCCGTGCGTATGACCAGCGGCATCAACAATCGCTGGTGGCTCGACCTTATTACCAAGGGCGAGCTTCCTGCCGACGTGCTCGACAGCCTGGCCGAGGGCGGCGTTAAGCTCCCGTTCCGTGCCGGCGACCAAGAGATTCTCAAGCAGGGCGTTGTCGACTGGCTCGGCTGCAACTACTACCACCCCACGCGTGTTCAGGCACCGGCGAGCAAGGTCGACCAGTACGGCCTGCCGCACTTTGCCGACGAGTACGTATGGCCCGACGCCGTTATGAACGAGAGCCGCGGCTGGGAGATCTACCCGCAGGGCCTCTACGACTTTGGCATGGACTGCGCTAAGAACTACCCCGATCTTGAGTGGTTCGTTTCCGAGAACGGCATCGGCATCATGGACGAATACAAGAACCGTGACGCCGAAGGAACCATCCAGGATGACTACCGCGTCGACTTTGTACGCCAGCACCTGGAGTGGGTTGCCAAGGCAATCTCCGAGGGTGCCAAATGCCGGGGCTATCACTACTGGGCCGTCATCGATAACTGGTCTTGGGCTAATGCCTTTAAGAATCGTTACGGCTTTGTCGAGGTCGATCTGATGGATGGCTATAAGCGCCGCCTTAAGAAGTCGGCAGCCTGGCTCAAACAGGTCGCCACGACCCACGTGGTTGATTAGCGACCGGGCGAACGCCCAGACCGCGCGCCGCCGCGCGCAACACATGGCACATCTGGTGGCAGAGGGCGACAGACCACCGTGCGCATAGGAAAAGGCCGGATTTGAAAGTTAGGAGCAATCATGGCCAGTGACAACGGAAGAGCTTCCTCGACAAGTTTGCCGAGGTCTCTGCGAAGGTGGGAAACCAGGTTCACCTGCGTTCCCTGCGTGACGCCTTCGCGACCATCACGCCGCTCTATATCCTTGCGGGTATCGCGGTTCTTATTAACAACGTCGTGTTCCCTCTGTTCCCGCTCGATGCGGCGGGCCTTGCCAACCTTCAGACGTGGGGCTCGGCAATTACGCTGGGCACCCTCAACGTCTCTGCCATTATCTTGGCCGGATTGATTGGCTACAGCCTCGCCAAGAACAAGCGTTTCGATAACCCGCTCGCTTGCGTGGTCGTCGCCATCTCTGCCTTCGTCATCATGATGCCGCAGCAGATCACCGCCTCGCTTGCTGCCACGAGCCCGCTGCTCACCGACAAGATTACCTCCGCCGAGGTCACGGGCGCCCTTTCGACTGCCAACACCGGCACCAACGGTCTGTTCTCGGCCATTATCATCGCTCTGCTCTCCGTTTCGCTCTTCATCAAGATTTCTGGCGTCGAGAAGCTCAAGGTTAAGCTGGGCGAGGGCGTGCCTCCCGCGGTCTCCAACTCCTTCAACGTCATGATCCCGATGCTGCTCAACCTCGCAATCTTCGCTCTTGCCGCAGCCCTGCTCGCCGTGTGCGCCGGCACCGATCTGTGCGCCATCATCTCCACGTGCATCTCCAACCCGCTCAAGAACATCATGAACGCCGGTCCGTGGGCTGTTATCCTCATCTACACCCTTGCTAACCTGCTGTTCTGCGTCGGTATTCACCAGTCCACCATCTCTGGCGCTACCGTCGAGCCGATCCTGACCATGCTCATCGTCGACAACATGGCTACCTTCGCCGCCGGTGGCACCATCCAGCCCGATCACTACATGAACATGCAGATCGTTAACAGCTTTGCCCTCATCGGCGGCTCGGGCTGCACCCTCATGCTTCTGCTCGACACGCTCCTGTTCTCCAAGAACAAGGCTTCCGAGACCGTTTCCAAGATGGCTATCCTGCCTGGTCTGTTCAACATCAACGAGCCGGTTATCTACGGTTACCCCATCGTGTACAACCTGCCGCTCATGATTCCGTTTGTCCTCCTCCCCGATCTGTTCATCGGCATCACCTATGGCCTTACCTGCGCAGGCATCATCAGCCCCTGCATCGCCCAGGTGCCCTGGACCATGCCTCCCGTCATCAATGCCCTGCTCGCTACGGGCTTTGACTGGCGCGCCGGCGTGTGGCAGGCTCTCGAGATTGTCATTGGCATGGCCGTCTACCTGCCCTTTATGAAGATTTCCGAAAAGGCAATCGCCAAGCAGGAGGCTCTCGCCGAGTAGAACGCCTAACGTTCGTCCCTTTCACCTTTGCGGGCACCGGTACGCGGTGCCGGTGCCCGCGGCTCTCTCCCTTGTGTAAAGATGCGGGGGGTGGGCACAATAGCCGCAAGGAATAAAACCAGTTGTCGTCTGCGCGCCGCGCAGTTATAAGGAGGAAACCATGAAGAAGATCATGCTCTGCTGCAATGCCGGTATGTCCACGAGCCTGCTGGTCCAGAAGATGCAGGCCGAGGTTGCAAACCGTGGTCTGGATATTGAGGTCGAGGCTCGTCCCATGAACGAGGCCCACGATCACCTGGACGAGTGCGACATGTTGCTGCTTGGCCCACAGATCGGCTACACCAAGGGCGATTTTGAGAAGGAGGCCGCCGGCCGCTTCCCGGTCGAGGTCATTAACATGGTCGACTACGGCCGCATGAACGCTGCCGGCATCATCGACCACTGCGTCAGCGTGATGGGCTAGGTGCTCCGCATGGAGGATATGAACGAACTGCAGATGACCTGCTTTGAGATCATCAGCTACGTCGGTACCGCCAAGAGCATGTACATCAATGCCGTGCAGAAGGCCAAGGAGGGCGATTTTGACGCCGCCGAGGAGCTTATCAAGCAGGGCGACGAGGCCTATAACGGTGGCCACGATGTTCACATGGGGCTTCTGAAGAAAGAGGCCAACGGCGAGCGTAACGGCGAGGCCCCGTTGATTCTGCTGCATGCCGAGGACCAGATGGCCGGCACCGAGACCATGCGCGTCATGGCGACGGAGCTCATCGAAATCCACAAGCAGCTGCAGGCACTTAAGGCCTAGTCGGCGTTATCGCCGCGACGGACCGTGCGGTCCAACAGACAACATAGTCCCTTTGACGGGCGCCGGGAGCCTCCGCCTCCCGGCGCCTTTATTTTTGGGGATGGTCTTGCGCGGCCTGTTGGGCAGCCAATTGCGTTACCCCAGATAAAACCTGCCAAAACAAACCTGTCCCTTTTTGGTAGGTTTTTGCCTTGAGAGCGGTACCATACAGGCAATGTTTAAACGAGAAAGGTGGGCTCCCATGGAACCTAAGCAGTACTACATCGGCATCGACGTCGGCGGCACTTCGGTTAAGGAGGGCCTGTTCGACGAGGACGGCAACCTGCTTGCCAAGGCCAGCGTGCCCACGCCTCCTATCGTTGACGCTGCGGGCTTTGCCGCGGTGACCGAGGCTATCGACCAGGTGGTCGCCAAGGCACAGATTCCGCGTGCCTTTGTGGCGGGCATTGGCCTGGCCGTTCCGTGTCCCATCCCGGCGTCGGGCGATGCCAAGGTCAAGGCCAACATTGCCATTAACCTGCCCGAGCTGAGGGTCGCCATTCAGAAGCACTGCCCCGATGCGGTCGTTAAGTATGAGAACGATGCCAACGCCGCTGCCATGGGCGAGGCCTGGCTCGGTTCTGCCAAGGGCGTGCAGAACGTGGTGATGGTCACCATCGGTACCGGCGTGGGCGGCGGCGTTATCGTTAACGGCGACGTGGTATCGGGCGTTGTGGGCGCCGGCGGCGAGATTGGCCACATGTGCCTGAACCCGGCCGAGGAGCGCACCTGCGGCTGTGGCGGCCATGGCCATCTGGAGCAGTATTCCAGCGCCACCGGCGTGGTGAGCAACTACCTTGCCGAGTGCAAGAAGGCGGGCGTCGAGCCCATTGAGCTCACCGGCCCCTCCGATTCCAAGGACGTGTTCCAGGCCTGCCGCGAGGGCGACAAGCTTGCGCTGGCCGCAGCCGACACCATGGCCGACTACCTTGGCCGCGCCCTGGCGCTTATCGCCAACGTGGTCGACCCCGAGATGTTCCTGATCGGTGGCGGCGCGTCTGCCTCGGCCGATGTTTATCTCGACAAGGTTCGCGAGCACTTTAAGCAGTACGCGCTCTCTGCCTCGCGCGAGACGCCCATTAAGGTCGCTTCGCTCGGAAACGACGCCGGCATCATCGGTGCCGCCTACGTAGCCCTGCGCGCCGCCGGTAAATAGTCGGTGCAGGAGGGCGGTGGTACAAGGGGGCAGACTTCGCCCCCAGGCTCGCCCCAAATTGCGCCGCGGCCCTTGCGTCTCATAAGGTTCGGCGCCAGCGTGCTACCATAGCTACGTCCAAGTACACATATCAAGTGGAGGATATCCATGGCAAACGTTCTTGTCTTTGGTCACCAGAACCCCGATAACGACGCCATCATGAGCGCCGTCGTCCTGTCCCAGCTGCTCAACCAGGTTGAGTATGCCGGCAACACCTACGAGGCCTGCGCCCTTGGTCAGCTTCCGGCCGAGTCCGCCAAGCTGCTCGCCGACGCCGGCATCGCCGAGCCCCGCGTGATCGAGTCCGTCGAGGCTGGTCAGCTCGTCGTCCTCACCGACCACAACGAGTCTGCCCAGTCCGTCGCCGGCCTTAAGGACGCCACGGTCTTTGGCGTTGTCGATCATCACCGCATCGGCGACTTCGAGACCGCCGGCCCGCTGCACTACATCTGCCTGCCCTGGGGCTCCAGCTGCACCATCGTCACCAAACTCGCCGGCGTGCTCGGCGTTGAGCTTTCCGACGTTCAGGCCAAGCTGCTGCTCTCGGCCATGATGACCGACACGCTCATGCTCAAGAGCCCCACCACCACCGATGTCGACCGCGCCGTCGCCGCCAAGCTCGGCGAGCAGGTGGGCGTCGACCCGGTCAAGTTTGGCATGGAGGTCTTCCTCACCCGCCCGTCCGGCTCCTTCACCGCAGCCGAGATGGTTGGCAACGACATCAAGATGTTCGAGCCCGCCGGCAAGAAGCTGCTCATCGGCCAGTACGAGACTGTCGACAAGAGCCGTGCGCTTGGCATGATCGACGAGATTCGCGAGGCCATGCGCGCCTACGCCGCCGAGAAGGGTGCCGACGGCATCGTCCTGTGCATCACCGACATCATGGAGGAGGGCTCGCAGGTCCTGCTCGAGGGCGAGACCGAGGCTGCTCAGAAGGGCCTGGGCATTGCCGACGAGCACGACGGCGTCTGGATGCCGGGCGTCCTCTCCCGTAAGAAGCAGGTCGCTGCCCCCATCATGGCCGCCTGCTAGGTTTAGTTGACCAAACGCCACGACCGGATCGCGGACGCCCCGCGCTCCGGTCGTTTTTTGTGCACGTCGCCGCGTCGTCTCTTGGACAGGCGTGCCCGTGCCGTTGAGCAAATAATGTTCAACCTGTGGTTCCGCTTTTCGGCCACGCTTGCGCGCTTGTCGTGCAGGGTAGGCTAGATGCAAGCGTAATACGTTAGAGCGCGGCGCCGCCACTTGGGCGGGCCGTGCTTTTTTAAGACGGGAGCTTTCCCGTGAAAGGAGCCGCCCATGGCAGCACCCGAGCAGCTGTTCAACGTCCGTGAGCGCAAGCGCTTTGAGCGCCACGACATTTGGGAGCGCATCACCGAGAACGGCACGATTTCCGCCGCCGTCATGGTCTTCGCCGCCATCGCCGCCGTCATTTGCGCCAACACCGATGCCTACGAGGCCATCCATCACTTTTTGGAGACCCCGCTGTATGTGGGTCTGGGCAACCTTACGGCCGGTCTCACCGTTGAGCTTTTCGTCAACGACTTCCTCATGGCGATCTTCTTTTTGTTGGTGGGCATTGAGCTTAAGTACGAGATGACAGTTGGCGAGCTCAAGAACCCGCGCCAGGCTATGCTTCCCATGCTGGCGGCCGTGGGCGGCGTCGTCGTTCCCGCCTGCATCTATCTGATCTTTAACCATGCCGGCGCGCACAACGGCTGGGCCATTCCCATGGCAACCGATATTGCCTTTGCGCTGGGCGTGCTGTCGCTTTTGGGCAACCGCGTGCCCAACGGCGTGCGCGTGTTCTTCTCGACGCTCGCCATCGCCGACGACCTCATCTCCATCGCCGCCATCGCCATCTTCTACGGTCAGAGCCCCAATCCGTTTTGGTTGGGCGCCGCCGCGCTTGTGACCTGTGCGCTCGTGTGGCTCAACAAGACGCAGCATTACCGCCTTGCCCCGTATTCGGTACTGGGCCTGCTGTTGTGGTTCTGCATGTTCAAGAGCGGCGTGCACGCTACGCTTGCTGGCGTCATCCTGGCCTTCACCATCCCGGCCAAGTGCGGTGTTAAGCTTGATAGCCTCACCGATTGGCTGGGCGAGTGCTTGCCGCTGCTCGATGACCGCTACGACGACGAGGCGCACATCCTGGGCCAGCATGACTTTACCGTCTCGACCACCAAAGTCGAGCGCGTCATGCACCGCGTGACCCCGCCGCTCATCCGCATGGAGCGCCTGATCTCCACGCCGGTCAACTTTGTGATCCTGCCGATCTTTGCGTTCGTCAACGCACAGGTTCGCCTAGTGGGCGTGGACATGAGCACGCTGCTCACCGACCCGGTGACGCTCGGCGTGTACTTTGGCATGCTGCTGGGTAAGCCGATCGGTATCTTTGGCATGACGTTCGCCTTGGTCAAGCTCAAGGCCTGCGAGCTGCCGCACAATGTCAACTGGCATATGATTGCCGGCGTGGGCATTCTGGGCGGTATCGGCTTTACCATGTCGATTCTCATCAGCGGCCTCGCCTTCCCGACGGCCCAGTTTGAGGTTCTGGCTGCCAAGGCCGCTATTCTCGCCGGCTCTGTCACCGCGGCCGTACTTGGCATGATCTACATGAGTGTGATCTGCAAGCACCCCGCGCCCAAGAACGAGTAGGCGCGTAGAAACAGACGCCAGAGCCTGCTCGAGCGCGTGTAAAACGCGGTTTTGAGTGGTACTTGCCACCTGCCGGACACCCCAGTGGCCAAAAAACGCCGTTTGTGAGTACTGTCACAAACGGCGTTTCATTTTAGGCGCGAAAAATAATGTACAAATCTATTCTGTCTGTGCATTAACGATTGCGTGGCTGGACGAAAAATGCTGATGCATCCTTCCAAAACCGGACACAAAAGGCCAAGACTGGCCTTTTTAATTCAAAATCGCTGTTACTAAAAAAGTAACAGTACTCATATTTGCTATTTTTTGACCACAGGCCCCAATGACTAGGTTTATTCCACGGTGCCGTAGATGGCGCCCCAGCCGTGGGCGGCCAAGGCGGAGTTGAGCTGGTCGCAAAGTGACTGGCGGTCGTAATAGCCGGGCGGTAGCAGGTTCACGATTTCCATGAGATCGGGCGCCAGGTCCAAGATTTCGGCCTGTACGATCAGATCCAGGCGGTCGATGGCGTGGCGGTCGTAAAACAGTCCGTCGACCAGGCACTGAAGGTCGCCGAATTCCTCGGCCTGGAACGATCCGTACTCCATAGTGCCTCCTTGGGCGCTTCATGCCGGCATGCGCGGCGATTCGTAATTCATTGCGATGGACTTAATCTATCACGGCTTCATAATGTTGCGACGGTGGCGGTCTATACTTAGACGAACTGCAACGTACCGCTTCGCGAAAGGTCGCACCCCATGCAGACGATCTACCAGAAGATGGAAACCACCGAACTCGATGCCGCCATCGAGGCGCTCAAAGCCGAGGTCGCCGAGGTCAAGGCCAAGGGCCTGGCGCTCGACATGGCGCGCGGCAAGCCGTCGCCCTCCCAGGTGGACATCTCGCGCCCCATGCTCGATATCCTCAATGCCGACGCCGATCTGCACGACGGCAACGTCGATTGTTCCAACTACGGCTGTTTTGAGGGTATTCCCTCGGCACGCAAGTTGGCAGGGGAGTTCCTGGGTTGCCCTGCCGAGCAGACGCTCGTGCTGGGTTCATCGAGCCTTTTGATCGAGCACGATATCGCCGGCATGTTCTGGCGCTGCGGCTCGTGCGGCAGCGAGCCCTGGGATGCCTACGAGGCCGCGCACGACGGCAAGAAGGTCAAGTTCCTGTGCCCGGTTCCCGGTTACGATCGCCACTTTGGCATTACCGCCGACCTGGGTATCGAGAATGTCCCCGTCGCGATGACCGAGGCCGGCCCCGACATGGACGAGGTCGAGCGCCTCGTTGCCGCCGACGATTCCATCAAGGGTATCTGGTGCGTGCCCAAGTATTCCAACCCCACGGGCATTACCTTTAGCGAGGACACTGTGCGCCGCCTGGTCGAGATGCCCACGGCCGCGCCCGATTTCCGTATTTTCTGGGATAACGCCTACTGCGTGCACGACCTGTACGACGAGACCGACGAGCTCGCAAACATCTTTGACCTCGCTCGCGCGGCGGGCACCGAGGATCGCGTGGTGGCCTTTGCCTCGACGTCCAAGATCACCTTTCCGGGCGCCGGCATCGGCTTTATCGGTGCGAGCCCCGCGGTCATCGCCGAGTTCTCCAAGCGCCTGAAGGCCGGCCTCATCAGCGCCGACAAACTCAACCAGCTGCGTCACGTGCGTTTCCTCCCCACCATCGAGGCGGTCAAGGAGCACATGAAAAAGCATGCCGAGTTTTTGCGCCCGCGCTTTGAGGCCGTTGAGCGCAAGCTCACCGAGGGCCTGGGCGACACGGGCTGTGCCACCTGGACGCACCCCCGCGGCGGCTACTTTGTGAGCTTCGATGGCCCCGAGGGCTCAGCCCAAAAGGTCGCCGCGCTTTGTGCCGACCTGGGCGTCAAGCTTACGCCGGCCGGTGCCACCTGGCCTTATGGCAAGGACCCGCGCGACACCAACATCCGCATCGCGCCGAGCTATCCCACGGTCGATGACCTGGAGGCCGCGCTCGACGTACTGGCGCTGGCCGTCAAGCTCGTCGCTGCCGAGCTTGCTCGTGCCGAGCGCGCCTAACGCCTAGGGCCCCGCAAGTACGCACCCATTACTATCAGCACTCTCGATTCGCAAAGGAGCGTTTACATGGATTTGGGTATTTCCACCAACCCCACGCCGGAGCTCTACACCATTAAGGTAACCGGCGAGATCGATATCTCTAACGCCGACAGTCTGCGTAATGCCATCGACTTGGCGCTCGAGCAGCCCACCGAGGCCGTTGAGCTCGACTTTGCCCAGGTGAGCTATATCGACTCGACGGGCATTGGCGTTCTTGTGGGCGCCGCGCACCACGCAGCCGATCATGGTAAGCGCTTTAGCTGCGCCAACGTGCAGCCTGCGGTGATGCGCGTGGTTCAGCTGCTGGGCGTGGACCAGGAGATCTCGATCACGGCGGCATAGGCCCCGCCCCAAAAGGGCGTGCCGTTTGGCATATGTTTGTGATGCGCTCGGACGTTTTGGCGTCCGGGCGCTATACTTGACCGAATGAATAGACGAGTTCCGGCCGAATGGCGCGGTGCGGGCTCGACTCACATCGAGCCTTGGAGGTATGTGTGTTTGGTATTGGAGAGGGTGAGCTCGCGATCATCGTGGTCTTCGGCTTTTTGCTGTTTGGCCCGGATAAGCTCCCGCAGATGGGCCGCACGATCGGCCGTGCCATCCGTCAGTTCCGCGAGACGCAGGAAAAGATGACGGCCGTTGTTCAGTCCGAGATTATCGATCCGGTGAGCGAGGCCGCGTCGGCACCGGTCAAGCCCAAGAAGGCTGCTGCGACCGACGACGATTCCGATGCGGACGAGGATGCCGCCGAGACGGCAGCGCCCGCCAAGAAGGAGACCTTTGCCGAGCGTCGCGCCCGCCTTGCTGCCGAGAAGGCCGCAAGCGAGGGCGCTGTTGAGGGCGAAGGTGCTGCTGAGGAGGCCGAGGGCGCCGAGTCCACCGAGGCCGAGCCTGCCGCTGCCACCGTCGAGCCCGAACCTGCTGCAGAGCCGGAGCCCGAGCCGGCAGAGCCCACGACGGCTGACCTCTATGCCCGTCGTCCCCGCAAGCGCAAGGCCGTCGTCGACCAGCTCGCTCGCGAGCTCGAGGCCGAGGACGACGTCGCTGCCGCCGACGCCTCGAAGGGAGGCGATGAGTAATGCCTATCGGACCTGCGCGAATGCCGCTCTTCGATCACCTGGGAGAGCTCCGTCGCCGCCTGACCATCGTGGTCGTGTCGGTGTTTGCCGCCGCTATCGTGCTGTACTTCGCCACGCCCGTGGTGCTCGACATCCTGGAAGACCCCATCCGCTCCTTTGTACCGGACGGCAAGTTCTACATCACCACCACGCTCGGTGGCTTTGGTCTGCGCTTCTCGCTGGCCATCAAGATGGCCGTGGTCATGTGCACGCCCATGATCATCTGGCAGATTCTGGCGTTTTTCCTGCCGGCGCTTCGCCCCAACGAACGCAAGTGGGTCGTGCCCACGGTGCTAGCCTCGACGGTGCTGTTCTTCTTGGGCGCAATCTTTTGCTACTTCATCATCATTCCCGCGGGCTTTGAGTGGCTCATCGGCGAAACCTCGGCCGTCGCCACGGCGCTGCCCGATCTGGAGAACTACGTCAACATGGAGCTGCTCTTTATGATCGGCTTTGGTGTGGCGTTTGAGCTGCCGCTCATCATCTTCTACCTGTCCGTCTTCCATATTGTGTCCTACGCGGCCTTCCGCGGTGCCTGGCGTTACGTATACGTTGGCCTGCTTGTGGGCTCGGCTGTGATTACGCCCGACGGTTCGCCCGTCACGCTGGGCCTCATGTACGGCGCCCTGCTCTCGCTCTACGAGATTTCGCTTGCCATCGCCCGCGTGGTCATTACCGCGCGCGAGGGCAAGGAGGGCTTGTTCGTGAGTCGTCTGGACCTGTTCTCGGACGATGAGGACGACGAGGAGTAAATCGGTATGCACGAGGTTGGCATTGTCAACGGCATACTCGATACAGTGATTTGCGCGGCGCGTGGGGCGGGGGCCTCGCGCGCCGTTTTGGTAACGCTGCGTATCGGGGATATGACCGAAGTTGTGCGCGAGGCGCTCGACTTTGCGTGGGAGACGTTTCGCGACGAGGATCCGCTCACGCAAGGCTGCGAGCTTGCCGTGGAGGAGGTCCATCCACAAAGCGAGTGCCTGGACTGCGGCGAGGTTTTCGACCACGATCGCTTCCATTGCCGCTGCCCCCAATGTGGCGGCGCCAACGTGCGCCTACTGCACGGCCGCGAGCTCGATATCGCGAGTATCGAAATCGAAACCCCCGACGATTAGCCCGCTAGCCATCTGGTGATGGGGTATAAAGGGGCCAAAGTAAGGAGTGCCAAGTATGGCTGAGAAAACGATTGATATCGCGTCGCCGATCCTGTCGCGCAACGAGCGCCTGGCAGATCAGCTGCGTCAGCGATTTCATGAGACAAACACCTATGTGATCAATGTCCTGTCGAGCCCCGGCTCGGGCAAGACCACCACGATTTTGGGCACCAACGAGCGCCTACGCGACAAGGCGGGCCTGCGTTGCGCCGTCATCGAGGGCGATATCGCCTCGGACGTCGACGCCATTACCATGAAGGAAGCCGGCATGCCCGCCATCCAGATCAACACGGGCGGCCTGTGCCACCTCGAGGGCAACATGATCATGGAGGCCGTCGACGCCTTCGACCAGGCCGTCGGTCTGGAGAACATCGACGTCATCTTTATCGAAAACGTGGGCAACTTGGTCTGCCCGGTCGACTTTGACCTGGGTGAGAACCTGTCCATCATGATCCTCTCGGTGCCCGAGGGCGACGACAAGCCCATCAAGTACCCGGGCATCTTCCAACACGCCGGCGCACAGCTGCTCAACAAGGTCGACGTGGCTCCGGCTTTCGATTTTGACATGGATAGGTATACTAAGACACTCGATGACCTCAATCCGCAGGCGCCGCGGTTTGCCGTGAGCGCGCGCAAGGGCGAGGGCATGGATGCCTGGTGCGATTGGCTCATCGGGCAGATTGAGCAAGCAAGGGCGTAAGTCGGCCGCCATACGGGCGGGCGTAGCCGCAGAGACATGAGATAGGAGCCTCTTTTGAAGCTCATCATCGCCGAGAAAAACGACGCCGCGCGTCAGATCGCCGAGCGGCTGTCCACGGGCAAGCCCAAAAAGGACAAGGTGTACAACACCGCCATCTACCGTTTTGAGTGGAAGGGCGAGGAGTGCGTGACGATCGGTCTTGCCGGTCACATCCTTGCGCCCGATTTTTGCGACAGCGTGCTGTTCGATAAAAAGCTGGGTTGGTATTCGGTCACCGAGGACGGCGAGATGCTGCCGGCCGACATGCCCGATGGCCTGGCGCGTCCGCCCTACGACACCAAGCGCAAGCCGTTCCTTGCCGATGGCATTTCCATCAAGGGCTGGAAGCTCGAGAGCCTGCCTTACCTCACCTGGGCACCCGTCATTAAGCTGCCGGCCGAGAAGGAGCTCATTCGCTCGCTCAAGAACCTTGCCAAGAAGTCTGACAGCGTCATCATCGCCACGGACTTCGACCGCGAGGGCGAGCTGATTGGTTCGGACGCCCTCAACAAGGTGCGCGAGGTTGCGCCGGACTTGCCGGTCGCCCGCGCCCAGTACTCTTCGTTTACCAAGGCCGAGATCACGCACGCCTTCGATAATCTCGTCACGCTCGACCAGAATCTGGCCGACGCCGGCGAGAGCCGTCAGCACATCGACCTCATCTGGGGCGCGGTGCTCACGCGCTATCTGACGCTCGCCAAGTTCGGCGGCTTTGGCAACGTGCGCTCCGCCGGCCGCGTGCAGACGCCGACGCTCGCCCTGGTGGTCGAGCGCGAGCGCGAGCGCATGGCGTTTGTGCCCGAGGACTATTGGCAGATTCGCGGCATGGGTGCCGCGCAGGGCGCCGCCGAGGACGACCGCTTTAAGATTGCACACAAGACGGCGCGTTTTACCGACAAGGATGCTGCCGAGACGGCGTACGGCCATGTCGACGGTGTCGCGACGGCGACCGTTGCCGCGGTGACCAAGCGCTCGCGCAAGCAACAGCCGCCCACGCCGTTTGCGACCACCTCGCTGCAGGCTGCTGCCGCAGCCGAGGGTATCTCGCCTGCGCGTACGATGCGCATCGCCGAGTCCCTCTACATGGCCGGTCTCATCAGCTACCCGCGTGTCGACAATACCGTGTACCCTGCGACGCTCGATCTGGGCGCCGTGGTGAGCGACCTGGCAAAGATCAACCCGGCGCTGGCGCCCGTGTGCAAAAAGGTGCTCGCCGGTCCCATGAAGCCCACGCGCGGCAAGGTCGAGACCACCGACCACCCGCCTATCTATCCCACGGGCGAGGGCGATCCGTCCACGCTCGATGGCGGTCAGCGCAAGCTCTACGATCTCATCGCCCGTCGCTTCCTGGCAACGCTTATGGGTCCCGCGACCATCGAGAACACCAAGCTCGAGCTCGACGTCAACGGCGAGCCGTTCGTGGCCTCGGGCGACGTGCTCGTGACCCCTGGCTTCCGCGAGGCCTATCCGTACGGCCTTAAGCGCGACGAGCAGATGCCGCCGCTGGAGCAGGGCGATACGGTCGACGTGTTCGACATTAAGCTCGAGGCCAAGCAGACCGAGCCGCCCGCGCGCTACAGCCAGGGCAAGCTCGTGCAGGAGATGGAGAAGCGCGGCCTGGGTACCAAGTCCACGCGCGCGAGCATCATCGAGCGCCTGTACGCTGTGCGCTACCTCAAAAACGATCCCGTTGAGCCGAGTCAGTTGGGTATCGCCATCATTGACGCGCTGACGCAGTTTGCCCCGCGCATCACGAGCCCCGATATGACCAGCGAGCTCGATGGCGATATGACCCGCGTGGAGCGCGGCGAGGACACCGAAGAGCATGTCGTGACGCACTCGCGCGCGCTGCTGGCCGGCGTGCTCGACGAGCTGCTCAAGCACACGCAGGAGCTGGGCGACGCCATCAGCGACGCCGTCACGGCCGATGCGCGCGTGGGCGCCTGCCCCAAGTGCGGCAAGGACCTGGTTATGAAGACGAGCGCCAAGACCCGCGGCAGCTTTATCGGCTGCATGGGCTGGCCCGACTGTGACGTGACCTATCCGGTGCCGAGCGGCGTCAAGGTAAGCCCGCTCGAGGGCGAGGCGGCCGTGTGCCCCGAGTGCGGCGCACCGCGCATTAAGTGTCAGCCGTTCCGCCAGAAGGCTTTCGAGATCTGCGTGAACCCGACGTGCCCCACCAACTACGAGCCCGACCTTAAGGTGGGCGAGTGCAAGGTGTGCGCCGAGGCAGGACGCCATGGCGACCTGATCGCGCACAAGAGCGAAAAGAGCGGCAAGCGCTTTATCCGCTGCACCAACTACGATGACTGCGGCGTGAGCTATCCGCTGCCGGCGCGCGGCAAGCTCGAGGCGACGGGCGAGACTTGCCCCGAGTGCGGCGCTCCCATCGTGGTGGTCAACACCGCGCGCGGCCCGTGGCGTATCTGCGTCAACATGGACTGCCCGACCAAGGAGAAGAAGCCCGCCCGCGGCCGCAAGACCACGACTAAGGCGAGCACGGCCAAGAAGACGACGGCGGCAAAGAAGACTGCTGCCAAGAAGACGACCGCCAAAAAGACGACGGCCAAGAAGTCGACTACCAAAAAGACCGCTGCCGACAAGTAGCCGCACGGTCGAAGCATCACCTAAAACAAAAACGAGCGAGGACCTCAAAATCCTCGCTCGTTTTTTATCCGGCAGTTAGGGACGTTCCTTTTCTGCCGGCAGTTTAGGAACGTCCCTAACTGCCGGCTCGGGAACGACAAAGCGCTAGTTCACCTCGACAGGTTTGGCGCCGGGATAGCGCTCCTCAAAGTCTAGGCGGTACTTATTGTCATTGGTGCCCGCCACGTTGTCGCGCGACAGCGGCGCCACGATCTCATTCTTGTGGTCCGCAGGCTTGGCGTATTTCAGGCTGATCTCCCAGGCATCACAGATTGCGTCAATGCGGTGATCTAGGTCGTCGTACAGGGCGATGATGTCCTTCCAGGAGCTGTAGTTCTTGGAACTCGTCGGGACGTCTAGGTCCTCGACGATGTCGTAATACTGCTCGATGGTGTCCTCCGTGCGCTCGGCGACGTCGGCGAGATTTTGACGGGTGGTGCGATCTTCTTCCAGATAGCTGCCGTTGAAGTTCTGCGCGCAGCCACGGACGTAGTTGTCGAGGTCTTCGAGCAAGTCGTAGTATTCGCTCAGTCGGCGGTAGAGGTTCTGCTCGGAGAGCGTTGCTTCGCCGCCATCCTCGTCGTCATCGTCATCATCGTCGTACAGGCTGTTGGGATCGCCGAGAGGCTTTAGGTCATCGTCGTCGACGTCATGGTGCAGCTTAGCTACCTCGGCAGTCGTCTGCGTGGCGGCGTTGTCGAAAGGCTTGATCACAAAGAAAACGACCAGGGCGATGATGATTGCCACCAGCACAGCGATAACGGCGATAAGCGGCCCTGTGCCGCTCTTTTTGGGGGCGGGGGTCTGTGGCGAAGCGGGCGCGTATGCGGGAGCCGGCTCCTGTTGGGACGAGCCGCTCGCGACGGGTATGCGCTGCGTGGTCTCGACGGCCGCGGGGCCTGCGGCGGGGTCGGGGCGATAGGCGCTGTCTCTTATACACATCTCCGAGCCCACGAGACTAAGGC
>CABSYW010000024.1 GCA_902482035.1 uncultured Collinsella sp. | reverse complement strand
CAGAAGGAATGTTGGTACTGAACATTCATCAGCTCAAGTAAATAGCCATTTAGCTGAGACCCTACGGCCATTCGGATGCCATATCCCCGCAATACAAAAACGGGGCAGCCCGCACTCATGCGAGCCGCCCCTTCTCCTGACTTTCACGCTACAGCGCCAACCGGCACCGCTCCCCTACTTCCCAAATAGCGCACCCAGCAGACCGCGGCGCTTGGGCTTCTCCTCTCGGCAGGAACCCTCGACGGCGGCTGCAACCTGGCGCGGTTGCTCGCCGCCTCCACGGCGCACGATCTGGTATAGGAACGGAGATTTAACGTATTTGACCTCGATGGGCGTGGCGTGTACGGTGCTCTCACCGGACAGATGCAGGCTCGGGCTGAGCGGCGCCACGATATGCGTTTCGCGCTTGTCGCTAAACACCACCGCGGCCGCGCGGCCCGTCTGGCCGTTTACGGCAATGCGCACCTGCTCGCCATCGCGTCCATCCGACGCGGGACGATCGACAAAGTAGACCGGCACCATCACCAGGCCGTCCTTATGCTTGCGGGCCTTGCGCGCCCAGGTGCGGATGCTCTTTTTATTGAGCCCCAGTACAGCCTCGGCGTCGTTGCCCGCAACGTCGAGCGCCAACTTATCAATGACCACCTGGTCCTTGGTAGACGCATCGACGGAGACAACGCGGAAGTCACCTTCCTGCATGGCGGGATCGAACGGCCCAACCTTGGCAAAGTCCCACGGCTCCAAAATGCCCATGAGGCGAACGTCCAGGTAGTTTGCCCTGGGGTATGCCCAGTCGAGCACCTCGTAGTACACTAGGGTTTCCTTGCTCAGGCCCTTGCCCGGGAAGCTCGCCATCATGCGCAGGTCCGCCAGCGCCATGGGGAAGTAGAAGAGCATCATGTCGTTTTGGATCGCATCTTCCACGTCGTGCCCGGCAAAGGCGTCGGGGTACTGGCGCACCAGCTGCAGTGCGTTGGCACGTGCCTGCTGCGGCGAGATTTCGCAGGGAATGCCCTGCTCCGGCACATACTCTGCACCCACGCCCATGGTCAGACGCTTGCTGAAGGTACCGGGCTTGAGCAGGTCGGCAATGCCGATCTTGTTGCCGCAGGACGGGCACTCAAACACACGCTGCGTTGACTCGCCCTCAAAGGACGCTCCGCAGAAGGGGCAAGGAACGCTCACATGCGTAGCCTCTTGGAACTCTTGCGCCGTGCCGCAATCCTCCCACAGCAGATGTTCCAGGACCGACTGATTGCGCCAGTGCGCATTGAAGAAATACCAGTCCGGGTCCTCCGGGCGCTCGAGTTGCGACACATGCGTGAGCTTGAGCAGTCCATCCACCACCGTCAACGGCGTATGGCGAATGCCCAAAGCGCTCTTGGGCTCTCCGGCGTCCGCCTGCCACGGAATGACCGCACCGCAATAAGCGCACTCAAAGCTGCGCTTAGCTTGGTGCGAGTACATAGGGCCGCCGCAGTTTTGACATTTAATGGCAAACATCTCGTCCATGGAAACGTCCTCCTTTGCACAGGGGCTGTCGACATTAAGTATGTCGAGCAAACAGGCACATGCCCATACCCATGTGGCCCAAAATGGACCACCCAGGCAGACGAGAAGGCTCGCTCGTTAGCGCCGGCAGACTATTGCTGCATTTTCTGAGCATCGGTGCACGGCGCCCCCGCGCGAGCTACACTATCCCCTTAAACATGATTGTGAGGACGACCGCTATGCTATTTGTAAATCGGCTGGTACATACGCTTGTTCCCGGCAGCGAGGGCGAGCCGGTCGATGCATCTTGCCGCACCAACGCGGGCTTTGCCGCAAGCCTCATCTGCATTGGCCTCAACATCACCCTGTGCCTGGCCAAGGGCATCGCGGGCCTGCTCGCCGGTTCCGTCTCCCTCATCGCCGACGCTTTCAACAACCTCTCCGATGCCTCGAGCAACATCGTGAGTCTGCTCGGGTTCCGCCTTGCCAGCCGCCCGGCAGACGAGGGCCACCCTTACGGCCACGGCCGTTACGAGTACCTGGCTGGTCTGTTTGTCGCCGTCCTGGTTTGTGCCGTCGGCATCAACCTAATCCTCGAGTCGATCACCAAGATCATCAAGCCCTCGCCCACCGTGTATTCGGCGCTCTCCATGGCTGCCCTTGTTCTGTCCATGCTCGTCAAATTCTGGATGGCCGCGTTCAACCGCGCACTGGGTAACCGCATCGACTCCGAAACGCTCATCGCCACGGCGCAGGACTCCAAAAACGACGTCATCACCTCGGGCTCGGTCTTGGTGGCGGCGCTTATTTCGCAGACGACCGGCTTTGATCTCGACGGCTGGGCAGGCCTGGGTGTGGGCATCTTCATCTGCATCAGCGGTCTGGGCCTGGTGCGCGACGCCATCAGCCCGTTGCTGGGGCAAGCGCCCGACCCCAAGCTCGTCCAGGCAATCCGCGACAAGATCATGTCCTATCCGCAGGTCTTGGGCACACACGACCTCATGGTGCACGACTACGGCCCCGGTCGTCAGTTTGCCAGCGCCCACGTGGAGATGCCCGGCGAGGGCGACGCGTTTGAGCACCACGAGATTCTGGACACCATCGAGCACGACATCAAGCGCCAGATGGGCATTGGTATCACGCTGCACTGCGACCCCATCGCGACAACCGGCGATGACTTGCGCGGCTGGGTCAAGCGCGGCGTCATGCAGATCGATCCCGCGCTCTCCATCCACGACCTGCACGAGCACGACGGGTTCGTTTCGTTTGACCTGGTGCGTCCCGACGGCTTTGACATATCCGACGAGGAGCTGCTGGAGCTCGTCACGCGCATCGTGCACGAGCGCCGACCCGATGCCTCATGCGTCGTTACGTTTGACTCGGGCTTTAGCTCGCCCGACCGTCCGGCCGAGCAGCTGTAGCCTGCTTAACAGCTAGTTTCCCTGCGCGCCCGAGATGCCGTTTTGCAGGGCGTTCCAGGCATCCGTCGCCAAGCCGCCCAAGTTCTGCGCGGTATCGCCCAGGTTTTGTGCCGTGTCGCCCAGCTCTTGCGCCTTGTCTCCCAACTCCTGTGCCTTGTTGCTCAAGTCCTCCAGCGTATTGGAGCTCGAGCTGTCGGTACCGCTTTGTCCGTCGGACGAGTTGCCCGAGCTGTTCTTGTGCGTGAGCTGAATTTCGAGGTTGCCGCTGTCGTTATAGTAGGCAGACGTCACGACCCAGTTGGCATCGACGACGGGCGTTGAGCCATCATCAGTCAGGACCACGGCATTCGAAAGATCGGCGCCGCGCGACTTGAGGAGCTTCTTGGCGTTGGACCAGTACTGCCCCGGAATATCGCTCAGATCGACGGTGCTAGACGAGGCGGACTCGGTTTGTTCGGCAGCGGTATCGGCCGTTGAACTCCCTCGCTTGTTGAGCATGCCCGACACGATGGCAAACACAACCGACAGCGCAAAGAAGATCGCCAGCACGATGAGGATCTTCTTGATCACGCTCGACGAACGCGACGGCTTCTTCTCCTCGTCCTCGCCATATTGCGGAATCGACTTGGGGTACTCGCGATACGGCTCGCGCGACTCGTAGCGAGGCTGCGCCGTGCGAGGCATATACGTCGTCTGCTGAGGCTGCGGAATGGGATTCTGCGGCAGGTCATCATAGGGATTCGGCGTCGAGGCGGCATAAGAATTCTGCGGCACGTAATCAAACGAGTCCGGAGCTGCGTTGCCATAGGGGCCTTGCGAAGATGCAGCGTAAGAATCCTGCGCCGTGTCGCCATAGCCCATAACCCGGGTGGGCTCGGCCGAAGGCTGCGTCGCGGCGGGGTCGGTATAACCGGGGTTGGGAACAACGCGGGTCGCATCGGCGCTATCGCCAGCCTGCGCGGAACCGTAGCCGCCCATCACGGTTGTCTTGTCCTGATCCATGCAACGATTCCTTTCCGTCGCGCGTGAGCCTCAAGTTATCCATGCATTCTACCCGCGCAAAAGCCTATGATGGGCAGAGTCCGTCGGTATCTACAAGACATGCGCGGTCCTAAGGATCAAAAAGCCCCGCCGGGCCTTGTGGGCACGGCGGGGCGGGCAAGCGGCTATGAGCAGCAGGCTTAGAACAGGCCGGTGATGTTGCCGTCGTTGTCGACGTCGATATTCTCGGCCGCGGGGACCTTGGGCAGGCCCGGCATGGTCAGAACACTGCCGGTCAGCGCGACCACAAAGTGGGCGCCGGCGGAAACCTTGAGCTCGCGCACCGTGATGCGGAAGTTCTCGGGAGCGCCCAGGGCCTTGGCGTTGTCGCTAAAGCTGTACTGCGTCTTGGCCACGCATACCGGCAGGTTGCCAAAGCCGTTCTCGCGCAGCTCGGCAAGCTGACGCTTGGCGGCCGGCGTAAAGTCAACGCCGTCGGCGCGGTAAACCTTGGTGGCAACAGCCTCGAGGGCGTCGGCCACATCGACGCCGTCCTCATAGGCAAACTTGAGCTCGCTCGGCTGCTCAATCAGACGCATGACCTCATCGGCAAGCTCGAGTGCGCCCTCGCCGCCCTTGGCCCAGACCTCGGAAAGCTTAACGTTAACGCCGAGCTTCTGGCACTCGGACTCGATGAGCGCAAGCTCGGCCTCGGTGTCCGTCGGGAAACGGTTGATGGCGACCACGCAGGGCAAACCATAAACGTTCTGGATGTTGTCGACGTGACGCAGCAGGTTGGGCATGCCAGCCTTGAGTGCCTCGAGGTTCTCCCCGTTGAGGTCGGCCTTGGCGACGCCACCGTTGTACTTCAGCGCACGAGCGGTCGCGACGACCACGACGGCGCTGGGGCGAACGCCCGTCATGCGGCACTTAATGTCGAGGAACTTCTCGGCACCCAGATCGGCACCAAAGCCGGCCTCGGTAATGGCAACATCGCCAAAGCGCATCGCCATACGCGTGGCCATGATAGAGTTGCAGCCGTGGGCAATGTTGGCGAAGGGACCGCCGTGGACAAATGCGGGCGTGCCCTCGAGCGTTTGCACCAGATTGGGCTTGAGCGCGTCCTTAAGCAACGCGGCCATGGCACCCTGGGCCTTAAGGTCGCGGGCACGGACAGGCTCGCCGGCAAAGCTGTAGCCGACGACGATCTCACCCAAGCGTTCCTTGAGGTCGCTGATGCTCGTAGACAGGCACAGGATTGCCATGACCTCGGAGGCGACGGTGATATCAAAGCCGTCCTCGCGCGGCACGCCCTGGGCCTTACCGCCAATGCCGTCGATGACGTGGCGCAGCTGACGGTCGTTCATATCGACGACGCGCTTCCAAGTGATGCGCTTAACGTCAATACCGAGCTGATTGCCCTGCTGGATGTGGTTATCAAGCATGGCGGCCAGCAGGTTGTTGGCAGCACCGATAGCGTGGAAGTCGCCGGTAAAGTGCAGGTTGATATCCTCCATGGGGATCACCTGAGCCCAGCCGCCACCGGCAGCACCGCCCTTAACGCCAAAGACAGGGCCGAGCGAAGGCTCGCGCAGGGCCACGGCACTCTTGACGCCGCGGCGACGCAAGCCATCGGCCAGACCGATGGTCGTGGTGGTCTTGCCCTCGCCCGCAGGCGTTGGGTTGATAGCGGTCACGAGAACGAGCTTGGCCTGGTGATCAGTCGGCTCGTTGAGCAGTGAATAGTCGACCTTAGCCTTGTCGAAGCCGTACGGAATAAGGTGCTTAACGTCGACGCCGGCGTTCTTGGCCACCTCGGTAATAGGCAGCGGCGTGACAGAACGTGCGATTTCGATGTCAGTAGGCATGGGCGGTCCTTTCGTTACCGAATGAGAAAAAGACCAATTCAGCATAGCACGGGCGCGCAACAGTAAAACACCCATAACCGATGAACGGCGATATGTTTACCCGATGCCCAGCGATAGCCCAACAGCCCGCCAAAACAAAGCGCCCTAAACGGTAGGTTCAATCCCCAGGTGCTCAAAGGTGCGAAGGGTTGCCTGACGGCCCTGCGGCGTACGAATCATCAACCCGCACTGCAGCAAATAGGGCTCATAGACATCCTCGAGCGTGCCCGGGTCCTCGCCCACCGCGCTGGCAAGGGTCGTAAGTCCCACGGCACGACCGGAGAACGTCTTGGCAAGCGTCTCCAAGATACGAATATCCATCCAGTCCAGACCGAGCTCGTCGATCTCGAAGAACTCGAGCGCCTGGCGACAGATATCGAGCTCGATGGGGCCGTTGCCGCGCACCTGCGCATAGTCGCGCACGCGCTTGAGCAAGCGGTTGGCAAGACGTGGCGTGCCGCGCGAACGCGAGCCGATCTCGAGTGCACTGGGATGGTCGATCGTCACGCCCAGGATAGTCGCCGAGCGCGTCACAATCTGCGCGAGCTCCTCGACCGTGTAGTAATCCAGGCGATACGAAATGCCAAAGCGGTCGCGCAACGGGCCGGTCAACATGCCTGAGCGGGTCGTTGCCGCTACCAGCGTAAACTTGGGAATATCCAGGCGAATCGAGCGCGCCGCCGGACCCTTGCCAATCACGATATCGAGGGCAAAGTCCTCCATCGCGGGGTACAGGACCTCCTCGACCGAACGGTTGAGGCGGTGGATCTCGTCGATAAACAGCACATCACCCGGCTGCAAGTTAGTAAGGATGGCCGCCAGGTCGCCCGTGCGCGCGATGGCAGGGCCACTCGTGGTCTTGATCTGAGCGCCCAGCTCGTTGGCGATAACGGTGGCCAGCGTGGTCTTGCCCAGACCCGGAGGACCCGAGAAAATCACGTGGTCGAGCGTCTCGCCACGGCTCTGCGCCGCTTCGATCAACACGCGCAGGCTCTGCTTGATGTGCTCCTGGCCGCAGTAGTCGTCCAGGCGCTGGGGGCGCAAAGTGCGGTCGACATCGAGGTCCTCGGCCGTCAGCTCCGAGCCCACCATGCGCTCGCCGTGCGCCATAGATGCCGCCGGCGAGTTGCCGGGCGTCGCCCACAGGTCCTGAGAGTCATCGGCTTCCCACATCACGCATCCATTCCGAGTCGCTTAAGCGCCGCGCCGAGCAGATCCTCGACACGCATATTTTGCCCATCATACCCGCTCAGGGCAACATCGGTCTCCTGCGGGCTAAAGCCCATGGAAAGGAGCGCCGCACGGGCATCATCGATGGCCGAGGGAGCAGCAGCGGGCACGGGCATCGCAACCTGGCCGGGAATCACATCGACCGGCACAAAGCCCTTGTCCTTGGCAAAGGTGCTCTTGAGCTCCAGGATCAGACGCTGAGCTGTCTTTTTGCCCACACCGGGTACCTTGGCCATGCCCTTGTCGTCCTCGGCCATCACCAGCGAGTACAGCTGCCCCACGGTATAGGTGGAAAGCACGGCAAGCGCCAGGCGCGGGCCAACGCCCGAAACGGACACGAGCCGGTCGAACATCGTGCGCTCATCCTTTGAGGAAAAACCGAAAAGTGTCATGGCGTCCTCGCGCACCTGCATACGCGCGTAGAGGCGGACCTCGCCGCCGGGCGTCGGCAACGTGGCCGCAGTGCTGCCCGAGATGCCGAGCTCAAAGCCAACGCCCGACACATCGACGACAGCAGAGCTCATCGTGGCCTCGACAAGCGTTCCGTGGAGCTGGGAAATCATCAGTATCCGGTTCCTCTCTGTTGATAGAACTCGCCACCGGTGAGGGCGCGGGTGCGGCTGAGGTTTACGTGGCAGATGGCGCAGGCCAGGGCATCGGCGGCATGGTCGGGATGCGGGTCGTGATCGAGCTGTGTGAGCGTGCGTACCATGTAGGCGACCTGCCGCTTGTCCGCGGCGCCGGTGCCCACCACAGCCTGTTTGATCTGCATGGGCGTGTACTCGCCAATCTCGAGCGCGCATTCCGAAAGTGCGACGAGTGCAGCACCGCGGGCATGCGCCGTGGGGATGGCGGAACGAACGTTGGCGCCAAAGTAGATGCTCTCGACAGCAGCCGTGTCGGGTCGATAACGCTCAACGACATCCTTAAGGTCATGGGCGATATGCGACAGGCGCACCGCGAGCGGACTTCCGGCACTGGTCTCGATGCAGCCATAGGCACGGCAGCGAACCTCGCCACGCCGCTCCTCGATAATCCCCCAACCCGTATGAGCCAAACCGGGGTCGATGCCCAAGATAACCAAGCCAACCTCCCCTCGCCACAAGCACAGCGCAAGACAAGGCCCCGCGCATCATTCACGAACGTCTGTTCTAGAATAACACAACGCTAGCCCTATAAGTCAGCCGAGATCGAATTGTAGGTTGAGTATACGCAAGCGAGCGCCTGCCAGAGCGAGCAAGGTGCCTTGGAAGAGGAGGGCATTGACCTGGCGGTCATGTCCGACGATTGAAAGGCAGATTGCCGCTCTGGCGGGCGCGCAGCGACCTAGTTCTGAGAGAAGAACGGGAATTGTCGGGGATCAACCGGCGGATGCGGCATCGGGCCACCCTGGGGACTACCTTGCGAGCCGCCCTGGCCGCCCATCATCTTTTCGATGGCGTCCTGGACCTCGCCCTCAAACTTTTTCATGCCCTCATGCAGGCGACGCTGACCGTCCTCGGAGCGCAGCTCCTCCATCTGCTCGGGCGAAATGCCCAACAGGTCACCCAATATGCCCATCATCTCGCCGCGCATGCGCTCGCTTGTATCCTCGTCGGCAAAACGACGCACCTCGGCGCGCGCCAGTGAATCGACCGCCATGCGCTCCTTGCCGCTCAGCCCCAGGTCGGACCACGCGAGCATGTACGGCCAGGCGCGCTCGACAAACGAACGGGCCGAGACGATCGGCGCCGTCGGCAGCATGCGGCGAGCCGCCTCTCCCTGGCGCACGAGCATCAGCAGCAGCGAGCAAGCCTCGGGCTTGCCGGCGGCCATTGGGATGTCGTCGAAGGGTCGGTTGCGGTCCACGTGCGACTCAAGCGCACCATCGACCTCGCCCGGCTCGAGCCCACCGAGCAGCTGCGCCGCGCGATCAAGCATGTCGACCGGGCCGTCGAGCGTCGAGAGCGCCCGCGCCAGCACGCGCTCCATGCAATCTTCCACCGCGTTGAGCGTCACGAGCTCCTGCGGCACCACGGCAGACGTGCGGTTGCGCACGCGCGCCACAAACTCGAGGGTCGACAGATACACATCGCCAAAGGGCGCGTAATCGCCCTGGTAGCCACCGCAAAGCGCCGGTGCCGCCAACGCGTACTCGGTCTTGGAAAGCGGGCTCAGAGCCATCGCGCCCAGCTCGAGCGCCGTATCCTCCAACATGAGGCCCAGCGTACGCGAGCGCAGGCGCTCGGCATCGCCCGCCGACACATCGCGGTCGAGTACGCGCGCCGCATCCGGCGCATCGCGCTCAACCGTGCGAATATGCAGGCGCTCGGCAATCGCGCGAACGGCGGCGCAACGGGCGGCCTCGGCCTCCTCCTGTGCCGGCGTAAAGATGCGGTTGCGGTTCAGCACCAGGCCGATCACGTTGCGCGAGCCCAATGCATCGACAGCCAGCGCCGCAAGCAAAGACGACGGCAGATCGCCCTCGAGCGCCACCACGGCGCGCGACGTGCCATGGGCACGGGCGTTATCGCGCACAGCGAGCACCAGCGCCTGCCACAGCCATTCCTCGGAGCGAAACTCGGGCAGCTCGTGGTCCTCCAAGGCATCGAGCATTACGCCGCGCTGAATCTCCTGAACCAGCAGGCTCTCCTCAAAGCACGGCGCCTGGGCCACCACGCGACCGCAGTCGTCGAGCACAAACGAACCGCCGGTATACACCGACTCGTCATAGGCACCGACCGGCGCCATGCAGGCAAACCACACGCTGCGCTTGGATGCGATCTTGCGGTAGGCGCCGCTGCGAACGGCGGCAATGGCGGCAGTCTCACGGTCGGTCATGTCAAACGCGTTGAATTGGAAATACGCAATGAGGTCAACACCGGTCGGCAACATCTCGAGTTCGCGGTCCAAGTCAAAAATCACGGCGATGCGCACGCCGTCCACGTCGAACACCGGCGGCGCCCAACGTGTGTCGTTGTTCTCGCCACGCTGCAGGGCAATGCTCGAACGCGCCGGCACCACATGACCGTCCTTGAGCATCATGTAGTCGAGCAGCGGCTGGCCCTCAAACGAAACCGCCGCGGGCACGATGCAGATCATGTCAAGCTCCTGGATACGCTCGGCGACACCAGTCAAACCGGCAAGCACGTCGTGCTCAAAGTCGGCAGCGCCCACCAGGCCACCGGGCATGGCGCCCATAAAGAGCGGAGCCGGAACGCACAGCACGCGCGCCCCGCGCTCGTGGGCCAGACGAGCCTGGTCCTCGATGCGGCCGCAAATGCCCTCAATATCACCCAGGCGCATATCGATTTGTGCAAGCGCGAGTTTCATGGCCCAGCCCTTTCCGTCGTAAACCATCGAAATCGTAGTAAAAGCGCCGGCCGCATAATGCAGCCGGCGCTTGCATGTGCATATGCTAGCTATGATACCCCGAGCGGGGGCGCGCTCCTAGAATGTCGCGGACCACAGCCCGTGCAGGTTGCAGTAGGCATAGACGGTACCGGTCTTGGAGCCGCCCGCGAAAAACGTCGCGGGTTTCATGCCGGGCTCAAGGTAATGGACCTCTAAGCGGCCCTCGGCCTCAAGGGCGATCCACTCAATGTAGTGCTCGGGCAGGCTGGGGTGCTCGACCGAGCCAACGCGTGCGCGAATCACGTGACCGTCACGCTCGGTCTCGACAACAGGCACGTGCTTCTCGTGCGCTGCGTCCTCAGTGTTTGCAGTCAGTTCCGTGCAACCGGCAGGGGTCGCAACGTCGTCGCCAAGGGCGGCGATGAGCTTGCCGTCGGGGTCCTTAAAGAATTTCGCCATGATGTTCTCCTTTGCTGATGTGCCAATGTTCTTGATGGTTCTTATGCCCAAAGGCAGACAAACCATCCACGGCATTGCAAATGAACACATAACGAGCGGGGACGATGGGACAGCGCGGGCTATCCGCCCTGGCGGCCTCACCCGAGCGGGTTAACGCCCGTCGCCGCCGAGCAGCGCCAGAACATCCTCGCGGGTAAACAGCGCCGACGAGATGCCGTCGCCGCCGAGCACGCTGTTGACCAGGTCGCGCTTGGACTCCTGCATCTGCATAATGCGTTCCTCGATCGTGTCCTTGGCGATGAGCTTGTACACGGTCACGGTATGTTGCTGGCCAATACGATGCGCACGGTCGGTCGCTTGGTCCTGCGCCGCCACGTTCCACCACGGGTCGTAGTGAATGACCACGTCGGCCGCCGTCAGGTTCAGGCCCACGCCGCCCGCCTTGAGCGAAATCAAAAAGATCGGAACCTCGCCCGCTTGGAACTGCGCGACCATCTTGGCGCGGCTCTCCTTAGACGAAGCGCCCGTGAGCTTAAGGAAGGCGATGTCCTCCTTGGCCAAGCGCTTACCGATGATATCGAGCATACCCGTAAACTGGCTGAACAGCAGGATGCGATGCCCGCCGTCGAGTGCGCCGTGCACGAGCTCCATGCACGTATCGAGTTTGGCGCTCCCCGCCTTGTAATCCTCGTAGTGCAGACGCGGGTCGCAGCAGATCTGGCGCAGCTTGGTGAGCTCGGCGAGCACCTTGAGCTTGTCTTTCTTAAACTCGGATGCCTCGCGGTGCTGCACTTGCTGGGCAATGCAGTCCTGGTTTGCCAGGTAGAGCTTGCGCTGCTCGCCGGTGAGCTGAGCCACGACAGTGTCCTCGATCTTCTCGGGCAGGTCTGCCACCACGTCTTCCTTGACACGGCGCAGCACAAACGGCGACACGAGCGCTTGCAGGCGAGCGGCACTGTCGCCCTCGGCATGCTCGACCGGGCTTTCGAAGCGTCTGGCAAACGACTCGCGAGTGCCAAGCAGGCCCGGCATCAAAAAGTCGAAGATGCTCCAGAGCTCGGACAGGCGGTTTTCGATGGGCGTGCCCGTCAGGGCAAAGCGCACGCCGGCCGGCAGGCGCTTGGCGGCGCGCGCCACCTGCGTGAGCGGGTTTTTAATGTACTGGGCCTCATCGAGCACCACACGGGCAAAGTCCTGCTCGACGTATTCGTCGATATCGCGCCGCATAAGGTCATACGACGTCACGACCACGTTATGCTCGGCCACGCCGGCGATTTGCACGCGACGCTGCGCCTTGGCGCCCACGATGGCGCACACATCGAGCGACGGGGCAAAGCGCTCCAGCTCGGCAGTCCAGTTGTACACGAGCGAGGCCGGGCATACCACGAGCGTGGGCTTGATGTCCCCCGCCTCCACGCGTGCCAGGATATGTGCGATCATCTGCAGCGTTTTGCCCAGGCCCATGTCGTCGGCCAGGATGCCGCCAAGGCCCAGGTGTTCGAGCGAGCCGAGCCACTGGTATCCGTCGACCTGGTAGCCGCGCAGTGTGGCCTTGAGCGAAACCGGCACCGTAAAGTCCATCTTGCCGAGCGTATCCAAGCGCTCGACGGTGCGGCGGAACGCGGCGTCACGATCGGCCTCGAGCGCGGGCGTGCGTGCGAGCATGCTATCGACGAACAGGGTACTCGACGCGGGAAGCGACACGCCGTCGAGCAGGTCGACGGCATCGACGCCCAGATCCTCGGCGAGGCCAAACGCGGCTCGAGCGCCCTCGTCCAGGCGAATGATGTCGCCGGACGTAAGGCGCGCAAACGTTTGATGGCGCTTGTACGAATCGAGATAGACGGCAAGGTCCGCGGCCGAAAGCCCGCTCGCGCCCAGCTCGACATCGAGCAGATTGCTCTTGACGGTCGCACGAACCGAGAGCTTGGGCGCGGGGCGCACCGAAATCTGGCGCAGACGGTCGCTGAGCATGACCTCACCCAGCTCGGACAGGGCGGACAGGCCCTCGGTCAGCAGGCAGAACAAGTTCTCGTCATCGCGCTCCTCAAACGCCAGACCGCCCTCGTAAAAGTCGAAATACAGGGCCGCCGTATCCATAACGCGAAACTCCGCCACCTCGTCGCGGGGCGGCACGCCGGGGCGTTGCTCTTCGAAGGGGCTGCCCGGAGCGCCCAGGCTAAAGAGATCCGCCGACCAATCGCCGTAGGCAACCGTAATTTTGCAGGTCACGAGCCCATCGTCGACGCCGATCGCCATAGCAAAGCTCGGCTCGGGTGCCACGGTATCGAGCACGGCGGGCGCGGTAAGGTCGGTATAGTCGCGCAAAATGGGCAGCGCCATACGACAGAACTCCCCCACCTGGTCGGCAGCGATATGGACTGGCGTGCGACAGGGCAGCAAGCGCGATAGGAACGGCGCCGCATGTTGGGCAAACGCCGTGTCGGTACGGCGCGCGCGGCGCGTGTCGACCAGGTAGGCAACATCGCCCGATGCAAAGCAGTACATATCGGCGGGCAGGCGAAGGTCGTAGCTGCCGCCGACCGCCGGCGCAATCTTGGCGGCAAGGAGCGGCGGGCGCTTGGTCGGAGCTTCATCCTCCCCTTGCGGCGCCGGCTCGACCGCCACGTCATAGGTGCGATGCGTCGTCGTCCCCCGCGACCAGGCGGGCTCAAAAGAGATGGTCTGGCCGCGCAACAGGTCCAGCACATATACGATGCTATGCTCGGACAGCGGTAACTGACGCTCGGCGACAAAACCGCTGCGGGCAAAGTCGTACGACGCCGAACGCGAGCTTGTGATGTCATCGAGATAGGCAACTGTCGTCACGACAAGGTTGAGCAGCTTTGTCGACACGTCTTCGAAGGCTTCGGACGTATGGACAAACGTGAGCTTCTTGCCGTACGAGAAGGTGCCGCCGCGCACGTAGGCATCGGCCATGCCGTCGATGTCCTTGACCACGTAGGACACCGAACCGCAGCGAATACGGAACTCAAGCGCCCAGCTAAAGCGGTCGGCGAACAGCGGATTGTAGTACGGCACCAACGAAGGCTCCAACGCCGCTTTGGGGGCGTCGGGATCAACGGCACCGGCAAGCTTGCGGCGCATGCTCGCCAGCTCATCCATGCGCGCGTCCGAAAGATCGGAGAGCGCCGCCATAAGGCTCGGGCTCGTGGGGACGGGCGCCGGAAAGGGAAAGTTGGGATTGACGGCCGGCGCTTTGAGCGCGGTGCGCGCGGGCTGTTTCGGCTGCGCCGTAAACGTGCGGACCGGCGTGCGCAAACCTTCGACGGGCTCGGCGCCGCTGGCATCCAAATACGCCAGAGCCGTGGCAATAGCGTGCTTGCACATACCGGGGTAACGATAGGCGGCGGGGCAATCGCAGTCGTAGTCGATCACCTCGTGCTCGTCCATGTCGAGCGCCACGTGCGTCTTGTACAGGTCGCCGCGCGAACCGCGCACCGAGCCCTCAACCGTCACGTTTTTGGAGAAGCGCGAGCCGCTGTCCTCGATCGACAGCACGGCGCCGTTGAGCATGAGCGAACGCCCCTTCATAAAGGTGCCGCTCAACGCCGCCTCTTTGCGAAGCGCCTGCACAAACGTCCCCTGCGCCATCACTTCCTCCAATCTCACCCGGGGTAGCTTAGATAACCGTCACGCGGCCTTGGTTGCCGACGATGGCCTTTGCCTCTGCCAGCAGCGGAATCGAGCGTGCATTGACCTTGGCCGGCACCTCAGCACGCAGCACGCGCCCGTCGACTTGCTCAATAAAGATCTCCACGCGGTCGCCGCCCGGGTTGGTGGTGAGCACCGTGGCCAGGCGCGCCATATTGCCCTGGCTAAATCGACTGTTGGGCACCATGACCTCAAAGACCTTGGGCTTGTTTTTCTCCTCGCTAAGCTCCAGCGGCACGATCTCCTGCGCGATGATCTGGTCGCCGCGGTCCGAGCGCTCGAGCTTGCCCTTAATGCGCACAAACGCATCGGACAGCTGCGCGCCGGTCTCGGGATCGACCTCGCCGTACAGGTACCCCTCGGCCTCCTTGTAGGTCTTGGGGAACACCACGACCGTGGCCTCGCCTTCCATGTCTTCGAGCTGCACGATGCCCATGGGGTCGCCGTTTTTGGTCACGCGCTTGGACACGCTCGAGACCATGCCGGCCCACCACAGCGCCTTGCCCTCGGGAATCTCCTGGTTGATGGTGCCGCCCGTGGGGTTTTGCACCTCGTATCCGGTGTCGATCTGCGAGAACGAGAAGTCGCGCGCCTTGGCTAGTGCATACTCAAACGGACGCAGCGGGTGGTCCGAGACGTAGATGCCCAGAACCTCCTTCTCCTGGCTCAGCTTAAGGTGGCGGTCCCATTCCTGGCCATCCGGATCGGGCACGCTCACCTCAAAGCCCGAGCCCTCAACGTCGCCAAACATATCGAAGAACGACGTCTGGCCGCTCGCGCGGTCCTTCTGGCGCTTTACCGCGGCATCGATGATGTTCTCGGGGTTGTTCTTGTCCACAAAGTGCATCATCTGGCGACGCGGATACCCCGTGGAGTCGAAGGCGCCTGCCTTGATCAGCGATTCGATCACGCGACGGTTGGCCTGGCTCGAGTCCACGCGCTCGACAAAGTCGTGCAGCGTCTTAAACGGACCGCCCGCCTCGCGCTCGGCGATAATCGCCTGCGCCACGCCGGTGCCCACGCCGCGGATGCCAGCCAGACCAAAGCGCACGCCCTCCTTGGTAGCCGTGAACTCGGTACCGGACTCGTTGACATCTGGCGAAAGCACGGGGATGCCGTCGTGACGGCATGCCGAGACGTAGTGCACGATCTTGTCGGTCTTGCCCGTATAGGACGTCAGAACAGCCGCCATGTACTCGTGCGGATAGTGCGCCTTGAGCCACGCCGTCTGCATAACCAGGATGGCGTAGCCGGCGGAGTGCGACTTGTTGAAGGCGTAAGATGCGAACTCGAGGACATCGTCCCAAATCTTCTGGGCGACCTCGCGCGTGTAGTTGTTCTTGATAGCGCCATTCATCCAGTGGTCGTAAGTGGTCTCGTCCGAGCCATCCTCCCAGTGGAGCACCGTCGACGTGAGCAGCTTAATCTTTTTCTTAGCCACGGGCTTACGGATACGCGAGTCCGATTCGCCCTTGGAGAAGCCGCACATCTCGACGGAGATGAGCATAACCTGCTCCTGGTAGACCATGGTGCCGTAGGTTTCGCCCAGGATGTCGTCCAGACGGTCGTCGTAGGAGACGGCCGGCTCCTTGCCGTTCATACGGTTGATGTAGGACGAGACCATGCCGGCGCCCAGCGGGCCCGGGCGGTACAGGGCGATCAATGCCACGACGTGTTTGTACTCGGTGGGCTTCATGTTCTTGATCGTGGCCGTCATGCCGGCGGACTCGACCTGGAAGACGCCGGCGGTGTGGCCGGAGCCCATGAGCTTAAAGATCTCGGGATCGTCAAAGGGGATCTCTTCCTCTTTGATGTCGATGCCGAAGTTCTTTTTGATGTTGGCCTTGGCCTTGGAGATAACCGTCAGCGTGCGCAGGCCCAAGAAGTCCATCTTGAGCAGGCCCATGTCGGCGACGGTATGGCCCTCGTACTGGGTAATCTCGACGCCGCCCTTGGTATCGAGCTTGGTGGGCACGTGCTCGTTGACGGGGTCGCGGCAGATCAGAACGGCACACGCATGCACGCCCTCGCCACGGGTGAGGCCCTCGATCGAGAGTGCCGTGTCGATAATGCGGCGGGCGTCGTCGTCCTTTTTATAGGCCTCGGCAAAATCGGGGTTAAACAGATCCTCTTTGCCGGGCTGCTTGTCGAGCACCTGCTTGAGCTTGACCTTGGGGTCGCTCGAGACCATCTTGGACAGGCGCTGGCCCATGTAGACCGGGTAGTCCAAGACGCGCGCGGCGTCGTTGATGGCCTGCTTGGCCTTGATGGTCGAGTAGGTGATGACGTGGGTGACCTTCTCGGGGCCGTAGAGCTGACGAACGTGCTCCACGACCTCGAGGCGCCGCTCATCGTCGAAGTCCATATCGATATCGGGCATCTCGGTACGCTGCGGGGACAGGAACCTCTCGAACATCAGGCCGTTCTCGAGCGGGTCGAACGCGGTGATGTTCATGGCGTAGGCGACGATAGCGCCGGCGGCCGAGCCACGGCCGGGGCCGACGCCGATGCCGTTGTCCTTGGCCCACTGCACGTACTCGGCAACGATCAAGAAGTAGGCGGCAAAGCCCTTGTCGCAGATGACCTTGTATTCGTACTCAAAGCGCTCTTTGATGTTGACGCCACCGATCTCGCGCGTGGCCCAGTCGTCACCATAGTGCTGGCGCAGGCCCTTCTCGCACTCGCGACGGAACTGGCTCTCGTGCGTCTCGCCGGGATCGAGCAACGGAAAGCGCGGCAGGATGATGGAGTCCCAGTCCAGCTCCACGTAGCACTTGTCGGCGATCTCGAGCGTGTTGTCGCAGGCCTCGGGGCAATACGGGAACATCGCCCGCATCTCCTCCTCGGTCTTCATGTAAAACTCCGAGCCGGTCATGCGCATGCGGTTGGGGTCATCGACCTTGGCGTTCATGCCAATACACATGATGACGTCCTGCACGGGCGCATCCTCGCGGCGCAGGTAGTGGAAGTCGTTGGTGGCGATGACCTTGACGCCCACCTGCTTGGCGATATCGATGAGCGTGCGGTCCATCTGCTCGTCAGTCAGGCCGTTGTCGGTGGTGATGCCGTGTTCCTGGATCTCGATGTAGAAGTCGCCGGGCTCGAAGGTATCACGGAAGGTCTCGGCCCACTTGATGGCGCCTTCCATGTCGCCGCGGTCGATGTATTTGGGGATGATGCCCGCGATACAGGCGCTCGTGCAGATCATGCCCTTGGCATGGCGGCGCAGGTTGTCGAGCGTCACGCGCGGCTTGTAGTAAAAGCCCTGCACGGCGGCCTCGGAGACCGTCTGCATCAGGTTGACGTAGCCTTCCTGGTCTTTGGCCAGGAGGATCATATGGTAGAGCTCGGGCTTGTGGTCGCGGGCAAGGGTCTCGTCCGGCGTAAAGTAGACCTCGCAGCCAAAGATGGGCTTGATGACCAGGGGCGGCTTGAGCTCGTCGATGTTGCCCTTCTCGTCCCACATGGCCATGTCTTTGACGTACTGGGCATGCTCGCGCGGGTTTGCCTCGGGGTCGGGCTCCACCAGCTCGTCGCGGCGGTCCTTTTCCAAGAAGGCCTTGTCGTGGCTCCACGTCTTGTACTCGGGCGTGTTGTGATTGACGGCGTCGCAGGCCAGCGCCAGGTCGGGCACGCCATACATGTAGCCGTGGTCGGTAATGGCCACGGCGGGCATGCCAAGTTCAACGGCACGATTGACCATATCCTGGATACGGGTTGCGCCGTCGAGCATGGAGAAAACAGTGTGATTGTGCAGATGGACGAATGCCATGTGATGAGCTCCGATGCGGGTTCGTGTTCTGACTGAACGATTTTACCGCACGGCGCGGACGGCACCCGAACCTAGCCAAACCAACACGGCTCCTCTTGCAGTTGCGGTGAAATGCGGACTGTTTGGCGGCTTTTTTGGCCAAAACAGCCCGTATTCCACCGCAAGTTATCTGAGGGCTAGAGATTGTAGGTGACTACTTGAGGTTCGGCGGGTTCGACGAAGATGGCTGGATTCGCCTGCTCCACGCGAACGAACTTGACCGTCACCGCCTCAACGCCCGCCTTGTGCAACACGTCGGCGTAGACGCGCGCCTGCAAGGCGTGCTTCTCGAGCAGCTGTTCCGGCGTCTCATCCAGCGTGCCACCCGTCTTGTAATCAATGACCAGGGCGCGCGACGGATCGGCCGGGTCGGTGGCCAGTGCATCGATGGCGCCCTCGGCATAGGCACCGTAGCGAGCGATGTCCTCGTCCTCGCAGCCCAGTGAATAGAACGGCACCTCGGCGTGAATGCACGGCCACGCGAGCAGGTCGGCACGAACAGCCGACTTGAGCCAGCGGTTCAGGGCAACGTCGAAGCGTTCGCGCTGCTCCGGCGTCAGGCGCCACAGACGCGCCAGCGCATCGGCGCGCGCAGCGGGCAACGCGTCGGCACCCATCTCGATGAGCCACTGGCAGGCGGCGTGGAACGCCGAGCCCAGCGCCATGGGGTTGCCGGCGGGCTCAACGACGGCCACGTCCGCATCGACCATCTCCGAGCCATCCGACTCTGCATCATCGCCAGCCTCGTCCATGGGCACGTGCGCCTCGGCGGCACGGTCCTCGGACTCGGCATGCAGCGCCGCGGCAATTGACGAGTAGCTGTACGAATCGCGCTCCGGATACGGGCAGGAGCCCATGCGCACGCCCACCGCCTGGGGATACACGAGCTCAAACGCATCGGGCTCGGGGTCGGCAGGACCAGGGACGATTGTACTGGCCGAATCGTCGGCAGCATCTGCATCGGCATCGCCACGAACAAGCCTGCCCTCGGCATCCAGCGAAGCGTTGGCCTCAAACGCCTGCTCGCCAAACGTAAAGTCCGCCAGCGAGATGAGCTCGTAGTCGCCCGGCTTGGAGTTATCGAACACCAAACGGTCGCTATCGAGCTGAGGCATGTCCAGAGCGTCCGTCGGCAGAATGCGGCGCAGAACATCGTAGGTCAGATCCGTCTCGACATCGAAGGTCGGCGCCGTAACCTTGCCGCGACTCACGCCGGCATCCATCGCCAAGATCACCAGCTCGCGTGCTCGCGTCATGGCGACATAGAGCAAACGAGCCCGCTCTTCGAGCGAAAGCTGCAGGTCGTCGTTGCGTAGGCGGGCAAATGCCTCGGCGGGAGAGCCCGTCGCGCAGACGTCCTCCATGAGCTCTGGCGGCAGCCACAGCGACGTGCCCTTGCCCTTAAACGCGTGCTCAAACTGCTTTTTGACGTCGTCGCCCTTCACAAAGGTACCGTCGGCAAGCTTAACGCCGTCGAAGCGTGCCGGCAGTGCCACGACCTGCGCTCCACCCTCGACGCGACCCATCTGTGCCGCACCCGAGGACTTACGCACGCCAAAGCACTCGGCGACCGCCACGACCGGATATTCCAGACCCTTGGAGGCATGCACCGTCATGATGCGCACCGCGCCGTCGCCTTCCTCGTTGAGGGCACCCGGGGCTTCCTTGCCCGCCAAGAAGCGGTCGAAGGCCAGCGCGATGGAACGCGGAGAATTGCCGAGCTCGGCCTCTGCCTCGGCCACGGCATAGAGCGCCTTGAGCACGTTGGCGGCAATGGCCTTGCCCTCGGGGCCGCGCTGCGCCAGACGCACGAACCAGCCGGAGGCGTTGACCACGTCGCGCGCGATGGCGGCGAACGAATCGCGGCCCACGCGACGAAGCGCATACCGCAGCACCTCGCGGGCGCGCGTCACAAGCGGCAAGTCTTGCAAACCCGGCACGTCGAAATCGCTCATGATGCCCATGTCGATATTCCGGCGCGAGGTCTCCCCTGTCTCGCTATCGAGCTTGGTCGCCAGCGCCAGGAACTCCTGGGCGCCGAGCGCAAACATCGGCGAGGCGAGCAGCGGCATAAGGCCCTGCGCCGTATCGGCCGGATTGGCGAGCGCACAAACCAGGGCGCGCACCGTCTGCACCTCGGCTGCTTGGGCAAAGACCGAGCCGCCCGCGATGACGCAGTCGAGCCCCCGATCGCGGAAGGCCTGGGCGTAGACGTCGGCGTTGGTCATGCGGCCCAGCAGCAGTACCATGCCGCCCTGGGGCTGGCCCGCTTTGACGAGCGCTTGGAACCGCTCCGCAATCGCACGAGCTTTCGCCTGCGTTCGCTCCTGGGTGCTGCCACCGGCAACGAACAGCGCCTGGCGGCGCGAAGCCTTCGCCTTGAGCTTGTCCTCGCGTTTGTCGCTCGGTTCAAGATCCAAGAACCCCTGCATCAAACCACCGGTGTTGCCGTCAAAGACGCGTGCTACGTAGCGCAGCACCTCGTCGTGGCTGCGGAAGTTGCGCACGAGTTTGACGAGCTCGCCAGCGGGGGCATCGGATGCGACAGCCGTCTCGGGCGCAGCAGAGGAGCCCACCTTGCGCTCCTGACGACGGAACACCTCGACCTCGGCGCCACGGAAGCGATAGATGGACTGCTGCGCATCGCCCACGGTGCACAGCGCGCGCTCCCCCGCACCCGTCAGGTAGCGTATCAGATCGACCTGCATCTGGTCGGTATCCTGAAACTCATCGATCATGACCATCTTAAAGCGGCCCTCGTACGCAGCACGGATGGCAGGGTAATCACGCAACGCCTCGTAAGCCATACGCAGCAGGTCGTTATTATCGAGAGCGGACTGGGCAGCCTTCAGCGCGCGATACTCAGCCTCCACGGAACGGGCCAGGCCCACCAGCGCATCGAGCGCCGGGCCACCGCAGGCAAGCACGATATTGATAAACGCATCGGCGGCCTCGGCCTTGAGCAGCTCGACCTGCTCCTTAGGGAATGCCTTGCTCGCGCGCGGCATGGTGCACGACATCATGAGTCGCGCTGCATCGGCCATGGTCTTGCCGCTCGCCTCGAACGCGTCAATGGCGTCGAGTGCCATCTGCGCCTTCTCGGTCGCGGCCTTGCTTGCGCCCAGCGCCGCGCGATAGGCATCGGCGAGTGCCGAGGTATCGGCCTGGCCGCGCGCCACGCACACGTCGTCCATACCGCCCGGCAACTGGCTCGACAGCTCCAGCAGGTCGCGCACCAGGCCCTTGATGGTCGTGCCGGTGCCAAAGGAACCGCCCTCGCCCGCCATGGGATACCAGGCATAGAGGGCCTTGAGCGATGCCGCGAGCTCGGGGGCGGCATCGGGCGCCGTCGCGCGGGCCAGCACATGCTCAACAGCCTGGTCCATAAGCTCGTCGGTATCGGTGAGCACCGTGAACTCGGGGTCGATGCCCAGCTCCAGCGCATGCGCGCGCAGGATACGCGAGCACATGCCGTGAATGGTCGAAATCCACGCGTCGTCGACGGTCAGTGCTTCCTCGTCCATGCCCTCGTCGATAAGCGCACGGCGCACGCGGTCGCGAATCTCGGCCGCGGCATCTTTGGTAAAGGTAATAGCGAGCACCTGATCCAGATGTTCAACGAACGGACCGGATTCGGGCGAGAGCGCGTAGACGATGCGGCGCGTAAGGGTAAAGGTCTTGCCCGAACCGGCGCCCGCCGAGACAAATAGCGGACGGTCGAGCGTTTTGACAATCTGCAGCTGTTGCGGCATCAAAGTCGAAAGATCCATGGTCTACACGTCCCTCCTTACAAACGTTCCTTGGTGGTTATACGAACAGCGCGCATGCGCGGCTTGCGCCGATGTCGGGTCGACAGCGGCGACGTCACCTGCCTCGAGCTCGCGCAGGCGCTCGGCAATGCCGGTCTCCACGCGGTCGAGCAGGGCATCGAAGTCCATGCTGCCGCCCTCGCCCGGGAAGCCCTTCTTGAGGCCCGGGATGCGACCGTCACCACGCTCTTCCTCGAGCAACTCGGCACTCGCCGCGCCGCGCAGCGCGGGCTTGCCGCCCTTGGTCGAGAAATAGAGCGCAGCACGGGTATCTAGGCCCAGCGCCCGACGCATGGCCTGCGCGTAGATGAGTGTCTGGGTATGGGGTGGCAGCCAGCGCGGGTCGTCGATGGGCGCCGTGCCCGATTCCTCGTCGCGCACCGTAGGGTCGGCGAGCTTAAACTCCTCAACGCCCGTGCGATGCTTGTAGTCGATTACCACGGCGCGATTCTCGGCATCCACATCTACGCGGTCGATGCGCCCGCCGAGCGGCCAACCGGCATACTCAACGTTAAGATCGTTAAAGGCAAACTCCAGGTAGCGCGGAGCAAAAGGAGTCAGCGCCTCGGACTCGTAGGCAAGGACGCCCTCCAGCTGCGGCAAGATCTCGGCCACCTGACGCTCCTCCACCGGGGAGAGCGGCACCAGCGGGCCCTCGTTGCCACGCTTGCCCGCATGCTCGGCCAAGGTATCGGTAAAGACCTCGCGCAGCAGCTCCTGCACACGCGGCAGGTTCTCGGGCGTCACGCGCTCCATGCCCTTCTGCGGAAGACACGCATGCAAGTGCTCCAGCACGTCGTGGACAAAGTTGCCCTTCTCCATGTTGCCAAAGCCCGCGTCGATCGACTGGGGCTTGACGCGATACGAGACGAACCAGCACAGCGGGCAGGTGGAATAGGCCTCGATCTGCGAGGCGGACGTCAGACGCGGCACAAGCGGCGCGTCCTCACCCTCGCCATCGCGACGGCACAGGACCAAATACGGAATGGCTTCATCGCTCAGATGCTGAGGAGCTTCGCAGGTCACGCGCTCGCGCCTAAGACCTTCGCCTGCCGCGGGATCAAAGTCGGCGATGATATCGCCCTCGCCCACGCGCATGGGCTTGGCAGCGCCAGCGGCCTCGGCATGTGCCCACAGCTCGGTCCATACGGCTGCCGGGTAGCACTCGCGTGCCTGGCGATCGTGCGTCACACGGGCGAGCGCGACCGGACCGCTCGCCGCCTGCATCGCACGGCCAAAGCGCACGCGCAGCAGGGCAGCGGGCTCCAAAGACACGCCGTCGCGGCGCAGCTCGGCTGTCAACGTGGCAAGCGGGCCCTCTTCGTGCGAAAGCGGGTAGCTGTCCAGGTCGACATCGGCAAACAGCACGGCATCGTAGCTGCCAGGGCGAAGAACCGACGCATCGGCAAGCGACGCGAAGCGCACTTGTGCTCGTGGTGTGCGATCGACCTCATAGGTCTCGTAATCGTAGGCGGTACTGCGCTTGTCCACCTTGGTTCGAACGCCGTCGAGAACCGGCACGGTCGCGGCCTGCGACACGTCGAGCGCGCGAGCATCGTTCATAAGGATGTCGATGGCATGGCGCAGCAAAGCCGTCTCTGCCTGGCGACGGGCCTGGCCGTCAAGGCCGCCTAGAGCGCGATCGGGCAACGCCTCGGCAACGGCAAGCATGGCCTTAAGCGCCGTCACGGGCTTGTCACGCCACAGCGCCTGGAACACGTCCGAGACCACACACGGTACGTTCTTAAACCAGTTATCGTCGCTCGTCGCCTTGCGCGCGCCCCTCACCTGGCCCTGAACGCTCTGCAGCAGGCTCTTGACGCCCGCGGCAGTCTTGCTGCGCGAGAGACGCATATTCTTATCGAAGGTACGGGCATTGACGGCATCAGCGCCCGAAAGCGGACTGTAGATCCAGTCGGTAAGCTCCGGCGCGGGCCACCACTCAGTCTTGGAAGCGGTGCCCTCGTCGGCGGCTTTCATACGCTCGATCAGGTTGGCGAGCGCCGTAAACTGCCTGCCCGCGATGGACTGGGAAAACGCCGTGAACTCAGTCGTCTCGGCCGCAATGTGACGCGCCGCCAAACGGGCGGCGAGCTCGCCGAACAGCTGGGGTGCCCGGGCAGAAACGACGAGCACGCGCACGGGGTCGGCGGGCGTTGCAGTAGCTTTATCGGCCTTGGACTCCTTGTGCGCTTTCACCAACTTATCGATGGCGTCCGCATAGACATGAGCACGCGCATGGGGGCCGGCGACCTCAATAAAGGCAGGCTGAGCGGCGGCCCCGCAAGCGACATCAGACGCGACGGCGTCCTCCCCCAGCGGCGCGATCTCAAACAGCACACCGCGGGCATCAAATGCCGTGTCAAGCTCCTCGCGCATCGCCGCCTGCTCGCGGGCAAGCAGCACGACGACCTCTCCCCCATTGTTCGCCACGGCAGACAGCAGCTCGAGTAGACCGTGCGTAAACGACGTGGTACCGCGCACGCATACGGCGCGGGCGCACGCCGGCAGGCTATCGGCCAGGGCACCGGCCATAATGTCGGCTGCCTCGCAGGGCTCGACCATATCTCGACGGTCCAAACCGCCCGCGTAGGCACGCAAAAGCTCAAACACACGAGCCTCGGCATCGCTTTTTGGCTCAGGCTGGCAATTGTTGCCACCGCATCGCTCGGCCGTCGTCCCCGCCACACCCGGCAGCACATCGCGGGCCATGCGCGCGAGCATGCGCACCGTGCCCTGGCTACGCGAAAGCGGCTGCAGGTCGGCATCGTCGCGGCGGGCAATCATATCCGAAAACAGCATCTGACGTTGCAGGTTGTCGACGAAACCGCGCCCGTCGCCCAAAAGCTCCCAAAGCGAGCGAAGCCACGATGCGGGTGTCTTGTAGTCGATACCCAGCGAAATGCCGGCTTCCGCCGCATCATGACGGCACAGATCGAGCTCGGCAAACGTTGGTGCCAGCAACACGGCACGCCCGTGACGGGCAATAAGGTCGGCAAGCAGCGCCGACTCGGCATCGCTCAAATCCGTGCCGGCATTGGTGGTATAGATTCGAACAGGCATGGTCCTCCGCTCAAACCGTTCGCAATAATCAATGCATCCATCCTACCCGCCCAAGCGGACACATTGCCACCGCAGTTCCATCTTTTGGTACAAAGCAACCTGAACCCAACGCACCAGCCGATTGCAGGCATATAAAAACCGCCCCCGGAGGGACGGTTCTTCGTAATTCAATGTTGTCGCTGGCCTACTCGCCATCCTCCAACTTAATGAGAATCTTGCGGTAGCCACCGTACTCGCCGTTCAGCGCCTTTGAAACGCGGCTCACCGTGGTGGACGAAGCGCCGGTACGGGCCTGAACCTCAACATAAGGCTCGCCCTCGTCCAAATAGCGCGCAACCTGCAAACGCTGAGAAAGGTCGCAAATCTCGCGCGGCGTGCAGATATCGGTCAAAAACGCTTGGATATCCTTCTCGTCGTCCAAAAGGCTAAATGCGTGGACCAGCTGCTTGACATCAGGCTTGTCAAACATGTTCTCGATATTCATCGATCACCGCCAAACCCGCCAAAAGGCATCGAAGTTGATACTGACATCGGGCATCGTTCACCCGTTCTATGCAATAGGGCAACGCCTGTGGCTTTTGCCCGTAGCAGTGTAGCACACCACCAAACTAAAGCGACAAGACTCTCTGCCAGCGGCGCGTTTTTCAGGACGAACGCCGTTTAGAAACCATATGCGCACGTAAGCTCCACGAATATTTGAGACAATGGGCGCCCAAACACCGCGGCGCGCCCGCGCAACCATCCAGGTCGCCGCCGCAAGCCGCTTCACGCGACGCCAGCAACCCCGGCGCAAGAAAGGATTCACGCCATGCGCTTTATGCTTAACTGGCTCTTCACCTCGATCGCCATCGCAATCGCCACGTTCCTCGTCCCCGGTATCCAACCCTTCGGCTTTGCCGAGGCCTGGGTCTGCTTTGCCTTCGTGGGACTGTTCCTGAACATCGTCGATTCGTTCGTCAAACCGTTCCTCACGGTCATCTCGCTGCCGCTCACGATCATTACGCTGGGCATTTTCCAGCTTGTCGTCAACAGCTTTATGCTTGAGCTCGCGAGCTACCTGTCGGTCAACCTGCTGGGTGTCGGCATCTCCATCGCCAGCTTTGGATCGGCCTTTATGGGCAGCATCCTGGTGTCCATCACGCGCAGCATCCTCGACAGCATCGCCGAGGACTAAAACGGCCATTCCGGCCGTGTCCGTCTCAACAGCCCAAAACGAAGGCCGCCCATCGCAAAAATGGGCGGCCTTCTTATTTGCCAAGTCTCAAAGGGCGAGAGAATCTACCATTTCCACCCCGTCCCCAAATGCAGGTGTGGGTTAGATGACGTAGTCGTAGCCATGGTTGGGAGCGACAAGTTGATCGAGCGTCACACCGTCGAGGTAGTCGTTGATGAGCTTGTCAAGGTTCTTCCACACGTCAAGCGTGGGGCACTCATCCGAACGCGAGCAGCCTTTGCAGTCGCCATCCAGGCAGGCGACCGGCGCCAGACTACCCTCGGTCAGGCGCAGGATCTCACCCACCGTGTACTGCTCGGGCGGGCGCGTGAGCACGTAGCCACCGCCCTTGCCGCGCATGCCCGAGAGCATATTGGCGCGCACGAGCGTAGCCAAGATGTTCTCGAGATATTTCTCGGAAATCCCCTGTCGCGCCGCGATCTCTTTGAGCGGGATGCGACCGGCCGCCTGGTGCTCGGCCAGATCGACCATAACGCGCAGGGCGTACCTGCCCTTAGTAGAAACCAACATATATAGTGCTGCCTTTCGGTCTTTTAGTCCGTTGAAATTCTAGCCGAAAAATTGGGTTTGAAAATACCCGTTCCGGTCAAGATGGTTTATCGACTCGTAATAATCTTCTATTTCCTATTGCATTACTAGGCTTTAGTGTCTACTATGCTTGCCAACAGCTAAACGAACAACCTATAAGGTTTATGGGTTTAGCTGCTAGACACACCGTAAAACCACACGGCAACCAGCAACTTGAACACTTTGGAGGTTCACCATGAGCAAGGTTTACACGTCCATCGATCAGCTTATCGGCCACACCCCGCTTCTGGAGCTCACCCACTTTGAGGCCGACGAGGACCTCAAGGCTCGCGTGCTCGTCAAACTGGAATACTTCAACCCCACCGGATCCGTTAAAGACCGCGTCGCCAAGAACATGATTGACGAGGCCGAGAAGGCAGGCAAGCTCGTGCGCGGCGGCGACTACACCATCATCGAGCCCACGAGCGGCAACACCGGCGTCGGCATCGCCTCGGTGGCGGCGGCTCGCGGCTACAAGGTGATCATCACCATGCCCGAGACCATGTCCGTCGAGCGCCGCAAGCTGATGCAGGCATACGGTGCGCAGCTCGTGCTCACCGACGGCTCCAAGGGCATGAAGGGCGCTATCGCCAAGGCCGAGGAGCTGCAGAAGGAGACTCCCAACAGCATCATCGCCGGCCAGTTTGTGAATCCCGCCAACCCGGCCATTCACAAGACCACGACCGGCCCCGAGATCTGGGACGACACCGACGGTCAGGTCGACATCTTCGTCGCCGGCGTTGGCACCGGTGGTACCGTGACCGGCGTGGGCGAGTTCCTCAAGGAGCAGAACCCCGAGATTAAGGTCGTCGCCGTCGAGCCCGCCACCTCCCCGGTGCTCTCTAAGGGCCAGGCTGGTCCGCACAAGATCCAGGGCATCGGCGCCGGCTTTGTGCCCGACGTCCTCGACACCCAGGTCTACGACGAGATCATCCCCGTCGAGAACGACGACGCCTTTGCCACCGGCCGCGCCGTGGGCCACAAGGAGGGCGTGCTCGTGGGCATTTCGTCCGGTGCCGACGTGTGGGCCGCACTGCAACTGGCCAAGCGTCCCGAGAACGAGGGTAAGACCATCGTGGCCCTGCTTGCCGACACCGGCGAGCGCTACCTGTCCACGGCACTGTTCCAGGACTAAGGGCCCGTCACTTGTCGATAGGCCCAAGGCACGCCGGTCTACCCTCTCTTCTGGCGGCCTGAGCTCATCTCGTTAGGGTGTCCCACGAGACGTCCGAACTTGCTACAATGTCTGCGGCGCGGAACCAGCCTCCCGCGCCGCTTTTCTTTTTTGGCCACATGCCACCAAGGAGAACCTCCCCATGCACAACAAGCGCGTGCTCGTCGCCATGAGCGGCGGCGTCGATTCCAGCGTGACCGCGTACCTGCTCAAAAGCCAGGGCTACGAATGCGTCGGCGCCACCATGCGCCTCACCTGCCCCGCACCCGATCCCATCACGGGCATGAGTAAGGTCGACCGCGACATCGCCGACGCAAAGGCCGTCGCCGAGCGTCTGGGGATCCCCCATCATGTGCTCGACCTGCAGCAGACGTTCGACCGCAACGTTATCGAGCGCTTTGTGAACGCCTACCAGGAGGGACTGACGCCCAACCCGTGCATTATCTGCAACCGCCACATTAAGTTTGGCGCGCTGCTCGATGCGGCGCTGGACATGGGCTGCGACTACATCGCAACGGGACATTACGCCAAAACAAGCCAGGCGGCAGACGGCACCTGGCAGCTACATCGCGGCGAAGATTCCAAAAAGGACCAGAGCTACTTTTTGTATTCGCTTACGCAGGAGCGCCTGGCGCACACGATCTTTCCGCTGGCGGGCCTAGACAAAGAGCGCAACGTGCGCCGCATAGCCGCCGAGCAGGGCTTTACCAACGCCCAGAAGGCCGAAAGCGAGGATATCTGCTTTATTCCAGACGGCGACTACGCGGGCTATATCGAGCGCCGCTGCGGACATGCCGCCGAGCCGGGCGATATTGTATGGCGCGACGGCAGCGTGGTCGGACGCCATAACGGCGCGCTGCGCTATACCATAGGCCAGCGCAAGGGTCTGGGCGTCGCGATGGCGCACCCCGTGTACGTAACGGGCGTCGACGCCGTCAACAACACCGTGCATCTGGGCGAGGCAGAGGACCTGATCGCCGCGGCGCTCACGGCCAATGACTGGATCTGGAGCGCCCCTGCCGATCGCATGGAGGCAGAGCTCGATGACGGCGGCATTCGCGTGGACGCCAAGTACCGCTACCGTCAAAAGGACCAGGCAGCGACCCTTACACGTGGCGCCGACGGACAAATGCTGCTGACTTTTGACGAGCCGCAGCGAGCCATCGCCCCCGGCCAGGCCGTTGTAGTCTACCGCGGCGACATCGTCCTCGGCGGCGGCACCGTTACGGCAGCCATCAAGTAGCCCCATCCCCTTCATAAGTTGCGGTGAAATAGGGACTGTTTAAGCGTTTAAAACCGCCAAACAGTCCCTATTTCACCGCAACTTAGAGAGGACGGCCTCGGTCGGTACTGCCGTATCAGCCGAGGCCGCTGCATCGTTAGCGCTGAACGTAGGCGCGAACCAGCTCGTAAGTGTTGCGCACGCCGTCCATGTGGCTGCGCTCGTAGTTGTGGCTCGCGTACACGCCGGGGCCGATCAGGCCGTGACGAATGTCGTAGCCGGCAGAGAGCGTGGCCTCGACGTCCGAGCCGTAATGCGGGTACACGTCGATGGCATAATCGAGCTCAAGCTCGCGCGCGATATTGGACAGCGTGGTCACCAGATCGTAGTTGTACGGACCGCCCGAATCCTTGGCGCAAATCGAAACCATGCGCTCGGTGCAGCCCAGGTCGTCGCCCACGCAGCCCATGTCCACGCTGATCATCTCGCGCGTGTCGGCCGGCACAAAGGCACCGCCGTGGCCGACCTCCTCGTACACCGTAAAGAGCAGCGAAACCTTGCGCGAAAGGGTCAACTCGCCGTCGGCGACAGCGCGGGCCAAACCCAGCAGAATCGACGCGGACAGCTTGTCGTCAAGGAAGCGACTCTTGATGTAGCCGCTCTCCGTCACCGTGGTGCGCGGGTCCATAGCGATGATGTCGCCGGTCTGAATACCCAGCTCGAGCACATCGTCCTTGCTGTCAACGTTCTCGTCGAGCAGGATTTCCATGTTCTTCTCGATGGTCTTGACCGGCTCATCGGCCACATGCGCCGAAGGCTCGGTATTGAGGACCACGCCCGTGTAGACATTACCGTCACGCGTGTAGACTGTGCAGTTCTCGCCATCGGCCGTAGACCACTGGTGCCCACCAAGCGTCGTGGGACGCAGGCGGCCATTGTCCTTAATGGAGCGCACCATGGCGCCCAGGGTGTCGACATGGCTCGCCAACACAAGCGGCTCGCCCTCGCCGCCAAGCTCAACGAGCACGTTACCCTTATTAGAACGCTCAGGCCCAAACCCCATATCGCGCAGGGTCTCCATCAGATAATCAGTCGCCGCACGGGTATAGCCGGTAGGCGAAGCAATCGAGGTAAGCGCCTTCAACTGGTCAGTAATATAGGAGAGCGTAGAATCCATCTTGGACACCAAAGTCACCCTTTCATATCGAATTAAACCCACAGCAACAATACCACCGCGAACCATCTTTTTACCTAGCGAGATGACCCATCGACCTCTTCCGAACAGCGCCCGCCACGACAACGAGCCGGCGGGCCCCGCCCGTTAGCCCCAGAATCTTTCCGCAGGACAGAAGGAGGCCCCGCCGCACGTAGTGCGCAGCGGGGCCTCCGACATGTCCGAGGACGATTCTGGGGCTAACGGGCGGGGCCCGCCGAACCAGGTTAAGCAGCCGGGCAGATCTTCTTGAAGAGCTCGATGACGTCGTCGAGCGTCGCCTCGCGCGGGTTGCCCGGGAAGCAAGCGTCGGCCATGGCGTCCTTGGCCAGAACCTCGATCTCGTCAGCCTTCATGGCCTCGCAGACGTGCGGGATATTCACGTCGGCAGAGAGCTGCTTGACGGCGGCGATAGCAGCATCGGCAGCCTCGTCGGTGCTCATGCCCGTGGTGTCAACGCCCATGGCAACGGCAACCTTGGCCAAGCGCTCGGCGCAAACCGGCTTGTTGAACTCCATGGCGATCGGTAGCAGCATGGCGCAAGCGACGCCGTGCGGGGTGTCGTAGTGAGCGGACAGGGTGTGAGCCATGGCGTGGTCGATGCCCAGGCCAACGTTGGAGAAGCCCATGCCGGCGACATACTGGCCAAGGGCCATGCCCTCGCGGCCGGAGCCGGGCTGGCCGGACTTGGCCTCGGCGACGGAGTCACGCAGGTTCTCGCTGATCAGCTTAATAGCCTCAAAGTGGAACATGTCAGAGAGCTCCCAGGCACCCTTGGTGGTGTAGCCCTCGATGGCGTGGGTCAGAGCGTCCATACCAGTGGAAGCGGTCAGGCCGGCGGGCATGGAGGCCATCATGTCGGGGTCGACGACGGCGACCTCGGGGGCGTCGTTGGTGTCGACGCACACGAACTTGCGGACCTTCTCGGGGTCGGTGATGACGTAGTTGATGGTCACCTCGGCGGCGGTACCGGCGGTCGTCGGCACGGCGATGGTGAACACGGCGTGGTTCTTAGTGGGAGCAACGCCCTCGAGGCTGCGGACATCGGCGAACTCGGGGTTGTTGATGATAATGCCGATGGCCTTGGCGGTGTCCATAGAGGAGCCACCACCGATGGTCACGATAGCGTCAGCCTCGGCGGCCTTAAAGGCCTCGACGCCGTCCTTGACGTTCTGGATGGTGGGGTTGGGCTTGATCTCGGAGTAGAGGCTCCAAGCGATGCCGGCGGCGTCGAGCTCGTCGGTCACCTTGGCGGTAACGCCAAACTTGACCAGATCGGGATCGGAGCAGACGAAGATCTTCTTGTAGCCGCGACGCTGGAGCTCGCCGGGGATCTCCTTGATGGCGCCGGAACCATGATAAGAGATGGTATTGAGAACGAAACGATTAGCCATTGATAGCCTCCTATCGTGCGCGGAGCACCCGTTACGCCCCGCACTATAAGTCCCATCCTAACGCTTTTGAAACAAAAAACACGTGAGAACGTCAAAAGTGTTAAAGCGTTTCAACAACTGGTATCGTCACCACCAGACCACTAAACAAAAAGGGGCGGCCGAGATGGCCGTCCCCTCCCCATTATCGATCTATCTGACAAGGGGACTGCCCCCTTGCCACATCCTGCCGCTATTTTTGGCAGGCGTCTTTCCAATCTTCGCAGGCGCGCTTCCAGCGAGAGCGCAAGTCACGCTCGCGGTCGATAAACATGATGGCAAACGCGATAAACAACAGCACGCTCGCCACCGCAATGGAGTGCAGCCCCATGCGCTCAATACACCAGTTGCCCAGCACGGCGCCAAACACAAAGGTAAAGATCACGCCAAAGTACAGCACGCCGTTTTCCAAAAAGCCGCGCTTGTGGGTGATGATGTAGTCGTCCACGTTTTGCAGCGCATTGCGCAGGTTACCGATGCACATGGTCGTGGCGATGCCGTGACCATGTATCTTGCGGAAGCTCTCGACCTGCATGCCGCAGGCAAACGAAGTGAGGCAGTTGGCGAGCAGGTTGAAATTGCCGCCGGGGATAAAGCTCACGCCCAGCAAGATAACGGCTTCAAAGAACACCGTCACTTGGCGCCAGTGAATCACGCTGCCAAACCGCTCGTGTACCAGGTCGGCAAGCATAATGCCCACGGCAAACGACACCACGGGGAAGAAATAGCGTCCCGCAAGTGCCCAGTTGCCCTCCGAGATGCTCACGCCCACGAGCAGGATGTTGCCTGTCTGCGCGTTGGCGAAAACATGATCGCGCCCAATGTACGAATAGACGTCCATAAAGCCACCGGCGAGCGCCAAGATAATGCCCAGCTCGATGGACTCTGATATCTGTTTGGCACGCTGCATCGTCGTGCATCCTCCTTGTTGACGACCCTCTCGTGCGTTGGCGGAAACATAACCGCCGTTCATACTGTAACCCATTGACAACATGGCGTGCGCGCGAGACGGGTTCTCCAACGCGCAGATACACAGTCTGGAAACAAACGACTGGCTCAGCGACGCTCTCACTCACCAGCTCATGTACTCCACCAGTCTTTTTAGCGCCGTCCCAAAAAGACTGGTTACAATTACGTGCAGCATACAGACACCGGGAGGGATCGTGGCAAAAAAGCCTCAGCACGCTCAGAACAGCCAACGCGAACAGCAGGGCAAACAGGGCCAGCAGCAAAAGCGCGGCGGCAAGGCGCAGGCCACGGTCGCCCGCGCCAAGCATTCCCAAGCGACGCCTGCCCGCCCCTGGCGCCCGGGCCGCGATAAGTTCCTCCCCGTCAGCCGCGCCGATATGGACGCGCGCGGTTGGGACCAGTGTGACTTCATCTACATCTGCGGCGACGCCTACGTGGACCACCCCAGCTTTGGTATGGCCATCATCAGCCGCGTACTCGACGCGCACGGCTACAAAGTGGGCATCATCTGCCAACCCGACTGGACCGATCCCGCCAGCATCAGCGTGCTCGGTGAGCCGCGCCTGGGCTTTTTGGTCAGTGCCGGCAACATGGACTCCATGGTCAACCACTATTCGGTGACCAAGCACCGCCGCCACACCGACGCCTATACCCCCGGCGGCGAGGAAGGTCACCGCCCCAACCGTGCCGTCACGGTCTACGGCAATCTCATCCGTCAGACGTTCAAGGACGCCCCCATCATTATCGGCGGCATCGAGGCAAGCCTGCGCCGCCTGGCCCACTACGACTACTGGCAGGATAAGCTCAAGCGCTCGGTGCTGCTCGACTCGGGCGCCGACATCCTCATCTACGGCATGGGCGAGCACGCGATTGTCGAGATCGCCGACGCGCTCGACGCGGGGCTGCCCGTCGATCAGATCACCTATATCAACGGCACCGTCTACCGCACCAGCTCGCTCGACGAGGTCTACGACTACGACTTGCTGCCCGGCTGGGACGACCTTGCCGCCGACAAGCTCAATTACGCGCGCAGCTTTAACGTACAGCAGCAGAACATGGACCCCATCACCGGGCATCGTCTGGTAGAGCCCTACCCCAACAGCGTCTATGTGGTGCAGAACCCACCGTCGGCCACGCTCACCACCGACGAGATGGACGAGGTGGCCGAACTCCCCTACGCACGCGATTGGCATCCCGATTACGACGCGGCGGGCGGCGTGCCGGCCTTTGCCGAGATCAAGTTTTCCATTAGCTCCAACCGCGGCTGTTTTGGTGAGTGCTCGTTTTGCGCGCTGACCTTCCACCAGGGCCGCGTGCTGCAGATGCGCAGCCACGACTCGATCATGCGCGAGGCCGAGCTGCTCACACACGACCCCGAGTTCAAGGGCTACATCAACGACGTGGGCGGACCGACGGCCAACTTTAGCCGCCCGGCCTGCGACAAGCAGCTCAAACACGGCGTGTGCAAGAACAAGCGCTGCCTATGGCCGAGCGTGTGCAAGAACATGGTGGTCGACGAGAGCGGCTACACGCAGCTGCTGCGCGACCTGCGCCAGCTGCCGGGCGTCAAGAAGGTCTTCGTGCGCAGCGGCATCCGCTTTGACTACACCATGGCCGATGCCTCGGACGAGTTTTTGCGCGAGCTGTTGGAACATCACGTCTCGGGCCAGCTGCGCGTAGCGCCCGAGCACGTGAGCGACGCGGTGCTGTCCGTGATGGGCAAGCCGAGCCGCTCCGTCTACGACGCGTTCTGCCGTAAATTTGAACGTTTGAACCGCGAGTACGGACTCAAGCAGTACGTGGTGCCATATCTGATCTCGAGCCATCCCGGCTCGACGATGAAGGAAGCCGTGGACCTTGCCGAGGCCGTGCGCGACATGGGCTACATGCCCGAGCAGGTGCAGGACTTCTACCCCACGCCGTCCACCATGTCGACCTGCATGTACTACACCGGCGTGGACCCGCGCACCATGGAGCCGATCTACGTGGCGCGCGACCCGCACGAGAAGGCCATGCAACGCGCGCTCATCCAGTATCGCAAGCCCGAGAACTACAAGCTGGTACGTGAGGCGCTGGAGAAGGCCGGCCGCCGCGATCTGATCGGCTACACCAAGCATTGCCTGATCCGTCCCGTGCCGCCGCGACCGGGCGAGACGTCTGCTGGCGGCGGACATGGCGCCGGCAATAAGGGCGGCAAGGCCCACGGTGGCGCTGGCGGCGCCGGCAAGGGGCCTAAGGGCAGCAAGGGTCACGGCGGCATGTCGCGCGCGCAGAACACTGCCGGCCGCAACCGCGCGGCCCAGGGACGGCAGGGCGCCAACGGAGGCGGCAGGCGCAACTAAGGCAGCGGTGCCGTCGCTATGTCCGTCTCGCATGCGTGGCGCAGTGAGCGCATCGCCTCCACGAGGATGATGCCGGCGATGGCAACCGTGACCGCCACGTCGAGCGGCGTGTTCACAAACCAGAGCATCGTCATGAGATACGACCCGGCATTAAAGGCAAAGTGCAGCAGAATCGTGTAGCGGAGCTTTCCGGTGGTCACGAGTACCCAGCCAAAGATGAGGCCGGCGGCACCCGCATAGCAGCCCTGTACCCAATTCATGTGCATAAAGCCGAAGATTGCCGCCTGCAGCACAATCGCCGCGGCGATACCCCAGGTACTCGGGGCCGCCCAGGGCACCATGGCGCCGTCTTGCGGTCGCACGAGACGTCGGCGCTTCCAAAGTGGGCGACACTGCGGGTTAAACGCTCGGAGCGAAAACTCAAAAATGATGCCGCGCACCAGCAGCTCCTCGCAAAACGGAGCGCCGAGCACCGTAGTCAGGACGGCGAGATAGCTGGTGTCGCCCATGCCTGTTTCCTCGACAAGTTCACTGTAATCGACCGCGACCTCGGGCAACAATGACAGTACGGCGTCGGTCACGTAGCCAACGACCACCTGCAGTGCCAAGCCGATCACGATAACGCAGGCAATGCGCTTCCACGCGCTACGCACTCCCCCGCCAAGCGGACGCTCACCTTGCCAGCGCGCGATAAACGACCGCGGCCACAGATAGCGCCACCACAGCAGCGCCATCAAAAACGACGTCGTCTGAGCGGCAGCCTGGAACCATTGGATATCGAGGTTGTCGATCGGATAGCCCGTCAGCGCCGATACGGCATCGAGAACTGAAAACAGAACCACGCTCAGGGCTATATCGGCAGCGACAACGCCAAAACACGCAAGCGCCCACGCCATCGCATTGAGCATGCCAACCTCCTCAAAACCCGGCACTTAGGGACGTTCCTTAACTGCCGGCAGAAAAGGAACGTCCCCAAGTGCCGGCAGTTTGGGACAGTCATTGTTGATGAGAATCGGGCGCAGCGCCAAAAGCCCCGCTCGGCGAGATGTCGAACGGGAAGGTGCCGCAGCGATTGAAGGCGGCGATGAACATGCGGATGGCGTTGGACGGCGTGGTGCCCACGAGCTGGGTTGCCGCCGCGAAGGCCGCCTTTTCCTCGGGCAAGACCTTCGCGACAACCGGGGTCATGTGTTCTGCCATGGCGCTTCCTTTTTGAAACGACGGTGGTGCGGATGGATGCGGGCCACGCGGCTGGGCGACGGGCTGTGAAGGCAACCCGATTGGCCCGCATCTGGAGTTTGTTCTACGGCATTGGTATTACTTGGTATTCCTAAGTATTACCCCGCAGATAGAATACCACGCCCGACCCCATGGGGACGGGGGAAAACGAATCATTTTGTTGCTGAGTAAGTATTTAGAGCGTGATGATGTCCGAGATATTGAGGGCCCGAGCATCGACGGCATCGTGCGTGGCAAGCAACAGCATGCGGCCGTCGAGCAAGTCGAGCACGACCTCGGCGCATGCGTCGCGCGCAGCGGTATCTAGACCGGTAAAGGGCTCGTCCAGAATCACCGCGTCGCCCGGACACAGCAGGGCTCGGGCAATCTCGACGCGACGGCGCTGCCCGCCCGAGAGCTCGGCCACGCGGGCATGCACATCGATCCCCGGCACCAGCAGGCGCAACAGGGCCGCGGCACTCGAGGCGTCCACGCGCGCGTCGGCACACACCAGCACGTTATCCAAAGCAGAGGCGTCCTCAACCAGGCGCGTATCCTGAAACACCATGGAGCACGGTGCGCATTCCCCCGCTGTCAACGAAAGCAGCGTCGACTTGCCCACGCCTGAAGCGCCCATCACGCAGATACGCCCGCCCGCGGGCACGTTGAGCACCAGACCATCCAGCGCCGGAGCCCAGGGTGCCCGGTCGCCCACGGCGAGCGCAAGCTCCGCCGCAGCCCCGCCACCAGCAGAGCCGCCCGCACGCCCACGCAGTCCATGCCCATGTGCCCGCACGGCCGCGCGCCACGCCACGGGTCCCGAAACCCGCAGCAGCCACACCAGCACGCGCTCACACGCCCACGAGGCGGCAACGACCAACACGGTCCACGCCAGCAGATCAGCCGTCTCGATGAGCAGCTTCGCCTGATAGATGCGTTCGCCCACGGTGCCCGTCGCCATGCCGATGAGCTCCGCCGCCACGCCGGCCTTCCAGCTCATGCCGATCACAGCGCGGGCGCACGAAAGCACAAACGGCAGGACTTCGCGCCAGGTGTGGGCACAAAACAGACGCCAACCCCGCACGCCATGCAGACGAAACATCTGCTCCAGCGGCTTATCCACTTGCGCCAAGCCCTCGACCAGCGAAAAATACACGCCCGGCAGTGCCATCAAAAAGACCGCCGCGACGCTCACACGCGCCGACCCCAACCAAATGAGCAGCAGGACCACCACGCAGGCAACCGGTGTCGCCTTAACAAACGAAAGCGCCGGCGCCACCAAGCGGGCAAACGTCAGCGACCGCACCGAGACTCCCGCCATCACGCCGCCGCACACCGCGGCAAGCGCCAGCCCGCCCAAGATCCGTGCGCCTGAACCCACCAGAATCGCCCACGTCCCGGCATCACATGCCAGCCGCAGCAACGCCACCACGACAGCGACCGGCCCCGGCAAAATCAATGGTTGCGCCACGAGACCCGCCACCAGCACCCACACGGCAAGCCAAAAGGCGGCAACGGCACCTGCTGCCGCCACCGCCTTCACACGCACTGTCATTTGTCGAGCAAACACACGCACGGGCTACTCCATGTAGTAGAAATCATCGGCCGGGAGCTTGCCGCCCACGGCGCTCGCGTCCGCATCAGCCAGCACCTGCAGATACCCGTCGAGCGCCGCCTTCATATCCTTCCCCGTCTGGCACACGAGCATGCACCCGGGAATCGCCTTTTCGGCAATCGCGGCGTTATCGACGATGCCCGCATCGACCACGGCCTGAGCCCAGTCTGCCGGCGCCGCGTTCACGGCCTCAACGCTCGCCGCATGGCAGCTCAAGAATTCCGCCACGGCCTCGGGATGTTCCTTGGCAAAGGCCCGGCGCACCACGGTCACGCCCGTCAGCAAACGGGAGCCCGTGTCACCCGCCAGCTCATCCCACACATCGGTCAGACTTACCGGCGCCGACAGCTTGCCTTCGCTCTTGGCGATGGCCGCCGTCTTGAACGGCTCCGGCAGCACGCCCACGGCGGACGGGTCGACGAGCAACGCCGACAGCACCTCGGTGGGCTCGCTCTTAAACTCAAGCGCCACCTGGCCGGTCAGGCCCGCGCGCTCCAGCAAGTAGTTCATGACGTACTCCGGCGTGGTGCCCTTGCCCGTCATATAGACGGTATGGCCCGCCAGATCGCCAAACGAGGCCACATTCGCGTCGCCCGTCACAACGTTCAGCACGCCCAGCGTGTTGATGTCGATGACCTGCACCGCGCCCTCGGTCTTGTTGTAGAGCACGCTCGCCACGTTGGCGGGCACCAGGGCGATATCGATATCGCCCTGAATGACCTTGGGCACAATCTCGTCGGCGGCAGTGTTGATCGCAAAGTCGAACTTATTGTCCGTCTCGCCATCGGCAGCCTGGTCCATAAACTGCACCAGGCCAATCGAGGTCGGCCCCTTGAGCGAGGCGACGTGCACCTCGACGGGCTCCGCGGCGGTCGCCGCACCACCGGCAGCCGAGCCCGCGGCAGACCCGGCACCGGCAGCCCCGCCGCCACAGCCCGCGAGCGCAAGCGACAGGGCGCCCGCGGCGAGCGCCGAGGCAAACCCCCGGCGCGACATCTCAAAATCAAACGCGCGCATCGCTAGCACGTCCCCTCGTTAGGCATCGACCAGGCATGATGGTCGGTATGCAGCAACTCCTCGGCCAGCGGCGAGAGCGGCGCGCCCAAAAACTCGCGATAGCACGCCTGGACATCGGGATTCTCGTGCGAGAAGCGAATCTCGGCGTTCGCATCGAGGCCCCAGAGCACCTGACCGCGCTCGGCTGCCAGCTCGCAGCCGTCGTGGATGGGCTGACCGCCGCCACCGACGCAGCCGCCCGGGCATGCCATGACCTCGACGAAGTCATAGCTCACACGGCCGTCGCGAATCGCGTCGAGCAGGCGGGCGGCGTTGCCCAGCCCGTGCGCCACGGCAACACGCACCTTAGTGCCATCGATATCGGCGACGGCTTCCTTCCAGCCGTCGAGTCCGCGCACGTCAGTAAAGAAATCGGCATCTGGGTTCTTGCCCGTCACCAGGTAATATGCCGAGCGCACGGCGGCCTCCATCACGCCGCCCGTGGCACCAAAGATCACACCCGCGCCCGTGCCAAAGCCCAGCGGCGTATCGAGCGGCTCCTCGATCAGCGTGTCGACGCTCACGTGGCTCGCGCGGATCATGCGCACCATCTCGCGCACCGTCAGCGCAACATCTACGTCGGGCGCGCCGTCCTCGCCCACCATGCTCGGCAGCGCACACTCGGCCTTCTTGGCCGTACACGGCATAACGGACACCACGAACAGGCGCTCGGGCTCAACGCCCAGCACCTTGGCGTAGTAGGTCTTGGCGATGGCACCGAACATCTGCTGCGGCGACTTGGACGTGGACAGGCTGTCAACAAACTCCGGATAGCGCGCCTTCACAAAGCGCACCCAGCCCGGGCAGCAGCTCGTAAACATGGGCCAGCCGCGGCTGTCGCCCTCACCCTTAGCGGCGGCGCCCAGGCGCTCGAGCAGCTCGGAGCCCTCCTCCATAATGGTGAGGTCGGCCGAGAAATCGGTATCGAACACGTACTCAAAGCCCACACGGCGCAGCGCGCAAGCCAGACGCTCGACGGTTGCCTCCTCGCGCGGAATGCCGAGCTCCTCGCCCCAAGCACTACGCACGGCCGGCGCGATCTGCACCAGCACGATCTTGTCGGGATTAGCGAGCGCGTCAAACACGGTCTCGGTGTCGTCGCGCTCGCGCAGCGCGCCCGTCGGGCAATGCGTGATGCACTGGCCGCACGCGACACAATCGGTCTTGCCAATCGGCACGCGCCCGCGGGTGCCCACGGCGGTATGCGTGGCGCGGTTGGTCAGGTCCCAAATCCCTAGGCCCTGTACGCTCTCGCACACCTTGATGCAGCGCATGCATTTAATGCACTTGTCGTTTTCGCGGATGATGGGGAAATCGAAATCCCAGCCCTCGCCCGCCAAATGCCTTTGATACGGCAGATAGAAAATGCCCAGGTCGTTGGCAATGGTCTGCAGGTTGCAGTTACCGCTGCGCACACAGCTCGTGCAGCGTGAATCGTGCTGCGAAAGCAGCAGCTGCACGTTGGTGCGGCGCGCCTCGCGGGCCTTGGGGCTGTTGGTGTGGACCACCATACCATCGAGCACGTAGTTGTTGCAGGCGGCAACCAGCTGGTCGCAGCCCTCAACCTCGACCACGCACACGCGGCAGCCGCCGATCTCGTTCAGATCGCGCAGGTAGCACAGGGTGGGAATCTGGATGCCGACGGACTTGGCCGCGTCCAGGATCGTGGTGTGCTCGGGTACCACGACCTCGCAATTATCGATAGTGAGCTTGACCATATTGAGTGCTCCGCTTTCGGTGTTATCGCTGACAGTGGGGTTGTTGAGCTCTACCATTCCAGGTTCCTCCCTCCGCGGAACGCGCCAAAGCCAAAGTGGTCGCAACGCAGGCAGCGACTCGCCTCTTGGCGTGCCTCCTCCTCGGTAAGGCCCTGTTCGACCAGATTCCAATCGTGAATGCGCTCGCCGGCCTCGCGCTCGCCCAGCTCGCAGCGGCCGCACTCATGCTTGCCCTTAAACTGGACGGTCGGCAGCTCCACGTCGAGCTTGATCTTGTGGTCAAAGCCCAGGTAGCGGTCGATGTTTGCCGAAGCCACGCGGCCGGCGTTGATGGCACGGATGACCTGTCTCTTATACACATCTGACGCTGCCGACGAAC
>CABSYW010000023.1 GCA_902482035.1 uncultured Collinsella sp. | reverse complement strand
GGGGCCATTGTGGCTCTTGACAGAGGATTGGGTCATATGAGCGAAAACCCGCCAGAGCGAGCAAGGTGCCTTGAAACGAGGCGGCATTGATCTTTTGATCATGCCGCCGAAGTTGAAAGGCAGATTGCCGCTCTGGCGGGTTTGCAGCGTCAAGCGGTTACGCGGTTTGGTAAAACCGCGTAACTCTAGTAGTTGGCTTCGTAGCCGTTGCCGTCGCCGGTGGGCTCTTCGTAGTAGTCCGAATCGCTTGAATCGCTTGAGTCATCGGAATCGTCAGAGCTGACCGATGAGGTTGCGGTACCGTTTGCGTAGTCGTCAGACGTGTTGTTGTTCAGGTCGCCAATCGTAGAGCTGGAACCGTCGGAAAGGCCCATGGTGTTGGGACCCTTGGGGTCCTTGCCGGCATCGACGCGCTCCATCATTTCCTTGAGCTCGTCCTCGTAGACAAAGACGTAGCTCACACCGTCGATCATGGTGCTGTCGTCGGCGTACGAGGGCAGGTTGGCCGAGTAGATACCGTCGACATCCATACCGCGCATGGCGTTGACCGTAGCCACGATATCCTGAACGCTCATATCGGTTACGAGCATATCGGACAGCGAATTAACCAGGCCAAAGATCTTCGTGGCATCGAAGTTATTGAGAATCTGGTTGGCAAGGGCGCCAAGCACCTGACGCTGGTGGCGCATGCGCGTGTAATCGCCGTCGGCATAGGTGTAGCGGCAGCGGGCATAGGTAAGGGCGGTGGCACCGTCCATATGCTGCTGGCCAGCGGTAATCTTAATATCCAGGTGCTCGGGGTCGTCAACATCATCGGTTGCGTTAATGTCGATACCGCCAACCGAATCAATCAGCGCCTGCATACCGTCGAAGCTGACCTCGGCATAGTGGGAAATCTGAACACCGCACAGCTCGTTGACCGCCTCGACCATGGCCTCGGCGCCGCCAACGGTATGGCAGGCGTTGATCTTCATGGTCTCGCCCTTGTACTCGACCTTGGTGTCGCGCGGAACGGAAATGAGCGTCGCCTGCTTTTGCGTGGGGTCGATGCGTGCCAGGATAATCGAGTCGGCACGATACGTATCCTCGCCCGGACGGCCGTCGGTGCCAAGAAGCAGCACGTAGAACGGATCCTTTGCCTCATCGGTGTCAACCAGAACCCGACGCAGATTGTCGGTAATGACATTGGAATCGCCGAGCTTGCCCATAATGGTGGCAAACCACAGGCCGGCAGCGGTAGTGGCACTCAGCAGCACGCCAAGCACGACAATGAGCGCGACGTGACGAATCGTGTGGCTACGACGACGTTGACGAGCGCGCTCGGAATAACGAGCCACGTTATCGCGACTGTAGATCTTGGCCTGCGCACCAGTTGAGGGTCTTCGGGCGGTGGTATCCGCGAGGGGCTTTTTATTAAACATAGGCAACCTGTATTAGTAGATGACGGGATCGGGGACGGTAGCATGCTCGACATGCGCGCCGAGCGCCTGCAGCTTTTCGACAAACTGCTCGTAGCCGCGCTTGATGTGATGGATGGCCGAAACCTCGGTCGTCCCGTCGGCGATCAAGCCCGCTACGACGAGGGCCGCTCCGCCACGCAGATCGGGCGAGGTAACCTGTGCACCCGAGAAGCCCTTGACGCCATGAATCATGGCATGATGGCTCTCGATACGAATGTCGGCACCCATGCGCACCAGCTCAGAGGCAAACATAAAGCGATTCTCGAAGATGTTCTCGGTAATAACGGAACTGCCGTCGGCAAGGGCGGAGAGCACCATAATCTGCGCCTGCATGTCGGTCGGGAAACCGGGGAACGGAAGCGTCTGGATGTCGACCGGCTTGATACGCTCGGCACGGTTCACATGGACGCCATCTTCGACGCGCTCGCAGTCGATACCCATGAGCTCCATCTTCTTGAGCACCATGCCCAAGTGAATGGGGCAAAAACCCGTGACGTCGACACCGCGATCGTCGGCCATCAACGCACCGGCAACGATAAAGGTACCGGCCTCGATGCGGTCGCCCACTACGCGATGGGTAACGGGATGGAGCTCTTCCACGCCCTCGATGGTCACGACAGGCGTACCGGCGCCGACAATCTTAGCGCCCATCTCGTTGAGCATGTTGGCGAGATCGACGATCTCGGGCTCGCGGGCGGCATTGTCGATAACCGTGGTGCCCTGTGCGCGCACAGAGGCCATGATGAGGTTCTCGGTCGCACCGACGCTGGCGAACTCGAGCGTGACGGTGGTACCGCGCAGACCTTGGGGCGCATTAGCGTTGATGTAACCGTGGGCGGTATCGAACTCAACGCCCAGGGCCTCGAGACCAAGAATGTGCATATCGATCTTGCGAGCACCCAGGTTGCAGCCGCCCGGCATGGCAATTTTGGCGCGATGGAAGCGGCCCAGCAGGGGTCCCATGACGGCGGTGGAAGCGCGCATCTTGGCAACGAGCTCGTAGGGGGCCTCCCATGAATCGACCTGAGAGGTATCAATCTCGAGCGTGTGCTCGTCGAGAACATCGATCGTAGCGCCCATGCCTTTTAGCACCTTGCCCATCACGTGGACATCGGAAATATCGGGCACGTTCTGCAGCGTCGTCTTGCCCGGCGCCAGAAGCGTTGCCGCCATGAGTTTGAGCGCGGAGTTCTTGGCGCCCGAAACGGGCACGGAGCCTCCGATGGCGTGGCCACCCTCAACGCGGATAATATCCAAGGTCTACCCTTTCAAAAAGCATGCCCGGGGTGGCTGGGCCATCCCGGGCATGATGTGTTCGCAAATGGTCGAACGCTAAATCGTTTGACTATTGGGCAAGCTTGAGCTTACACCATGCGATTTCATTATAGAGGTAGGCGCGGCGTGCATCATCCTCCGACAAATTACCCAGCTTCTCTTCAAAACCTTGAATATCAGCTTTAAGCTTGTCGGCATCGACGGTCGCCAAATCGCAAGCGCGCTCGGCGAGAACGGTCACGACATCGTCCGCAACCTGGGCATAGCCGCCGGCCACGGCAAACGTGTGGTCGACAGTGCCCATGGCCTTATCGGAAACGCGAACGTAACCGCGGTCGATCGTGCAGATCTCGCTGGAGTGAGCGGGCAGAACGCCAAACTCGCCATCCGTGGACGGAATCGACACAAACGCAGCGTCGCCCTCATAGGCGCAGCTCACGGGGCACACGATGCGGATACGCATAACCTACTTCTCCCCCATCTTGCGGGCGCGCTCGCGCACGTCCTCAATCGTGGAAGCATAGCGGAAAGCCTGCTCGGGCAGGTCATCGGCCTTGCCGTCGACAATCTCGGCGAAAGAGCGGACGGTATCCTCGACGCGGACGTAGACACCGGGGTTGCCGGTGAACTTCTCGGCGACGTGGAAGGACTGCGAGAGGAACTGCTGAATCTTACGGGCACGGTTGACCGTAAGGCGCTGCTCCTCGGACAGCTCGTCCATACCCAGAATGGCGATGATGTCCTGAAGGTCGGAGTACTCCTGCAGGAGCTCCTGGACCTTGACAGCGACACGGTAGTGCTCCTCACCGACGATCGAGGGATCGAGAGCGTCGGAGGAAGACGCGAGCGGGTCGATAGCCGGGAACAGGCCGAGCGACGAAATGCTACGCGAAAGAACCGTGGTGGCGTCGAGGTGCGTAAACGTCGTGGCAGGCGCCGGGTCGGTCAGGTCGTCTGCGGGGACGTAGACAGCCTGGACGGAGGTAATGGAGCCCGTCTTGGTCGAGGTAATGCGCTCCTGGAGGTCGCCCATCTCGGTTGCCAGCGTGGGCTGGTAACCAACGGCGGACGGCATACGGCCCAGCAGTGCGGAAACCTCGGAACCTGCCTGGGAGAAGCGGAAGATGTTGTCGATGAACAGCAGAACGTCCTGGCCGCGATCGCGGAAGTACTCAGCGGTGGTAAGGCCGGCCAGACCGATGCGCAGACGCGCTCCGGGCGGCTCGTTCATCTGACCATAGACCAAGCAGGTCTTGTCGATAACGCCAGACTCGCTCATCTCGAGGAACAGGTCGGTGCCCTCGCGGGTACGCTCGCCAACGCCGGTGAACACCGAGGTACCACCGTGCTCCTGGGCGAGGTTGTTGATGAGCTCCTGAATCAGAACGGTCTTGCCGACGCCGGCGCCGCCGAACAGGCCCGTCTTGCCGCCACGGATGTAGGGCTCGAGCAGGTCGACGGCCTTGATGCCGGTCTCGAAGATCTCGGTCTTGGTGGTGAGCTCGTCGAAACGGGGCGCTGCATGGTGGATGGGGTAGAACTCCTCCACCTCGGGCATGGGCTTGCCGTCGACGGGCTTGCCCATGACGTTCCAAATGCGGCCGAGCGTCTTGGGACCAACGGGCATCTTCATGGGCTCACCGGTATCGGTGGCGATGAGGCCGCGCTGCAGGCCGTCGGTCGAGGACATGGCGACCGTGCGGACGACGCCGCCCGGAAGCTGGCTCTCGACCTCGAGGATCGTGCTCAGATGACCGATCGGGGTCTCGGCCTCGACCGTGAGCGCGTTGTAGATCGGGGGCACCGCGCCGTCAAACTTGACGTCGACGACAGGGCCGATGATTCGCACGATGCGACCATCACCGGCAGTCGTCTTCTTGGTGGCTTCCTCGACCGCAAGCTTTACGGTGTTATTAGCCATTACTGTTCCTCCAATGCTGAGGCTCCGCCGACGATCTCGTTAATCTCGGTCGTGATCGAAGCCTGGCGCACGCGACTATACGTGCGGGTAAGGGTCGAGATGATCGCGGTGGCGTTTTCCGTCGCGGAGTGCATGGCCTTGCGGCGTGCACCCTGCTCGGCAGCCGCCGAATCGATCAGGGCCTGGTAGATGACCGTCAGGATATAAGACGGCACAAGCTTGCCGAGAACATGCTCGGGAGAGGGCACGAACTCGAACGTGGACGAGATGCGCTTAGGGGCGTCGGTCTCGTTCTTACGCGGACCGTGGGCCATAGCGATCATCTCGGGGTCGAGCGGCAACAGATGCTCGACGCGAAGCTCCTGATCCACGCGGTTCTTGGCGTGGTGGTAGACAAGCTCGACACGGTCAAGCTCACCGGCACGATACGCATCGCAGATATGAGAGGAGATCATGCGGGCCTGATTGAAATCGGGCTCAGAGGAGTTGCCCTCAAAGTGCATGACAACGTTTGCGCGGTCACGGAAATACGTGGCCGGCTTACGCCCGCACGCGATGATCTCGTATTCGATGCCGTCGTTCGCCCAAGAAGCGGCGAGCTTTTCGGCCGTGCGCTCCACCGTCGTATTGAAACCGCCGGCAAGGCCGCGGTCCGAGGCAATAACGACAATCAGGCCATGCTTGACGCTCTCATGCTTCTGCAGCATGGGATCGGTGCCCGAACAGGAGGCGTCGCCGGCGACCGTCAACATGACGTCGGTCAGCGCCTCCTTATAGGGCTCGGCCTGCTTGGAGCGATCGAGGGCACGACGAATCTTGGCCGTAGAGACCATCTCCATCGTGCGCGTGATCTGCTTGGTCGTGGTAACCGAGGAGATTCGCTTCTTAATGTCGCGAAGGTTGGCCATGGGGCTTAGTTCTCCTCTGATCCAGAAACATCCGAATGGTGCTTGGCCATGAACTGCTGCTTGAAGTCGCCGATGACGCGCAAGAGCTCAGCCTTGGTGTCATCATCGATCTTCTTGGCGCGAACCTTGTCGAGCAGCGAGCCAAAGCCATTGTCCATGTACTCGATGAGCTCGGCACGGAAAGGCAGCACGTCGGCGATCTCCAGGTCATCCAGGAAGCCCTCGTTGCCAGCGAACAGCGTAACGATCTGCTCGCCAACTTCAAACGGCTTGTAGCGCGGCTGCTTCAGGAGCTCGGTCATGCGGGCACCATGGGTCAGCTGCTTCTGAGTAGCCTCGTCGAGGTCGGAGCCGAACTGGGTAAAGCCAGCGAGCTCCTGATAGGAAGCGAGGTCCAGACGGAGGTTGCCGGCGACCTGCTTCATGGCCTTGGTCTGCGCATCGCCACCGACGCGGGACACGGAGATGCCCACGTCGACTGCCGGGCGCTGACCCTGGAAGAAGAGCTCGGACTGCAGGTAGATCTGACCATCGGTAATGGAAATGACGTTAGTCGGAATGTAGGCCGAGACGTCGCCGTCCTGGGTCTCGATGATCGGAAGAGCCGTCATGGAGCCGTAGCCGTTCTTCTTGGACATCTTGACGGCACGCTCGAGCAGACGAGAGTGCAGGTAGAAGATGTCGCCAGGATAGGCCTCGCGTCCGGGCGGACGATGCAGCGTCAGCGACATCTGACGGTAGGCCACAGCCTGCTTGGACAGGTCATCGTAGATGACGAGCACGTGGCCACCGGGGTTGGTCTCGCTGGCGGGCTTGCCGTCCTCGCCGTTGTACATGAAGAACTCGCCGATAGCGGCACCGGCCATAGGCGCGATGTACTGCATAGGGGCGGAATCGGCAGCGGTGGCCGAAACGATGATGGTGTAGTCGAGTGCACCGTGCTGAGCGAGGGTCTCGCGGATGTTAGCGACCGTGGAGGCCTTCTGGCCGATGGCGACATAGATGCAGACCATGCCCTTGCCGCGCTGATTGAGGATAGCATCGATGGCAATGGCGGTCTTACCGGTCTTACGGTCGCCGATGATGAGCTCACGCTGACCGCGGCCAATAGGCACCATGGAGTCGATAGCGAGCAGACCGGTCTGAACCGGCTCGCACACCGGGGTACGGTCGATGACACCGGGGGCCTTGAACTCGATGGGGCGACGATGCGTAGCGACGATGTCACCCAGGCCGTCGATAGGCTGGCCGAGCGGATTGACGACGCGGCCGAGCATGGCACGGCTCACGGGGATATCCATAATGCGGCCAGTGGTGCGGCACTCGTCGCCTTCCTTGATGGAGTCGACGGCACCAAACAGAACGGCGCCGACCTCGTCACGGTCAAGGTTCTGGGCAAGGCCGAAGACGGTCTCACCGGTATCGGAGCTCTTGAACTCCAGAAGCTCGCCTGCCATGGCGCTCTTGAGGCCGGAGACGCGCGCGATGCCGTCGCCTACCTCGTCGACCGTTGAAACCTCATGCGTATCGACCGTCGCGGAGAGGCTCGTGAGCTGCTCCTGCAGTTTCTTGGCGATATCCTGGGCATTGAGGGTTTCGGACATTAGGCTTCACCTCCGTACGAATTAGCAGAGTTTGCGAGGGTCTCCTGCGCGATGCGCAGCTGCGTCTTGACGGAAATGTCACGACGCTCGCCGCGGGCCTCGAGCACCAGGCCGCCCACGATAGACGGGTCGACCTGCTCGATAAGGAATACCTTGCGTCCGAAGTCCTGCTCGCATTTCTTAGTGATGGTTTGACGCAGCTCGTCGTCGAGCGGGATCGCCGTGGTGACGGTCACGCCCACTACATCCTCGTCTTCCTCGGCAACATACTTAAAGGCAGCTGCCACCTTGGGAAGAAGGTCGAGCTGGTCGCGCTTGGACATGGTGTCGAGCACGGCGATGATCTCGGGGCTGGCAGAAGCCAAGCGCTCGATCATCTCGAGGTCCTCGAACACATGGTTCTCGGCCTTAGCGGCTTCCAGAAGGGAACGCGCGTAGGTCTCGAGCACCTTGTCCTGATAGCGGCTAGTCGGCATTCAGGCTACCTGCTTCCTGGATGTAGCGCTCGATGAGCTTCTTCTGCTCGGCATCGTCCTCGAGTGCCTCGCCCACGATCTTGGTGGCGACGGCAACGGACAGGTCGGCGATGGAGCTCGCGGCACCGGCGTAGATGGACTTGCGCTCGTCCTCGACGGTCGTATGGGCCTTGGCGATGATCTCCTCGGCCTCCTTGTGAGCAGCCTCGATGATACGGGCACGCTCGGACTCGGCGTCCTTACGGGCCTCGAGAACGATGTCGGCAGCCTGACGACGGGCGTCGGTGACGATCGAGTCGGACTCAGCGCGCTTGGCGATAGCCTCCTGCTTGGTCTTCTCGGCCTCGTCGAGGCTCTCCTCGATCTTCTTGCCGCGCTCCTCCATGGTTTTCATGATGCCCGGCAGGGCGACCTTGGCCAGCACGATCCAGATAATCAGGAAGGCGATAAGCGCCGGGATGAACTCCGCCATCTTAGGGATGAGGATGTCCGCACCGGCGGCGCCGTCCTCGGCGAACGCGGAAACCGGCATGAGCAGCGCGGCCGCGGACGCGGAGAGTGCGATCGCGCTCTTCTGGGATGAAAGATTCATACTTGACGCTCCGTGCTATTTAACGATCAGCGCGACAACGAAGCCGATCAGAGCCAGAGCCTCGCCGAAAGCGGAGCCCATGATGAAGACGGTGAACACGCGGCCCTGGACCTCAGGCTGACGGGCCATAGCACCCGTAGCACCCAGAGCAGACAGGCCGATAGCAAGACCAGCGCCGATAACACCGAGACCGTAACCGATAACTCCCACGATTCCTCCTTTGTCGTGCGTGTCTTATTTCACGCAGGATAACCTTTTTATAACTGCCGGGCTCCATGGGTACGGGCACCGGCGGTTTAACGAATTGCCTTACCTTTAAGGCACGAACGGAAGACTACTCCTCCTCCGCGACCTCCTCTGCCTCGGAGACATACACGGCGGTAAGGACCGTGAAGACGTAAGCCTGGATGGCGCCGACCACAAGCTCGATCGCATAGATCAGGATGAGGATGGCAAGCCAGGCCAGCGAAGGCAGGGCGCCGACGGCGTGGGCCGCGGAAACCTGCTGAAGCAGCGGCTGCATGAACATGCTCGCCATGATGGCGAACGAGCCCATGACCACGTGTCCTGCGAACATGTTGCAGAACAGACGGACGGCAAGCGTGATGAGGCGCAGGAAGGTCGAGAAAAGCTCGACGACCCACACGAGCACGTTCATCGGGAAGCTCACGCCCTGCGGGGCGAGGCTCTTGATGTAGCCGATCACGCCGTGAGCCTTGCATCCGTAGTAGATGAAGTACACGAAGGCGAAAATGGCGAGTGCGGCGGTGGAGCCGATTGCGCCGGTGCCGGGCTTCATTCCCGGGATCAGGCCGATCATGTTATTGATCAGGATGAACAGGAAAAGCGAGCACAGGAACGGGAAGTGCTTCTTCCAGTTCTCACCCACGACACCCTTGCCGATATCGTTCTCGACGTACTCGATGATGTACTCGAAACCGTTGACGAAGAAGCCCTTGGGAACCAGGGTCTGCTTCTTCTTGAACACGGCCAGGACGATCAGGAGCACGATCGTGGAGACGATCAGCCAAAACGAGTACTGCGTGATGCCGCAGCTCAGATCGCCCACGACAGGGGTGGAGCTGAACTCGCTGACCAGATGATTAATCTCATCAGGCAGCTTTTCAAAAATTTCCACGACTTACCTTTCGACCTCATGAGGATCTCGCAGCGCCTTGGCGACGCGAACCGCGCAGGCGGCCATAAAGGCCACGAAGCCGATCGCCTCGCCCAGGAGGAACATGCGAAATGCCTCTCCGAACAACACAAACACAACCAAGGTAAAGACGAGCAGAGCGATTGCCGAGACCGCCAGACTCACCATACCCTTGAGCATGTCCGCATTCTGCTTATCGTCAAGAACCGGCTTGAGCGTAAAGACAAAGGGAAGGAAGGCAATTGCGCCCGCGATGGCGCCTGCAACGATAGCGAGCAGATCAGCTATCTGAAACACTGGCGTCCTCACTTTCCTTTTTAACGCCTCACAGAACAGTTCCCGCCAAACATTGGTGACTATTGTACGAGCCAATCGCTAAAGTACAACCGTAAAACAAACGGTTAATACGCACCTGTACGTTTTCTTAAGGCCTTCTTTATGCCGCAGGTACGGTAATACGTTTTTTCGAACCCCTCAGGGCAAAACGTCCGTTAACAGGAGTGCGCGCGGTCGTCTTTTGTTCGACCGCGCGCACCATTTCTTCGTATTTTCGACGTTAGCCGGTATGGCCCAGAGATTACAGCGTGCCGTAGATGCGGTCGCCGGCGTCGCCCAGGCCGGGAACGATGTAGGCAGCTTCGTTGAGATGGTCGTCGATGGCGCAGGTATAGATATGCACATCGGGGTCCTTCTCAGTCAGCGACTTGAGGCCCTCGGGGGCCGCGACGATGCACAGCATGCGGATGTCCTTGACACCGCGCTCGCGCAGGTAGCTGATGGCCATCTCGGCCGAACCGCCCGTGGCGAGCATGGGGTCGACGACCAGGCAGATGCGCTGGTCGATATCCTTGGGCATCTTGCAGTAATACTCATGCGGCTCGTGGGTAACCTCGTCGCGCTCCATACCGATGTGGCCCACGCGAGCGGAGGGTACCAAGTCGAGGATGCCATCGACCATGCCAAGGCCCGCACGCAGGATGGGAACGATGGCGAGCTTTTTGCCGGCGAGCTGCTTAAACGTTGCGGTGGTGATGGGGGTCTCGACTTCGACGTCTTCCATGGGCAGGTCGCGCATGGCCTCGTAGCCGTCAAAAAGTGCGAGTTCGCGCACGAGCTGGCGGAACTGGTTGGTGCCGGTGTTTTTGTCGCGCAGAATCGACAGCTTATGCTGGACGAGCGGGTGATCGACAAGGGTCACACGGGACGTATCGTAGGTGACGGTCATGGGTTGATTGCCCCTTTCGTTGCGACCGCAAAACGGCCTTGCTGACAAGGCGCGAAGCAATGTTGCCGCCGCACGCCATGCATTAGTTTAGCGGTTTGTTATATCGAGCAGCCCATCACAGCCCTACTGTGCGGTGCTGAGCGAGCGCCTGACTGCATCACGCCAGCCCGCAAGGTTTTGCTCGCGGCGCTCGGCGGACATGTGGGGAAGGAAGGTCCTAACGATCTGGGCATTTTGCTCCAGTTCTTCCAGGTCTTCCCAATAGCCGACGGCAAGACCCGCCAAGTACGCGGCACCGATTGCCGTGGTCTCCACCGTCTCGCATTGCAGCACGGGGATATCCAGCAGGTCGGCCTGGAATTGCATGATGAACTCGTTGCGTGAGGCGCCGCCATCGACGGACAGGCGCTCAATCGAAAGTCCCACGTCCTGCTCCATGGCGCGCAGCACGTCATAACTCTGGTAGGCCATGGACTCGCAGGCCGCACGTACGATGGTCGCGCGACTCGAGGCACCGGTCAGGCCGCACACGATACCGCGGGCACGCGGGTCCCACCAGGGAGCGCCCAGACCCGCAAAGGCGGGGACGAAGTAGCAGCCCTCGTTGTCGTTGATCGAAGCGGCGAGTTGCGCGGACTCGCTCACACTCGAGATGATGCCCATGTTGTTGCGCAGCCAGTTCATGGTTGAGCCGGCGGCAAAGATAGAACCCTCGAGCGCATAGCTGATCTTGCCGTCCGCGGCGATACCGATCGTGGAGACCAGACCGTTCTTGGATTCGACGACCTCGTCGCCGGTGTTCATGAGCATAAAGCAACCCGTGCCATAGGTGTTTTTGGTCTGGCCGGGATGGAAGCAGCAGTGGCCGAACAGCGACGCCTGCTGATCGCCCGCCACGCCCATGATGGGCGGCATGTTGGTCATGATGTCGCTCGCGACGCGGCCGTAGTCGCCCGAGCTCCAACGAACCTCGGGCATCATGGAACGTGGAACGTCAAAGAGCGCCAGCAGGTCGTCGTCCCAATCTAGCGTATGGATATTAAAGAGCGCCGTGCGGCTGGCATTGGTGTAGTCGGTGGCAAAGACCTGACTGCCGGTGAGGTTGTAGATGAGCCAGGTGTCGATGGTGCCGAACATGAGGTCGCCCGCCGCCGCGCTCTCACGCGCACCGTCGACGTTGTCGAGGATCCACTGCACCTTGGAAGCCGAGAAATACGGATCGAGCGTGAGTCCCGTGCGGGAGCGCACCAGCTCTTCTGCGCCCCGCTCGACCAGCTCGTCGATCAGAGGTGCGGTGCGACGGCATTGCCATACGATGGCGTTATAGATGGGTTGGCCGCTTATGCGGTCCCACACCACCGTGGTCTCGCGCTGGTTGGAGATACCGATGGCGGCGATGCGGTCAGAATGGATGCCGCTCTTAAACTGGACCTCCATCATCACGCCGATCTGGCTGGCAAGCACCTCCATGGGGTCTTGCTCTATCCAACCGGGACGCGGGAAGCTGGTTTTGACGCTACGACGTGCCTGCGCGACGATGCAGCCGTACTCGTCGACGATGGTCGCAAGTACCGAGGTGGTGCCGCAGTCGAGCGCCATGATGTAGGAACCGCCAAAGTTAAACGAGGCATCTTCCATGCCCAGGCTGCCCAGATTCAACGACATCGCTTACACCTTTCTATTGCATCGGGTCGGACAGGACCCGTTCGATCTCTGATGCGGGAAGTGCGCCTTGGCGCAGGATCTGGAGCCCGCCGTGCTGGAACGACACGATGGTCGAGGCGTCGCGACACGGGGTCTCGCCGGCGTCGACGGCAACATCGACCCCCTCCAGGATGCGACCTTCGACGGCGGCAAAGCTTGCCGGCGAGGGCGCGCCGTGTGTGTTGGCGCTCGTGCAGGCAAGGGGACTGCCGCAGGCGCGGATGAGCGCTTGGACCACGGGAGAGGCCGAAGCGCGCAGGGCCACGGTGTCGTCGGCAGCACGCATAAAGGTCGGCACGCAGGGAGCCGCCTTGACCACGATAGTCAGGGCTCCCGGCCAGCATCGTCGCGCGAGCACGCGGGCATCTTCCGGGATATCCACGCCATAGCGGTCGAGTGCCTCGACGCCATCGACCAGCCAGGCGACCGTTTGGGTGAGTTCACGTTGCTTGAGAGTGAAGATACGGCGGTAGCCGGTACCGAGCGCAGGGACCGCGGCGCCATTGACGGCAGTCTGCGGATCGCGCGGCCACGATGGGAATTCGCCTGTATCTTGGGGCACGGCGTCCGAGAAGGCGTTGACTGCCACGGCGACACCGTAGACCGTCTCGGTCGGGATCAGCGCCAGGCCGCCACAGCCGAGCACCTCGGCCGTACGCTCGACGGCGAGCCGATGCGGCTCGCGCGCTCCCTCGTATACCCGGTAGACCGTCTGCATGTGTATGCCAGCCCCTTACGCTCTGGTGCAAGTTTGTTTACTGTGGGGCATTCTCGCACGAAACGTTCAACCTATTTGCCCAGAGCGCATGTTGGTTTGGTGAGCGGCTCTAGTAGTCGGTGAAAGTGAGGGGGTTAATTGAAGATTTTTAGCGCGCAAGCGTAACGGTACGATCGGGAAACTCGATGCTTGCAACCAGTTTTCCGCCGAGGCTCTCTGCGTACCTGCTCAGCGTGTCGAGCCTCATCGAACCCAACTCCCCACGCTCGAGCTCGGATACACGTTTTTGAGAAACGCCCATCGACTGGGCGACCGACGCCTGTGTTAGATCTTTTAACCTGCGAATCTGAGCAAGCTTATAGGCTTCGATACGATCGCGAGTCCTCTCCTGCTCGGCGGTAATGGAGTCGCGTGTTATCCCGCGAGATTCCATATACTCATGCAGTTCCATCTCGATCGAGCCTCCTTACGTGGCGACGGTATATTTGCTCGGCCCTTGGAATGTTGATCGCATACCAACCGTTCCATTTTGCCCTTGACGATCCCGCTCGCGACTTATCACCCGCCAATAGCAATACCGCCTGGCGCTTGGGGTCAAAGGCGAAGAGGATGCGAATCACCTGCCCACCACACGACGTCACTCTCAGCTCCTTTAAATGATGAAGCTTCGAGCCCTTTACGCGGTCAACCAGCGGACGACCAAGGCTGGGACCTTCCTTCTCGAGCACCAAAAGGTCTGCATAAATCTGCTTCAGCGTAGCTTCATCCTGCTCATCAAGCCAAGGTTCAATGTAATCAAGCACGATACGGTACCGATGCAGCTGATTTGACATACCTTTCTCCTTCTATAGTAGAAGTTTTACGGTATATTGCAAGGACAAACTTGCGCAAATGTCTATTAATTCAGCTTAAATACGCTGTTTGGGCTCGGTGACGATGGCTCGGACGATGCGGGGGCGATCGGTGAGGTCATGGACGATACGCACGTCCGAAAGGCCTGCCTGGCGACAGAGCTCGGCCGCGGCATCGAGGGCACCCTCGTAGAGCTCGCAGGCAAACAGGCCGCCGGCGCGCAGCATGTAAGGCGCCGCATTGAGCAGGCGGCGGAAAATATCGAGGCCGTCGGCGCCGCCCTCGAGCGCCAGGTCGGGCTCAAAGTCCTTGACCTCGTGCGGCAGCGAGCGCATGACGTCGGTCGGGATGTAAGGCGGGTTGGAGACGAGCACATCAAAGGTGCCCCACTCTTCGCGGGGAATGGAACTCACCAGGTTCGTGAGGCTAAAGGCGACCTCATCGGATGTGAGACCGAGCGCGTCGCGGTTTTTGGTGGCCAGATCGATAGCGCGCGGCTCGATATCGGTGGCGGTGCAGGTAACGTGGCCGCGGCGCTCCCAGGCAAGGGAGAGCGAGATGCAACCCGTGCCGCAGCCGACCTCGAGAACGCGGGCGATGCGGGGCTCGGCTGGGGCAGGCGAAGCGGCATTCTGAGCTGAAGCCGTCTCCTGGTCGGCACCCTCGATGGCGATGCCGTATTCGTCGAGCTCGGACTCGGCGGCTTCCGCGACTTCGGCTTCTGCTGCCTGCGCGGCGGCTTCCTCGGCCTCGCGGTCGGCCAGCTCCTCGGCATAGGCACGGCTGCCGAGCACGTCGCTACCCAGCGCAGCCTCATCGGCGGCCGTCAGGTTGGCGGCACGGCGCTCGGCGGTCGCGCGTTCGTCTGCCAGCGCGGCCTCAGCCTTGCGTGCCTCCTCGACCTCATCGTTCCAAGGCAGCTCAACACGCTGACGGGCAGCAGCCTCGGGGCTCAGCACCTCGGCATCCAGATAATTGAGGACTTCCTCGACGAGCATCTCGGTCTCGGGGCGCGGAATGAGCACACCGGGAGCGCACGCGACGTCAATCATGCGAAACTGCGTGCTGCCCGTGATGTATTGCAGCGGCTCGCCCTTAGCGCGGCGGACAACGGCCGCATGCATAGTCTCGAGCTGGGCCGCGTTAAGCGTCTCGTCCATACGCATATATAGGTCAATACGCGCCAGGCCCGTGGCGGCGCACAGCAGCCACTCGGCAGAAAGACGGGGGTGCTCCTCGCCGCGCTCGGCCAGGTACTCCTTGGTCCACTCGAGACAACGCTTGATGGTCCAGATCTCGTTTGCCATGGGGCCCTCCCCTCTTAAGCGCCGGACGGCGCGCGAATGTCGGAGCAGATTGTAAGCGAGGCCAGCGCTTGGCAAGGGACGATTGAAGGCAATTATCGAGAATCAGCCCAGATTTTTGCTTGGAACCTGCCTGAAATGTTCATTCGTCGACGTCTAAATCTGCATTCGTCAAGCTTTTGGCAAGGTTGACCCAAAACTGACCAATATCTAACCAAGAACTTGCCAAATCACTTGACGCGCGCCGCATCAAAAATCGCCCCGCGACTTCTCGGACGCTTTTTCGAGCATTATTTTTAAAAATGATAAGTAACTTTAAGCAGGTAAACAACTTAATTGTTATTAAAGAAGATTGAATAAACTCACAAAGCAATGTGCCCAACCTAGTCATTTAAGAACGTCCCCAATGACTACATCCAAGGCGCCGCAGGTAGAGGACGGACAGCGAAAACGCCCCTAAGCGAGCAAGGTGACGTGAAAGAGGAGGGAAGCGTACTTCGGTACGCGACCGACGATTGAACGTCAGATTGCCGCTTAGGGGCGTTTGCAGCGTCGAGCAGTTACGGCGTTTGGTAAAACGCCGTAACTTAAACAGCCTGCGCCAGCTTCTCGGCTCGCTCGGCGGCGGCGAGCGCCTCGATCACGGTGCCGAGCTGATCGCCCAGAAGGACGCCGTTGTAGGTGGAGTTGAAACCGATGCGGTGATCGGTCACGCGGTCCTGGGGCTGGTTGTAGGTACGGATCTTCTCGGAACGGTTGCCGTGGCCGATCTGGCTCTGGCGCTCGGCACCGAGCTCGGCCTGCTGCTTCTCGAGTTCCATCTCGTACAGACGGGCGCGCAGCATCTGCATGCAGACCTCGCGGTTCTGGATCTGGGAACGCTGCTCCTGCGACTGCACCACGGTGTTGGTGGGCAGGTGGGTGATGCGCACGGCGGAGTAGGTGGTGTTAACGCACTGACCGCCAGGGCCGGAGGCGCAGTAGGTGTCGATGCGCAGGTCGGACTGGTTGATCTGGACGTCGATCTCCTCGGCCTCGGGAAGTACGGCGACGGTAGCCGTGGAGGTCTGAATGCGGCCCTGGGACTCAGTCTTGGGAACGCGCTGGACGCGGTGCACGCCGGACTCGAACTTCATAACGGAGTAGACGCGGTCGCCCTCGACCTTGAACTCAATGGACTTAAAGCCACCGGCCTCGCTGGGGCTGGAGTCGAGCACGGTGGTCTTCCAGCCGCGCGACTCGCAGAAGCGCTGATACATCTTGTAGAGGTCGCCGGCAAAGATGGCCGCCTCGTCGCCACCGGCGGCGGAGCGAATCTCGACGATGGTGTTCTTGTCGTCGTTGGGGTCGCTCGGGATGAGCATGTACTTGATGTCTTCCTCGAGCTGCGGGAGCTTTTCCTCGTTCTCGGAGATGTCCATCTGGAGCATCTCCTTCTCGTCCGCATCGCTGGTGTCGCGGAGCATCTCCTTGGCGGCCTCGATGTCATCGAGCGCGCCGATGTACTCGCGCGAGGCAGCAATGAGGTCGGACTGGTGTGCGTACTCCTTGTTGAGACGCGTGAACTCCTTGATGTCGGAGGCGACGGCCGGGTCGGAAAGCTTCTTCTCGAGCTCCTCGTAGGCCTTAATAATCTTTTCGAGCTTGTCGCGCATGGCGGGACTCCTTTATGAGCGTGAAGGCGAAAATCGGCAGAGTTGATGGGGCACGCGGCGCCACTGCGGGGGTAAGCCCAGCTAGAACATGTCGATCTTCAGATACATGCGCATCCCTTCGCGTATGGGGTACATAGTTGCGGTCTAACCCATACATGATAGCGTGCGCAGGCATACCTGCATATAACCCGCACGGAATGCGACAAAGGGTCACTCTCTTTCCTTGAATATCAACTTCATCCGAACGCCTCCCGCATTCATCCGTACACGTACGGATGAATGCGGGAATCCGATACCCTGAGGGCCGGATCGGCCGGCCCCGGGAGATCGGAGGACGCCATGTCCGGAAAGAGCGGGAAGGGCGCCGCGAAGGCGGTCCCGAGGACCCACGGCAGGCTCACCGGGTACGAGCGGGACACGGTCCAGAGGATGCTGAAGCGCAGGGCTCGCTCGACCACTTCCTCGATAGGTTCAAGGGCGTGTCGACCCGCAGGCCCCACAGCTACCTGATGTGGTTCAAGTGGCTGCACGAGGCTACACGCATCGGGGACGGGGCGTCGCCCATGCGCGGGCAGCCCGAGGACGGGTGCTACAGGAAGACCTGGAAGAAGATGATGGAGCCGGACTACGAGTTCCGCCCGGAGCTGGACGAGCAAACGGCGGGTTAACGTAGCCTTTCACCAAAAAGGGCGGGCGGCCGCGCCCTGCGACCACCCGCCCTCAATCAAAGCCCTTCTCGGCCGCCGCAGTTACCGGTTCCGGCGCCGCAGGATCACGCCTGCGGCGATCAGCACCACCGCGCCGCCCGCGATGCCACCCAGGGCCATCGGTGACAAGCTGGTATCGCCCATATTCGGCAGACCCGGCTTCTCCTCCTTCGGCACCGGCGACTTGCTCGGCGGATTGGCGGGCGGCTCCATCGGCGGGGTGGTCGGCGGCGTGTACGTGTTCTTGAACACCGGCGCCACGTCGCCATCATAGGTTACCGTCGCCACCAGATGGCCCGCACCGTCGTCCGTCACCGTCACCGTTACCCGGTGCTCGGCCGCGTCGTACGTCACGTTCTTCTGACCGTCGTCCACCTCGGAGATGCTGTAGGCGTACGTTCCGGGCTTGTCGTACGAGATCGCCTCGAAGCCCACCGTGCCGTCCGCCGCGTTCTTGGCGGTCTGCAGCACCTTGCCGTCGGTATCCTTCAGCTGGAAGGAGAACTGCCCTTCCTTCAGGCCCTCGCCGCTCAGCACCTTGGAGGCCCCCAGCTTCACCTCAGTCGCGGCCGGCGCGTAGCTGTTGCTGAACGCCACCGCATCCACAGCCTTGCCGCCTGTGCTGTAGGCAACCTGCGCCTCCAGCTCGTGCGTCTCCGCATTCTCCGTCACCGTCACCGTTGCGGTAAAGACCGTCGTGTCGTAGGTGACGCCGTTCGCCGTCGCCCCTGCCTGCTCGGACACGGTGTAGACATACGTCCCCACCTTATCCAGCTGCAGCGGCGCGAAGCCGAACGTGCCGTCGACGCCGTTCTGAACCGTCTGCACCACGTTACCGTCGGCGTCCTTCAGATCGAAGGAGAACTCACCCTCGGCCAGGTCGCGGCCGGTCAGTGCCTTCGTTCCGGTAATCGTCGCCGTCGTTGCCGTCGGCGTGTAGGTGTTGGTGAAGGTAAGATCAGCAGCCGCCTTGCTCGCCGTCGCGGTCAGCTGGCCGCTGCCGCCGTCGTCGGTCACGTTCACCGTCACGTCCAACACCGCATCGCTGTAAGTAATGGTGCCATCATGGCCCGCAACCTCCTTCACCTGGTACGCATGCGAACCAGTTGCGGTGTACGAGATGGCCTTGAAGGTAAACGCGTTACCCACGTTCGTGGTCCGGTCGATCTCCTGCCCCGTGGTCACGTCAATCAGAGCGAACGTGAACTCGCCATCGGCGGGCGTCCGCGTGGTGGCCGGGTCGGCATTCTTAAGCACCTTGGTGCCAGAAATCTGGTAGGAGGTCTGTCCCGGCTGGTAGCTGTTCGCAAACGTCATGGTTCCGGGCGAGACGCCGTTCTCGGTACCCTCGCTCGGCTTCACCGTGGAGCTCTCTACCACCAGCTTGCCGTCGTTGTTGTCCTTCACCACGTAGGTCAGGGTGTACGTCTTGCCGGTGTAGGTCACGCCCGGCACGCCCGGCGCGTCGTCCGTCGGCTGCACCTCGCGGACCGTGTAGGTAAAGGTGCCCGCATGGTCGAAGGTCAGCTTGTCGAAGGCAACCTTGCCGTCGGCATCGTTCTTCTGGGTCTGGATCACCGAGCCGTCAGACCCCATCAGCTCGAAGGCGAAGTCTCCCGCCTTTAGCTGATAGCTGCCGTCGTGCACGTCAACGCTCTTGGTGAGGGCGATCGCGCCGGAGTCCGTCGCCCGTGCCTTGTAGGCGTTGGTGAAGGTGGGCTTCGCGGCGTCCGTACCGTCGTAGACAACGCTCGCCTGCAGCGTGCCGGCATTGTCCGTAACCGTCACCACGGCGTGGTGCAACGTATCGTCGTAGGCCACGTGGGACAGGTCGCCCTTCCGCTCCACGATGGTGTACTCGTGCGTGCCCGGCTTCGCGTAGGAGAAGGCGCCGAAGTTAACACTTCCGTCCGCGCCGTTGGTCGCGGTCCGGACGGGCTTGGCTCCGGCAAGCTGCTCAGCCGTCAGGTTGCCCTCGTACACATCGAAGGTGAACTCGCCGCCCTTGAGTACGATCGGCGTGTTGTCGTCCTTCTTCACGTATCTCTTCTGCGCACCGAGGGCCAGACCGGTCGCGGCCGGCTGGTAGGTGTTGGTGAAGGTCTCCGAGCCGGATGTGTTCGTCACGACCGCCTTCGCGTTCAGCGCTCCGGCCCCGCCGTCTGTGACCGTCACCTTGTAGGTGAGAGGATGGTTGTCATAGACCATGCCGGCCTCCGCGCCCGGCTGCTCCACGATGGTGTAGGTGAAGTCCTTGCTCACGGCGCCACCCAAGTCGGAGAGCTGGAACTCGCGCGTGAAGCTGACCTTGCCGTCGGCGTCGTTCTTCGCGGTGCCGAGCACGTTGCCGGCGGCATCCTTCAGCTCGAAGGTGTACTCGCCGTCCGCGGGCTTCGTCGCGTGGTCGAAGCCGTCCGCAACCTTGATGGTCTTGGTCGCCGTCAGGGTTACGGAACCCTTTGCGTCGTAGGTGTTGTTGAAGGTGGGAGCCGTAGCGTCACCGTCATAGGTGACAATCACCTTCGTCTTGTTGTTGTCGTCCTGGTTCTGCTCTACCTTGACGTGGACCTTGACTTCTTTGGCGTCGTAGACCACGCCGTCGACGGCCTGGCCGGCTTTCTCCTCCTTGAACGTGTAGTCGTACTCGCCCAGGTTCAGGTTCTTGACGGTCAGCTTGACCTTGCCGTCCTGGTCGTTGGTGCCCTTGGAAACCTCGTTGCCGGCCTGGTCGTACAGGCCGAAAGTGAACGCACCAGCCGTCAGGTCCTTGCCCTTGAGGGTCTTCGTGGCCTCGACGGTAACGTCCGTCGTCGGCTTCGAGTTGGTGAAGGTCGACACGGCCTTCTCTCCGTCGTATGTGACGGTCGCCCTCAGCTCGCCCTTCTCGTCGGTGACCTTGACGTGGACCTTCACGTCCTTCGCGTCGTAGACGACGGTCGAGTCGTTGCCGGCAACCTCCCTGATGGCGTAGTCGTGATCGCCCGGCGTGTCGTAGCTGATTGCCTGGAAGGCAACCTTGCCATCCTTGTCATTCTGGACGGCCTGGATCACGTTGCCATCCTTGTCGAGCAGCTGGAACGTGAAGTCGCCCCCTGCGAGCTCACCGCCCGTGAAGCGCTTCTTCGCCTTGAGCGTTACCGAGGTCTCCTTCGGGTGGTACGTGTTCATGAAGGTCTGCGAGTTGTCTCCACTCGTTACCTGCGGTGTGGCCCTCAGCGTGCCGGTGCCATCGTCCGCGACCGTCACCTTGTAGATGAGCGCATGGGTGTCGTAGAGCATGCCCGGCTCCGTGCCCGGCTTCTCCGCGATGGTGTAGGTAAAGTCCTTGCTCGCGGCGCCGTCCAGGTCGGAGAGCTCGAAGTCGCGCGTGAACTTCACCGTGCCATCGGCCTTGTTCGTCGCAGTGTCGAGCACGTTGCCGGCGGCATCCTTCAGGTCGAAGGTGTACTCGCCGCCCTTCAGCTTGGTGTCGTGCGTGAAGCCCGGCGCGACCGCAACGACCTTGGTCGCCGTCAGCTCCGCGGATCCCTTTGCGGTATAGGTGTTCTTGAAGGTGGGGGCGACCGTCTCGCCATCGTCGTAGGTGACGCTCGCCTCCAACTGGCCGGCGTTGTCCACAACCGTCACCACGGCGTGGTGCACCGTATCGTCGTAGGCCACGTGGGACAGGTTGCCCTTCTGCTCCGCGATGGTGTATTTGTACTCGCCGGCCTTGGTGTAGTTGATGGCCAGGAAGGTAACGGTGCCGTCCTCGCCGTTCTTAGCGGTCTGGATGGGTTGCTTGCCCTTCAGCTGCTCAGCCGTCAGATCACCCTCGTACAGGTCGAAGGTGAACTCGCCGCCCTTGAGCGTGGCCTGCGTGTTGTCGGACTTCACATAGGCCTTCGTCGCCGTGAGCGCCACCGAGGTCTCGGCGGGCTGGTACTTGTTAGTGAAGGTCGGGGCATCGTTCTTGCCGTCATAGGTGACGGTCGCCTTCGCCTTGTCGCCCTCCGCCTTCACCGAGACGTGAACCTTCACCGCCTTGGTGTCGTAGGTGATAGTCGGATCGGCACCGACGTTCTCCTCCTTGAGTATGTAGTCGTACTCGCCGATGGTCAGACCGGTGAGAGCAAAATTGATCTTGCCATCCTTGTCGTTCTGGACGATCTTGACGGGATTACCCGTGGACGTGTCGCCTTGGTACAGGCCGAAGGCGAACGCGCCGTCCGTCAGCGCCTTGCCCGCGAGAACTTTCGTGGCCTCGACGGTAACGTCCGTCGTCGGGCTCACGTTGGTGAAGGTCGGCACGGCCTTATCGCCGCCGTAGGTGACGGTCGCGTCCAGCGTGCCGTTCTTGTTATCGGTAACGCTGACCTTGACCTTCACTTTCTGACCGTCGTAGACGATGGTCTGGTCGTTACCGGTAACTTCCTTGATGGTGTACTCGTAGTCACCTGCCTCGGTGTAGTTGATTGGCTGGAAGGTAATGTTGCCCTTCTCGTCGTTCGTGACGGTCTCAATGGGCGTGCCTTCCGCCTTGTCACCCCTGTACAGAGCGAACGAGAAGTCGTTTCCCGCGAGCGCACCGCCCGTAAAGCGTTTCTTCGCCGCCAGGGTCACGGAACCCTTCGCAGCATAGCTGTTGGTAAAGGTGGCGAGGTTCACCTTGCCGTCCTTGACCTCAGCCTTGATGGGCTTGGCCTCAGCGTCACCATCCTTCTTCACCGTCACGCCCGTGACGGTCAGCTTGGCGTCCACGTCCTCCACCGTCACCGTGGCGGTGTAAGCGGAGGCGTCCATCGTCCAGCCGGCGTTCTGCACGCCGTCCACCGCCGCGTCGTCATCGGCGTCGTGCGCCTCGGAAAGCGTGAACGTGTACGTACCGGCCTTGTTGAACTTCATGCCGGAGAAGTTGAGGGTCTGACCGTCCTTACCTGTGATCGCGCCCTTCGTGGCCCGGGACTCCGCATGCGCGTCGCCCGCCAGGTCATCCGACACCGTCAGGTCGCCGGCAGCGATCTTCGCCTGCATGTCCGACGTGGCAGCCAGCGTGAACGAGAACTCCTTGTCCGTGCTCTCGGTGCCGGAGACTTTCTTCGTTACCTGCGGGGTCAGCTCATCACTGGCGTCCGTCTTGTAGCTGTTCTCGAACGGGATAGTCGCCGTGTTGTCCTCGAGCGAGACGCCGGGGTCAAACTCACGGTAATCGACCCTCTTGCCATCACTGTTCAGAACCTTCGTCTTGACTTTCAGTGTGCCGTCGCCGTTGTCGGACACTGCGATCTTGACGGTATAGACCGTCTTGTCGTAGGTGTAGCCGGCGGGAACGGGCTTCGGCACGTTCTCTTCTACCCTGTATTGGTAGACGTTGGCGCGGCATTCATTGCTCACGTCGTCGTGTGTGAACTGCAAGCCCTTCGGCAGCAAGCTCACGGTCTTGGTGTCCCCGAGCTTCATCTCGGGAATCTTGAAGGTCTCCGCCCCACCCGTGATGTCGAGCTTCTTCGCCGCGGCGTCGGCGGAGGTCAGGATGAACTTCGTGCCATCCTGACCCTCGGCCTGATAGTCCTCGGGCGTCACCGTAAAGCTGAATGTGCTGCTCACATCACCGGTGCCGGTGAATTTCTTCTCAATCTGTAGACCGGCCTTCGCACCGTACTCAGCCGTCTCGACCTTGTACTCGTTCTTGAACGGGACGATAGGTGTAGCGGGCTTCGCGCCGCGACTCGAGACCGTCTTCACGTAGTTGGTCGTGGTATCGAGGCCCTTAATCGCCTCGGCCGTCAGCGCATCAACGTTGCCGCCCCCGCCAACAAGCGCCGTCACGCCCGGGCCCTTCGCGATGGTCGTCTCGGTGTAGAGCTGGCCTTTGTTGTCCGGATTCGGCTTCACCGCAATGAGCACGTAGGCGTCACCGGGGTACTCGGTGTCATACGTGTATCCACCAGCGTTGGCGCCATGCGCCTCAGACACCTTGTACACATACACCTTGTTGTAGCTCAGCTGCGTGAAGTTCATCTTCAGCTTGCCGGACATCGTGGCGGTCTGCGTATCGTCACCGTCATCCTTGCCCACGGTGTTCATGAACGACTTATCGGTATCAGCCGGCTCCGGGGCTGTCGTACCGTTATACGTCATCGCCTCGATGGTGAACGGGAACATGCCATTCTTCAGCGGGGTACCAACCAGAGTCTTGGTCACATCGATGCCCGCGTAGGCACCGGAGGCCGTATAGGTATTGGTAAACGCGGCAGCACCCGTCACCTGCCGGTCGGCATCCGTCGTCGCCTGCTTGTTGTCGTACGCAACCGACGCGGTCAGCTTACCGGTGTGCTTGCCGTTCTCGATATCGGTCACTGTGTACGTCACCGTGGACGTATGGCCGTCATACGCAATACCAGTCTTATCCGCGTCGGTCGGCTTCGTCTCGTTCACATTGAACGTATACGTGCCCGACTTGGTGAACACCAGGTCGCCCGCGCCGAAGGTTGCAGAACGCGTCGCGTCACCGGCGCCTGCGATCTCAACCTTAGTCGTCAGATCGCCGGTCTCATCGGAGTCGGTAGCCTTCCTCTGGGTAACGACCTTGTTTTTAACCGCATCCCTCGTCGCATCATCCGCCGGCGTCAGGGTGAAGTCAAACGCATCGCTCGTCTCCCACGCGCGCCCGGTGAACGTCTTTTGCACGTTAACCGGCGCCGACGTCGCCTGGGTCACCGTGTAGGTGTTCTTGAACGGGATGTATCCGTTGGCGTCCGTCAGCTGCGTGCCGTCGGCCTTCCAATACGTGGCCGTGGAGGACAGGCACTTACCCGTCCCAGACTCGTTATCAACCTGCTGGTTCTTCACCAGCACGTAGTACACCGTATCGTCGTAGCCTATGCCACTGGACGTCGATGTATCGGAATCCTTGACCTCGGTCACCTTGTACACGTAGGTGAGGTTCTCGCTCTCCATCGTATAGGTGATCTGCGGGAACGCAGCGATACCGTCGTCATCGTTCTTCGCCGTGGTCGTGGTGGACGTGCACCCCTTAGGCATGGGGACCTTGCTGGCACCGACGCTGTAGGAGGTGGCGAGCTTGCCGAAATCGATGGCTCCACTCGGCACGGCATCATTCTTCATCCCGCCGAGTGCCTCGAGCTGGAACGTGAACTTATCCTTCACAAGCGGATTTGCACCGGACTGGTCGGCATACGTCTTCTGCACGTTGAAGGAGATGGTCTCCTCATCGGTGTTATAGGCGTTCGTGATCTTGGCGATTTTGTCAGCGACCTCGATCGGGCTGTCCTCATGGCTCACGCCGTCGTCGGTGTAGGTCTGCTCCATCTTGACTGCCGGCTGCGACAGCGTGCCGTCGCCGCTATCCTTCACCGTCACCGTGACGCGGTAGGAAGCGCTTGAATACCCGAACCCGGGCAGCCAGCTAGCGTCGTTTTGAGACGGCGTGGCCTCGGCAATGAGATAGGTGTAGGTGCCGGGCTTGGCGTACTCAATATTGCCGAAGTCGAACTTGTCCCCGTTCTTGACGGTCTTCACAACCTGCTTCATACCACTCACGGGCGCATCCTTGGCACCGGCGGGCATCGGCGTTCCCTTGTCCGCGCGCAGGTAAATCTTGAAGCTATCGCCATCCTTCCAGTCACGGCCCCGGAGCACCTTCTGCGCCCAGAACGCATTGGTGAGCGTCACCGGCGGCTTTACGCTGTAGGTATTCGTGAATACCAGCTTGTTGGCGGCGGCCACCGTGCCGTCGGCGTTCTGCTTTGCGATCGTGCCGGAGATGCTGTCGCCCTCGCCGCTCAGGGCGTTGCCGCCCTGCTCGCGCTTGGTCAGCGTGAAGCCGGCCGGCATCTTGTCCATATCGGTCAGCTCCTGCACCGTGTAGGCGTCGTGCTCGTCGAGACCGTACACGCGGATCGTCTGGCCGGCCGTGATGGTCTGCTCGCGGCCGTTCGTCAGGTCGAACATATCGCCGACCTGCTTCTCGCTTGCGGCCCCCGCGTTCTCAAACACTGCGGCCTTGTACGTCTTCCCCGCCGACGTGGGCACGGTGAACTTGAAGGTGAACTTCGCGTCCTTATTGCCCGTCAGTCCCTTCGGCACCACGACATGCTTGGTCACTTCGAGGCTCGCCTCGCGCTTGTTAGCCACGCGCACACAGGTGGCACCCGTGAACAGGGCATTCAGGTTCATGTCGTCCAGATCGGCGCGGGCGCCCTTCGCATTAGTGTCACCAGACACGTCCTGGGTGATACCCATACGTATCCAGCCCGTCTCGGTCTCCAGGCGGTAGGGTTTGCCCTCCTCGGTGGGCCCATACTGGTACATGCGTCCGTTAGCGCCGTACTTGAGGCGCACTGTGTCGTCTGCACCCACGGGTTCGACATCGGTCCACGTCAGGTTGCCGTTATCATTGGTCTCGCCATTCGAGGTCTGCCGCGTACCTTTGATCCACGTAAGCGTGTTGTCGATGTCGCCCTCTGCGCCAAACTGGCCCAGACTCTTCATGAGCGCGCCCGGGCCCACGAACGTCGAAACGCCGTCATCGTCCGTACCAGCATCGGCATGGACGCCGTAATCGTCCACAATCACCTTGGTGAGCGTGTCGTTAAGCAGGAAGCCCTTGGGAGCCGAGACCTCCTTTAGGAAGTAAGTTCCATTCACGAGCGGCATGTTACCGGCGCTTGTATTCGGGAATATGCCCGCACCTTCGAGCGGGACCGGGTTGCCGACCGACCCCGTCGTCAGGGTGTCGTAGGGGGTCTGCTCGCCCTTGAGCACGACCTTGCCGTTCGCGTCTGTTGTCACCTGATCGGCCGTGTACAGGCCGAACTTCGCGCCGTCTACGGGGTTGCCCTCGGTATCGGTCTTCTGCACGAACAGGCGATTCTGGATGTTCGTGACGAGCAAGCGCGTGGCGAACTGTCGCTTGAAGTTCGTGCCGTCTGCGATGTCGTCGCTGTACACGTGGACGGTGTTCTCGGGCGTCGCGTCGCCGATCGAGCTCGCCGTTGTGTGGTAGATGGCCACCGTGTACTCGGCATCCTTGCGGGCATCACCGCTCAGCAGGTAGTAGTACTTGGAGATGTCACCGGGCAGATTTTGAATCTCTACCTGGTACTGGCCGCTTGTGTTGAGCGTGAAGGCGTGCAGGTCCTTCTTCGCCGCCTCGATAGCACCGGTCATGCCCGGCTCCTTGGCGAGGGTGTATCCCGCTCCCGTCGATGGGTCGCCCGACACGGCGTACCAATTGCTCGGATCTTTGATACCTGTGTCTGCGCTTTTGTCGCGCTTGAGCACCACAGCGAACAGTATGCCGGAGTCCAGATTGACGGTATTGTCGGACTTCGTCAGGTCATTATTTGCCTTGTACACGGTCAACGGCGCGGTGATGGTCTCCTTCGCGGCGGCGAACGCACCGGTCTTCCACACGACGCTGCCCGCATCCATACCGCCGCGGTTGATGATGACGCCGCCCGCGCCGTTCTCAGCGCTCGCGGGCACGTACTCGAGCTGCATGCTGCCACCCGTCGCCGTGAGACTCGAGCGGTATCCCTCGGGCACGTGCGTCTCCTTCAGGAGGTAGTACTTGTTGTCGTGATTCTTGTTGTAGAGATCGTCGAAGTTGATGACGCCGTTGTCATCGTCGTTCGTGAGCGTTAGGTGGCCGGCCTCGTCCGTGGTGCCAGAGCCGAGAAGCGCGTTCTCGTTATTGGTCGTATCTGTAAATTTCCCGTCTGTTTTGTACAGCGCGAACTCGGCACCCTGTACGAACTTGCCGTCCTGGTCGAACTTGATGATGTCGGACTCGGGCACCGTCACGAGGTTGAACTTGAGCTCCATGTTGGAGTCGGTGGCGCCGCGCTCCAGGTAGAAGAACTTGAGGGTGTGGTTGGTGCCGTCTTTGAAGGTGTTGCCGTCGAAGCCCGAAGTGCCCTTTTTCGCCGCCTGGTACTTGCTCAGCAGCGTGCCGTCGCTTTTGTCGTTCACCTTAATGTCGCCCGTATGAAAGTTGATACTCAGACTCGCACGGCTGTGAATACCGCCGATATCACCCACGAGGACATCATCGATGAACACCCAGACGTCATCATCGCCGGCGAACTCGAAGGTCATGTCCTTCTTATCGTTCGTCAGGCCGCCGTTGGGCTGCACGAATCGCGTGGACATTGAGAGGCCGAAGTGGTGGTTGACGTGGTTACCGGCGTTGTCTGCCGTGATGCCATTTTGGACGAGCCGGCCTCTTTCCTCCTTGAACACCTTGTCTGCCGCATCGAACGGGAAGAACTGACCCCGATGGGACGAATCGCCCACTTTGTCAATGCCCCAGGTGTCATAGATGTCGAAGGCATTCTTGTCAGCGTTGTAGGCTGCGTAGTTTTCGGAGCTGTCATAGACGTAGTAGCCGTCCTGAACCTTGAGGAGGCCCGTCACGCCAAAATGGGACGTCTTGCCGGTCTGGGCAGAGGAATCGAACAGATAGCGGAGGGAGTCGCCGCCATAGGTACCGGAAAGCTGCGGGTAGCCGTCTGAAAGCGTGTTGCTGACAATGCCGGGCTGCGGGTTCGTGTTGCCCGTCCAATGGTTGAGCGGTGCATCACCCTGGCCATCGTTAAACTGGAACCGGTGGCTTGCGTTGATGCCGCCGTTGCCGGAAACCGACAGATGGTTATCCGGATTCACCCAGTAATCAAACAGGTTAATTGTTGTCCCCGAAGGCGAAATCGTCGGAACCGTGTGGTCCGAAATTGCCGCCTCGGCACGAAGCGGCAGGAAGAAACTCGCCGTCAGCGCGATGGCGAGGGCCAGAACAATCGCATATGGCGAGACCGAGCGCAGCCCGCGACGACGGCCACAAGACATGACGGACCACCGCTCGCGCGGCCGGTGTTCACCAGGAAGTTCCCTGCTTAGACACCCCCCCCCGGTAGCAATATTCACGAGTCGAGACGTCATCTCTCTGAGCTCCTGCATAATTTCCTCCCCAGTCACACGGCGACCTGCCCGGGCGCTCCCCGGGGGCCGAGGCGGTCTGGCACATGCCCGCAGTCGTTCAAGGAATACCAACCCCAGCATATGTCTCTTAAGATATCTTAGCCTTTTTCTATTACAGTTTTTGTCTCATTACCGATGAAATCGGCTCAGTCCCTTTGTCACATTCTAGAGCGTGCGGAGCAGGGCGATGAGGAAGCGGGTGCCTTGGAGGTAGGCGCGGCGGGTGATGCGCTCGTTGGTGCCGTGGACGCCGCGGTCGCACTCGTCATCGTCGACCACAAAGGCCGAGAAGCGAATGCACTCAGGGCAAATATGCTGGTAGTTGGCAGCGTCGGTCGCGCCAATCACGGTCGAGGGGACAATCGTCAACGGCTCGGATGATCCGTTTTCCTCCATCCCCTTTGGATCACGGAAATAGCGGGCGGCGATGGAGCGAACCGCCTCGAGGCCGGAACCACCGATGCGTGGGGACGGCGAGGGTTCGGAACTGCCGGGGCCCAGCTCCACTTCGACACGACCGGCAAGGCCCGCAGCGGCAACCGCCTCGCGGCAGCGGGCAACGACATCGGCCACGCTCGTGCCCTCGAGCATGCGGAAGTTGATATTGGCCCACATATCCTGCGGCATCACGTTGGCACCGGTGCTACCGCCCTCGATTTGGGTCGGTGCACAGGTGGTGGTCACGAGCGGATAGAGCTTCTTGCTGGCGAGGCAATCGCGGACAATGGCGCCCCCGTTGGCGGCAATCTCATCCGCCGTGTAGAGCCCCAGCTCGACAAGCTGCGCGGCAAGCAGATCGGTCACGCGCGTCGGCCACTCGATTTCGCAGATTGCGGTGATGGCACGGCCGAGCACCTCGAGCGACGTGCCGCCGTAGGGGTTGGAAGAATGTCCGCCCGCGCTCTTTGTCTTGAGCACAATGTCGGCATAACCTTTCTCAGCCAGGTCGGCGTGTATGAGCCAACCCTCGCCCGCGCTGTACTCGGCAGCCGGAACGATGCGGTAGTCGCCCTCGTCGATCAGGTACTCAAGCTCAATGCCGCGCTCCTCGAGCGCGCGGCCGATGGCGCCTGCGCCGCACTGCGTAGTCTCCTCGTCCTGGCCAAAGGCCAGGAGCAGCGTGCGCTCGTGCTGCCAACCGTGCGCCAACGCATACTCAACCGCCTCGAGAATGCCTGCGACCTGGTCTTTCATGTCGATGGCGCCGCGGCCCCAAATGTAGGCGTCGTCCACCTGTCCGCTAAAGGGGGCATGCGTCCAGTCGTCCTCGGTACCCGGCACCACGGGGGCCACGTCCATGTGGCCCATGAGCATAACGGGCTTGAGAGTAGGGTCGGAACCGCCAAGCGTCACCAGCAGCGAATGGTCGATAAACTCGTCCTCGCCCGCCGCGAACACGCGCGGCCACGCCTGCTGCATGTACGCGCGCAGGTCGTCGAAGGGCTGCCAGTCCACCGCCTCGGCATCCATGCTCGAAATGGTCGGAAACGACAGCACGCGGCCCAAGCGCTCGCACGCGCCGGCCTCGTCTATATCGGCAAAATCGTCCTCATGCGCAAAGAAGCGCCAAACCTCGGCCATGACATCCTTTCGATTGTGATGACGAGGGCCGCCCCATCGGAGCGGCCCTGCCACGTAAGCGTTTGCAGTCGATTATTTGTCCTCGAGATAACGCGAGAGGAACTCGCGGGTGCGCTGGTGTTTGGGGTTGCCGAAGAGTTCGGCCGGCGCGGCATCCTCGAGCACCACGCCCTTGTCCATAAAGACCACGCGGTCGGACACGGTTCGGGCAAAGGCCATCTCGTGCGTGACGACGACCATGGTCATGCCGTCGGCAGCGAGCTTGCGCATGACCTCGAGCACCTCTCCCACGATCTCGGGGTCGAGTGCCGAGGTCGGCTCGTCAAACAGCATGATCTGCGGATTCATGCACAGGGCACGGGCGATGGCCACGCGCTGTTTTTGACCGCCCGAAAGCCTGCCCACGGCGGCGTGCGCAAACTTCTCGAGCCCCACGCTCGCCAGATGCCCCATCGCGACCTTTTCGGCCTCGGCCTTACCCATCTTTTTGAGCGTGACGGGCGCGAGCGTGCAGTTGTCGAGCACGTCCATGTTGTTGAACAGGTTGAAGCCCTGGAACACCATACCGATGTCCTCACGCAATTTGTTGATGTTGCAGCGCTCGGCCGTGAGGTCCTGACCGTGGAACCAGATGTGGCCCGCGTCCGGGGTCTCGAGCAGGTTGAGGCAGCGCAGGAAGGTCGATTTGCCCGAGCCCGAGGCGCCGATGATGGTAACGACCTCGCCGGAATTGATGGACAAGTCGATGCCCTTGAGTACCTCGAGCGAGCCAAAGCTCTTGCGCAGGTCCTCGACGCGGATAAGCGGCTCGTTGGTCTGTGCGGCGGCCGCGACGCCATTAGTGGCGGTATCTGTCATGATGATTCTCCTCGTCTTGCGCCTAGTTGGAGCTGGGCAGCGTGGCCGGAGCCTCGGCGCCGAGCTTTTTGCCAAAGGCCTCGAGCAGGCGGCTCGCCACGAGCGTCAGGATCAGGTAGACCACGAGCGCCACGCAGTAGACCTCCATCTGGCGGTAGTACACGCCGGCGACGGTGGTGGTGGCGTACATGAGGTCGAACACGCCGATGACCGAAAGCACCGACGAATCCTTGATGTTGATGATGAGCTCGTTGGTGAGCGCCGGAATCGCATTTTTGATGCCCTGGGGGAACACGACCTTGCGCATAGCCTGCCACTGCGACAGGCCCAGCGAGCGCGCTGCCTCGGCCTGGCCGGGATCGATGGACTCGATGCCACCGCGCAGGACTTCCATCATGTAGGCGGTGGAGTTGAGCGAGATGGTGACGAGGCCGGCGGTGAAGGTACTCCAGATCTGGTTGGCCTGGGCGGTCTCGAAGCCCATGCCGCGCAGAACGGTAAAGCCCGCGTAATAGATGAGCAGACCCTGGACCATCATGGGCGTGCCGCGCACGACGGTGGAATAGACGGTCGCAAACCCGCGGCCAATGCTCTTAAAGAAACGCACCAGGTCGTTGTCGACGCGGTCGAAGGTCTGGGTGCGCAAGAACACAAAGAGCAGCGCCAAGAAGAAGGCGATGACCGTGCCGAAGGTGGCAAGCGCGATGGTGATCTCGATACCGCGGATAAAGAAGTCGCCGCTCTTGTAGGTCATGTAGACCAAGCTCGACAGAAAGTCGCTGGGGTTGGAGTCCGAGACAATGCTCACCTGCACCAGGTCGATAAACGACATGACGCAGCGGTCGATAAAGAAGATCGCCGCGATGGCAACCACGACATAGCTGCCCAGGCGCGCGCCGCGACGGCAACGCTCGGATGCAAACGGCGACTTTTGGCGATAGTCGTTCCAATGCATGAGCTTGGTGACGAGCGCTGCCGCCGATACGACAATCCAGGCCCACAGAATCGCCCAGAGGCAGTCCTGGAACACGCCCGTGGGCGCCAAGAAGCTCAGCGGCGTGGGGTTGCGCTGGCTAAATGCCAGGCCGAGCGCCGCAATGACGCTCGTGCCCAGATACACATAACGGTGGTCGGCCTTGATAAAGGAGGCCAGACGATTGACGGTTTTCATGCTGCCTCCCTATGCCGGCTGACGGTCGAGGCACGCGTCCCACATTTGGTCGCGCTCCTCTTGGCTGACGCCCTTGAGCGTCTTATCGATAAGTTTGAGCAGCTTGTCCGAGCCCTTGCGGCAGCCGACGTTTGTCGTAACCTCCTGCTTAAAGCCCTCGCCCTCCGCAAAGCGAATGGGCACGATGCCCGGGTTTTGGGCCATATAGCCCTTCTCGTTTTCGGTGTTGTAGGTCACGGCGTCACAGGTGCCCTGCAGCAGGTTCGAGAACACCGTGGGTACCGAATCGACCGGATTTTTGTGGACGACGCCCGGGATCTCGTCAATGACGGTGTCGAGCATCGTGTCCTTTTGGCCGAGCACCGTGGCGCCGCTAAAGTCACTGAGCTTGGTCGCGTTTTGGTAGGGCGAGCCCTCTTTTACGAACAGGCCAAAGTAGCCGATAAAGTACGGGTCGGAAAAACCGACGGACTCCTCGCGCTCGGGCGTGGCGCTCATGCCGGCGATGATGAGATCGATCTGGCCGTTGTTGAGCGAATCGATAAGGCCCGAGAAGCTCTGCTTGACGGCAACAGGCTCGCCGCCAAGGGCCTTGCAGACGATCTTGGCGATCTGCACGTCGTAGCCGTCGGCATAAGCGCCCTGCACGTTATCGATGGGGATGGTGTACTCACTGGCCTCGGATACCTGCCAGTTGTACGGGGCGTAGGCCGCCTCCATGCCGATGCGGATCTTGTCTTTGCCGATTACGGAATCGGACAGGTCGTCGCGACCGCCGCCCGTGGTGGGCTGGACCACCTTGAGCGTGGACGGGCGCTGGCAGCCGGCAAGCGCGCCGGCGACAACGGTTGCGCTCGCAGCGAGGGCGCTACCCAAAAAGATGCGACGGCTGCACACCGGCTGGGTCTGCGCGTCGCGCTGTAGTCGAGGTTGCATCTGATGCCTTCCCTATGTCGTTTTGCTGACAATAAGACAGGATATACGTCAACAAACAGCAGCGCGGCATGTGCGCGAAAAATTAATAGACACACGAGGACGATTGGCGCAAAGCAGCCTGCCCCCATGTACCACTTGGCATGTAAAAGGCAAGGCATAGACCTTCTGGTCATGCCTTGCCTTTTGAATGACAAATTGTCGCTCTGGGTGGCGCGCAGCGTCGATTGGTCCGTCGTTCGTTAGAACGGCGGAACCTCTAGAGCAGGGTGACGCTAAAGGTGCGCTTATCGGTAGCGCCGGGAGCCAGCGTGATGGTGTTGGCCTTGTGCTCAAAGATGTCGTCCTCGGTGTCCATGGTGGTGTGGCCGGTCCAGGGCTCGAGCGCCACAAACGGGGCGTCGTTGGCGGCAGACCACACGCCGATATACTTAAAGCCCTCAAAGTCGATCTTGACGCCATGGCCCGACTTGCGACCGCGCAGCGTGAGCGTGGAGCCCGGGGTATCGGTGAACATGATGGCGTCGTTATCGAAGCTACGGTGCGTGATGGGCAGCACGTCCGAGTTATCGGGAGCCTTGTAGCTACCCTCAAACGTCATAAGACCGTCGGGCGTGATGATAGGAGCCTCGTTAGTCCAAGCCTCGGTAAACGCCAATTCGTAATCCTCGAACGCCTCGTCCTCGGCACCGGGGGCGGGCACGTTAAATGCAGGGTGACCGCCTACCGAGAACGGCAGGTCCACGTCGCCGGTGTTGGTGACGGCAAAGGTCTGGGTAAGCGTGGCGTCGCCGGTTAGGGCATAGGTCATGTTGAGCTTAAAGTGGAAGGGGAAAGCCTTGAGTGACTCGGGCGTGTCGGTGATCTCGTAGGTGACGGACGAGCCGTCCTCGGAGACCTCGACCAGCTTGTGCTCGACGATGCGAGCGAGTCCGTGGCGCGGCATCTCGCAGGTGCCGGCCGCAGATGTCGCCATGTTGTTGCGCAGCGATCCCACGATGGGGAACAGGATAGGCGCATGCTTGCCCCAAAAGGCTGGGTCGCCCTGCCACAGATACTCGTTGCCGTTGAGGGCAAGGCTCGTGAGCTGGGCGCCCATGGAATCGATGACCGCGGTGAGGCTGCCGCGCTTGATGGTAGTGACGGTGGACATGCTACTTCCTCCAATAGTAAACAACGGTGTCGAGGGCTATTGTCCCACTCTTGGCGGCGGGGTTGAGCGACAGGTGCAGTTATTGAGCAATAGCGTAAAGGTCAAACCCGCCCTGCGGCGTGCTATCGACCGTATCGGGCGCCTGTGAATTAAAACTCACCGGAACCATGCGCTTTGAGGCACGGTAACGCGTGCCGTCGGTGGCGACGGGCGGCTCATCGACCGTGAGCTCGTAGTCGCCGGGCTTGAGCTCGATGCCGTCACCTTCGGAATTGACGTATTGGTACTCGTCGATCGCTTGCCCCTTGAGCGTGCGACCCACGATATGGACGAGCATCTGGCTGTCGCCGCGCGCGGTGTCCCACGTCGCGCCGTCCTTGACCTCGACCGATACATGCACCGAGCGCGTGCGGCTGAGCGATTGTTCGACGGACATCTCGACCTTGGCGGCGTCTTTTCGTTGTTGTTCAACATGACTCCAGACGTTTCCAATTACCGAGCATGCGATAACGCCGGCCATAAAGGCGATGAGGATGGGGCCGAGCGGCGAGCGGCGGCCAGCATCTTCCTCGCGAGCCAAGTCGGGACGATGCGTGGGCGCGGGCGCCTGAGCGCCCTGCGAGGGCACGTCGAGAATGCTGAAAGATGCCGTACTGCCGGGGTCGATGTTGTGGCGCGGTTGCGGGGTCTTTGCCGGCGAGATGGACATGTCGGCTGGCTCACCCAGCGTGGCCGTGGCGTCGGCCTTGGCCTCGTCTGCCTCGGCCTGGGCCCAGGCTTGCTCGAAGGTCAGGGGCTCGGCGGCATCGGAGGCGGCGTCAGGCTCGACAGCAGCATCGTTGCCGGTCCCGTCCTCGTCGCTCGACACGTCACACGGCGCGGGCTCGTCCCACTCCTCGTCCGGAGCCTCGCCCTCGCTATACCACCATTCAAAGTTATCGATATCCATACGGGGCGCCCCCTTGGCCTCGCAAATAAACACTTGCCAGCCTTATACCCCCAGATGGCACGGAAGCTCACCCGCGCCGGGCACGAAAACCGTCACAACATTCGACGCTTTTCCTCGATTTTGAGATTTTCATCGAATGTTGTGACGGTTTAGGCAGCAGCCACACCACGAATGCGACGAAGGAGCAGCCCCCTTGTCACATCTGGAGGGCGACGGGGATTTGGATGCAGCAGAAGTCCTCTTGGTGGGACTCGTCGTAGCTCGTGGTATCAAGGTAGCAAAAGTCGAAAGCGTTGCCGATGGGCTGGAGCGCGTGCTTGTCCATGCAGGCCACGATGGCACGAATGCCCTCGGGTTCGTACGGCATGCCCCAGCGGCTCATGCACAGGTATGTGCCCTCGGGCAACACCTCGACGCCAATCTCTGCCAGCTCGGCAGGATCGCTCGGCAGCATTTCCTCGGCACCGCGTGGCAGCACGGCAAAGGAGCCGGCGCCGGCGATAGGGTCGTCGGAATGCAGCGCCTCGCGACGCAGCATGGCGCCCCAACCGCGCATGGGACGCGTGCCCGTCAGCGCACGCATGCGCAGAATTGCCCGCATGAGCGTGGGGTGAAGCATCGAGCGGCCACGCTCGATATCGCCCGGAAACTCCTCAAAGACCACGTAGCGGCGCTCAAACTGCTTGAGCTCCGGCCTGCCCTCGCGCTCGCGCCAGTAAACCGCCTCGTCGTAAAAGCTCAGGCGCTCCTGCACGCTCGCGCGCTCGGCTTTGAGCTCGGCGATCTGCTCATCGAGCGCCTGCACCCGTGAGCGCAGGTGATCGGTCATCTCGCCAATGTCGAACGTCGAGGTCAGACGGTCGATCTCGTCGAGTTCGAGCCCCAGGTCGCGCAGCATGCAGATCAGACGCATGAGCGGGATCTGCGTGGGCGAATAGAAACGGTAGCCCTTTTCGTTAACCACGGCGGGCTTAAACAGACCGATCTTGTCGTAATAGATGAGCGTTTGGCGCGAAACGTTAAACAAGCTCGCCATCTCGCTAATCGCATACATGCCCGTCTGCATAGATCCTCCCGACACACCAAAGCCCGCCGCCCACAGGGGCAGCGGGCTCAAACACTACTCGTATCCTACCCTAAAGACGCCTATGACCAGCGCTTATAGTTTGCACATGATACGCCGACGGCCTCGAGCGCCTTGGCGGCGATGTGATGTACCACGTCATCGAGCGTGGCGGGGCCGTTGTAAAACGTAAGCATGGGTGGCATGAGCATGACGCCCGGCACGCGCGCCAGGCGTGCCATGTTGTCGACGTGAATGGCGCTGAAGGGCGTCTCGCGCACCATGAGCACCAGGCGGCGCTGCTCTTTCATCTGCACGTCGGCCGCGCGCAGCAGCAGATTTTCGCTGTAGCCGCTCGCGATGCCGGCGAGGGTCTTCATGGAGCAGGGCGCCACGATCATGCCGTCGACCGGATAGGTACCGCTTGCGATGGCGGCGCCGATGTTCTTGTTGTCGTAGACCACATCGGCGTGTGCGGCAAACTCGTCGAGCGTCATGCCGAGCTCCTGCTCGATGGTGATCTCTCCCCCGCGAGTTACGACAAGCGCCGACTCGGCGCCAGCCTGACGCAGGCATTTGAGACACTCAAGACCCAGCGCGGCACCGCTGGCGCCAGACACGCCAACGACAATACGACGGGGACGGACAGAAGACTCAGGCATGACAACTCCTTACTTAGTTACTCGGTAGGGCTACTTACTAGAAAGCGAGCTCTGCGGCCCATTTGTCCTTATCGATCTCCATGAACTGCGAGCGGATGAAATTCTTCTTGAGGTCGAACGGGACCGTGCAGTCGAAGATGGCCTTGCAGGCAATGCCGTGCTCGCGGATCGTGGGGTCGAACGCGGGGTCGTTGGACGGATCGAGCACGTGGCAGTGGCAGCCGGGGATGGTGATGAGGTCCACGTCGGCCTGGAAGCGCGTGGTCATGGCCCACATCACGTCGCTCATATCGAAGATGTCGACGTCCTCGTCAACAAGGATGACGTGCTTGAGCTCGGAGAATGCCGAGAAGGCGAGCATGGCGGCGTTGCGCTGACGGCCTTCGTCATTTTTGCTCGACTTCTTGAACTGCATGATGGCAACGAACTTGCCACCGCCACAGGGGGCAGCGTGGACGTTGAGCAGGCGGCCCGGGATAGCGGTCTCGACCATCTTGTAGATGGAAGCCTCGGTGGGGATGCCGGCCATGGACACGTGCTCGTGCGAAGGGCCGATGCAGCTCTCCATGATGGGGTTGACGCGCGTGGTGACGGCGGTGATCTTGATCACCGGGCAGACCTTGGCGCCACCGGTGTAGCCGGGGAACTCGGGCATGGCGTAGCCGTGGCCGTTGACGTCCTCGTTGATGGTCTCATCGTGCATGAGGTAGCCCTCGAGCACGTACTCGGCATTGGCGATGCACTTCTGCGGAACAGTGACGCAGTCGGCAAGCTCGACGGCGTGGCCGCGCAGGGCGCCGGCGATCTGCAGCTCGTTGAAGCCGAGCGGCGTGGTGGGAGCCTCGAAGCCGCAGCACATGTACACGGCGGGGTCCAGGCCGATGGAGATGGAGATGGGCATGTCCTCGCCGCGCTGGCAGTACTCGTCAAAGAACGCGCCCAGGTGACGGCTGCCCGGGGTAATCCACATGGCGAGCTTGTCCTTGTCGACGCAGGAGAAGCGGTGGATGGTCACGTCGGACTGGGAGCCGTCGGGGCTCGTGCCGTAGGCGAGGCCCATGGTGATATAGGGGCCGCCGTCGACGGGCGTGTTGGTGGGAGCGGGGACGATCTTGCGCAGGTCAAAGCCCTCGTCGGTCGCCTTGTACACGACCTCCTGACAGTCGACGTGCGCACCCTCGGCGATCTGCTCGGGCGCGATCAGGTTCTCGAAGCGATTGCCGATCTCGAGGCCCAGGCGCTCCTCGTCCAGGTCGAGCAGGGCGGCAACGCGCTTGCGGCTGGCAAGCATGCCGATGCAGACCTTGGCATCGTCAAAGCCCTTAACGTTGTTGAAGACCATCGCCGGACCCTCTTTGGTCGGACGCATAACGGTGCCGCCGGCGCCGACGTGACGATAGACACCCGAGACCTCGGCGTCCGGGTCGACCTGGATGTCGGTCTCGAGCAGCTGGCCCGGCATCTCGCGCAAAAAGTCGAGTGCGGAGCGCAGGTCGTGGATCTGGGAAGCATCGGTAGTGGACATAGCGTGCTCCTTTCGGGAGAGTGCCCGGCGGCGGGAGTGCCGCCGGGCTGGGGAACATAGTGGGGCCACGGCGCTCATAGATAGAGCGCTCGGCCACTCGCAGCTCAAGCGTTCGGCTGCTTACAGCCCAAGCGCTCGACCGCTTACATCAGGCCAAAGAGGTGGAACCAGGCCGCCTCGACCAGCACGACGATAAAGACGACCGCGGTGAGGGGAATGCCCATGCGCATGGCCTCTTTGGAGGTGTAGCCGCCAGCGTCCTTGCCCTCGCCGATAAGGATCGGCAGGTTATGGAACGGCAGGATGTAGTGGATGTTGATAGACGTGAAGACGATGAGCGCCACGGCGAGCGGGCTTACGCTGGAGCCGGCCGCGAAGCTGATGAACGCCGGCACGCACACGCCGAGCACGGCCATGACCGAGCCCATGAACATGTGGATGATCATGGAGAGCGCGGCGACAAGCAGGGCGAACAGGAAGATGTTCTCGGGCACGGAACTGGGAAGCACCACGTCGGCGATCCAAGCGTTCATGCCGGTGGCACCGCCCACGGAACCCACGGCCATGGCAGCCGTCAGGAACATGAGGGACTTGATGTCGACAGCGTTCCAGCTGGCGGGGGTGAGAACCTCGCCGATGATGGGCATGGCGAGTGCGACGCCAATGGCCAGGGTGACCCAACCGATATAGTCGCCCGAGACGGTGAGCCACAGCGCGATGGCGATGACAAGCCACACGATGGTGCGGATCTCCTTGACGGAGAGCTTGCCGAGCGCGGCCTGCTTGGCCACGATCTGCTCGCGATCGTAGACGAGCTCCTTGCTGGGCTTAAAGAGGAAGAGACCCAGGAACAGGGTGCACAGCAGCGCGACCAGCATAGGCACGCTCATGTACAGGAACCAGTCGACAAAGGACGGGCTCATGCCGCCGGCCTCGGCGCTGTACTGCGCAACGAGCGGGTTGAGCGTGGAGTCGCCCGTCAGGAAGAACATGGAGCCCGGGGCGGCAGCGGCAAACACGAGGAAGCCGAGCTTGCCGCGGTCGTCGTCACCGTAGCCGGCGGACTCGGCGATGACCGAGACGACGGCGAGGATGAGGAAGGCGCGGGGGAACGGATGCGGGATCAGCAGCGACAGCACAAAGGTGAGCGCGAAGATCGAGATGACGAGCGACTTGGCATCGCGCACGAACTTGAGCATAAACGCGTAGGCGATACGCTCGCCCAGGCCCGACTCCTTGACCGCGCTGGCGATGAGGTAGGCGCCGATGACGAGCCACATGGTGGCTTTGGTCCACGAGCTAAACGTGGAGGCGACCGTCGCCGAGATACTCGCGGCGCCCGTGTCGTCCACGCACACCTTGAACAGAACGAGCAGTGCGCAGTAGAGCAGGCCTACAAAGCCCGGTTGTGCCACGCCACACGCCCAGAACACCACCGTGGCGAGCGTCAACGCCAGACAGGTCTGACCGCCGACCGTGAGCTCGACCGTCGAGCTCAGCTCCGCCAAAGGAAGAAACTTCACCAGCAAAAAGACAACGATACCCAGCACAAAGCCAATTTCGCGCTTGGTGATCTTAAACGCCTTCTTTTCCGCTTCCATCTCCCCACCTTTCTTGTTGGGGGCACCCGGCGCCGCGGCGTGTGCCGCTACAGCAAAAGGGAGTGCCCGTTATTGGACACTCCCTACGTTGCGCTGTGTTGCGGCAATACAGTCAAGCGGATTTTTTTGGATGAGAAGCGATCCCCTGGACAAAAACCATCACAACATTCGACGCTTTTCCTCGTTTTCGAGATTTTCATCGAATGTTGTGACGGTTTGGATGCGACAAAGGGGCTGTCCTTTTTACATAGCGAGGGCCGTACGGATGGATGGGTCGCTGAGGGCCTCGCGAAGCCAGGGGGCCAGCTGCTCGGGGCGACCCTGCAGGTAGCCGTCGAGCTCGGACGGGGCCACGCGGCGCACCTCCGAGATCTCCTCTTGGTTGATGCATAGCTCGCCCGGCTCAACATGGGCTGCGAACACCTCGCACCATTCGCACTCGCAGCGGCCGTCGCCGTGGTCCTCACGGTACACCACGTGTCCGAGGTGCTTGAGCTGATCGGGATCGCGCGTAATGCCAAGCTCTTCGTTGATGCGGCGCGCCGTGGCGGCCGCGACGTCTTCCCCGGGGAGCGGATGGCCGGCGCAGCTATCGGCCAGCACCCCGCCCCACAGGCGCTTGAGCGGACTACGGCGACAGAGCAGCAGACGCGCGTCTTCGCCCCGGCCCTCGACTAAAAGCGTCAGAAATGCCTGATGCAGGATGCCCTCGCCGGTATGGGCCTCGATGCGGTCGACGTGGCCGAGCACCTCGCCGGTCGCGGCATCGACCGCCACGACCTCGGCACCTGCGCCGCCCTCATCCCAGCCGGCGCGCAGAATGCGGGCTGCGGCCTCCTCGAGCGCGGCGATGAGCTCTTTGGTGGTGTCGAGCACGCGCTGCAGGTCGTCCCCGCTCGCCTGTTCAACATGAAAACCCGTGCTTGCAACTACCGGCACGCCAAAGCGCGTGGCCAGCGCCGCCGCGATATCGTGCGCCGGGATCTCGTCTCGATGGCACGGAACGGCCAGGATGCTCACGGTCGCCGTGCGACCGGGCTCAGGGCGCGGAATGGCCTGCGCCGTGGCGCCCAGGTGCGCGAACTCGGGCGAGCAAGCGTACACCGCCATGCCCCGCGGCGTCACCGTCAGCTGGGCCTCGAGCGCAAACTTGCCCTCGCCCACCGCAATCTTTATCGTGTGCATACCCATGGGATCTCCTGTCACCCGCGATGTGCCTGAGACCATTTTCACCTGTATTGCGACTATACAGGCAAGCGCAGCCTGCGACAAAGGGGGGGCAGGCACCTGACACATTCTGCTAGAGTTGCAGGGATTGAATCCCGCTTATTCATGCGACATTGGAGTGACAACCTTGACCGCCGCAACCACGTCTAAAAGTAAATCAACCGCCGCCGCGCTCTCCCCCGCGCGCACCAAGCTCTGCCTGGCGCTGCTCGTGCTGTTGGGATTCTCGCTCGGCTGCTCCGAGTTCGTGGTCATCGGTATCGAGAGCGACTTGGCAACGGAGCTCGGCATCTCGCTTGCCACTGCGGGCCAGCTCATCAGCGTGTTCGCGCTTGTCTACGCTATCGCTACGCCGGTGCTTGCGCTCAGCACGGGGCGATTCCGCCGCTACCAGCTGCTCGTGTGCTACAGCATTATCTTTGTGCTCGGCAATCTGGTCATGGCGTTAGCGCCCAACTTCCAGGTGCTGTTTATCTCGCGCATCATCCTAGGTTCCGTCTCGGGCGCACTGCTCGCCGTGGGTGTGACGTACATCCCCGAGCTGCTGTCCCCGCAGCAAACTTCGCTTGCCATCTCGGTGGTATATGGTGCGTTTTCCGTAGCAATGGTCTTTGTCACTTCGATCGGCAAGCTTGTGGCCGACACGCTCGACTGGCACGTTGCCATGTACGGCACGCTGGCCTTTGCCGTTCTGATCTGCGCCGCGCTCGTGGTGTTTATGCCGCGCGCCGGACAGACCGACGAACCCGCCACCTTCCGCGAACAGGCGGGTCTGCTGCGCGAACCGAGTATCATCACCGGCATGCTCATCTTTTTGTTTGGCGTAGGATCGGTCTATGTGTTCTACGGCTACGTGACGCCCTATCTTGAGCAGGTGCTGGGCATGGGCACTGTTCAGGCGAGCACCACGCTTATGGCCTACGGCGTGTTCTGCCTGATCTCGAACATCTTGGGCGGATGGATCGACGCGCGCTTTGGCATGAAGGCGCTGCTCGTGACGTTTGTGCTGCAGGCTGTGGCGTTACTCGGGTTGTTTGCTGTGGGCGGCACCATGCCGCTCGCGCTGGTCTTTGTCTTTAGCTTGGCGATGCTCATGTACCTGTTCTCGGTGTCGTGCATCACGCACTTTATGGACGTGGCACGCAGTCGCCATCCCAAGTCGATGGTACTCGCAAGTTCGGTTGAGCCCATGGCGTTTAACGTCGGCATCTCGTTTGGCACTGCAGTGGGCGGCGCCGTGGTAAGCAGCATTGGCATTGCGTACGTGGGCGCCGTGGGAGCCGCGTTCTCGCTTGTGGCCTGGGCGCTTACGCTGGTGACGATTAAGTTGGCTCGCTGGGAGCGTCGCCGTCAATCAGCACAGTCCTCAATACGAGCATAGGGGCGAACACAGCCCAGGAGCCCAGGGTGGCGAACAACCGGTGAAAACCGTCCCATACGGGTAGTACTTATCCACCCGCAAGCTCCAGCAGTGCAATTTCATGTATTTCAGATACACGATTTTCTACGATTTCGTGTATTTAAAGTACACGAAATGCGCGTGGGGTAACTCAAAGGCGGCGGCAGCCCATTGTCTGCCGCCGCCTTTTATACCGGATTTTATAGATATGTGGGGCGTTTACTCCATGCCCAGCAGCTCTCGCATCTGAGTTGCGTAGTTAGATGCCATGTTGCCGTAGACAATCTGCACGCCGCCGTTAACATGCACATGAGCCAGACCCCCGAATCCGCCCGATTTGGGGGTCTGGCTCATCAAAATGTACGCTAAATCCATGAGGGTATATAATGGGACGTTCTGCTCGAATGCACGAAGGAAGGGGTGATGATGCCTGGTCACGAGAAGCGCGTCTTGTCGCTTGACGGCCTGCGAGGGCTCGGG
>CABSYW010000022.1 GCA_902482035.1 uncultured Collinsella sp. | reverse complement strand
CGGCAGCGTCAGATGTGTATAAGAGACAGGCCCCGCCCCTCCAATAAACGCGTTATCATCTTGACCCATGAACATACGTTAGGAGCAATCATGCCAAACGAGAACAGCTACGAAGTCGCGCTGCAAAAGAGCAACGCCATTCGCGAGGGCCTGGCCAAGACGCCCGAGAAGTTCACCATGCTTACCGGCGACCGCCCCACCGGTCGTCTGCACCTGGGCCACTACTTTGGCACCCTCAAGGGCCGCGTTGAGCTGCAGAACATGGGCGCCAAGACCAACGTGCTCATCGCCGACTACCAGGTCATCACCGACCGCGACACCACCGAGCACATCCAGGACAACGTGTACAACATGGTCATGGACTACCTTGCCTGTGGCATCGACCCCGACAAGACCATGATTTACGCGCACTCCGCCGTGCCCGCCGCCAACCAGCTCATGCTGCCGTTCCTGTCGCTGGTTTCCGAGGCCGAGCTGGCGCGCAACCCCACCGTCAAGGCCGAGATGGAGGCCTCGGACCACGAGCTCACCGGTCTTCTGCTCACCTATCCGGTGCATCAGGCCTGCGACATCCTGTTCTGCAAGGGCAATGTGGTTCCCGTCGGACGCGACCAGCTGCCGCATATCGAGCTCACCCGCACCATCGCCCGCCGCTTTAACAACCGCTACGGCAAGGTGTTCCCCGAGGTCGACGCGCTGCTGTCCGAGACTCCGCTGCTGCCCGGCCTGGACGGTCGCAAGATGAGCAAGAGCTACGGCAACGCCATCAACATCTCGATGACCGCCGAGGAGACGGCCAAGCGCATCAAGAAGAGCCAAACCGACTCTGAGCGCATGATCACGTTCGATCCCGAGAACCGTCCCGGCGTTTCCGGCCTGCTTTCGACCGCCGCGATCTGCACCGGCCGTTCCGAGGTCGAGATTGCCGAGGAGATTGGCATGGGCGGCTCCGGCCAGCTCAAAAAGTACGTGACCGAGGCCGTCAACGAGTACTTCGCGCCGATCCGCGAGCGTCGTCAGCGCTACGAGAACGATCTGGACTACGTGAAGGACGTGCTGCACGAGGGCAACCGTCGCGCCAACGAGATCGCCGAGCAGACCCTGGCCGAGGTTCGGGACGCCATGGGCATGGTGTACTAGACCGACCTGCTGGCTTGAACTTTCGATTGCTATAGGGCGGGCGCTACGGCGTCCGCCTTTTTTGGTGCCCGACCGGTTCGGCTCCGCCCATCGCACTCCCCCGACAAACGGGAACGGGCCCGCCGGCAGTCAGTTGCCAGCGGGCCCGTTCCCGAAGTACACCGTTGAATCGCACAGAGGGGAGGGATGCGAATCAAACTCAACAGGGCAGGCTTTTTCATCGCCTATTGCCTGCTCCGTCGCTGAATACAATATAGTTCACCGTGGTTTACTTTGCAGCATCAATATGAGCCGCCATAGCTTCTCCATAAGTTAGCCCAGGTAAACCTGTAAAGGAAAACCATCACAAAGGGGACAGGCACCTTTGTGATGGTTTTGGCCACGACAGAGCTGTTAGAGTCCGGCAGGCCAGCGACAGGCGGCCAAGTCGACGTGCACGTCGTCCTTAAACGCCACACCCTCCCCTAGCAAAAGCTCACGTTGAGCATCGGGACCGCCAAAAGCAAAACCCTCGCATATGCGCCCGTCGGCAAACACCACGCGGTGGCAGGGAATTTGGCCAGGGCGTGGGTTGCTATGCAGCGCATAGCCCACGTATCGTGCACTTCGTGGACGACCGGCAAGCAGCGCCACCTGACCATACGTGGCGACCATCCCCTCGGGGATCTGCTCGACCACCTCGTACACCTGTTCAAAAAAGCCCTCAGACGCCATCGCTCGCTCCCCTCTCCGCATTAACAGCATAAAGAAATGATCCCTTGGGGACGGAGGAAAACGGATCATTCGCGGCCTCCGTGCGGTCGATGATCCGTTTTCCTCCGTCCCCAAGGGATCATTTGTTGGCGGGTCGGTTAGTTGGCGGGCTGGAAGAAGGCTACGGCTACGGCACCGGGGCCTACGTGAGTGCCGATGGTGGCACCGATGGTGTGAACGGGCAACTCACCCTCGGTGTGGCCGGCCCACAGCGCGGCGCTGTCCTCGATGTACTTCTTGAGCACCGCGTCCGAAAGGCCCGTATAGCCGAGCGCCAGCGGCATGGAAAAGTCGACGCCGCCCGCTTTTTCGACCTTCTGGTTGAGCAGGTTACGGCCGTTCTTGGAACCGCGCGCCTTGCCCAGCTGCACGATCAGGCCGTCCTCGGCGGCCACCACGGGCTTCACGTTGAGCAGCGTGCCCACAGCGCCCGCAGCGGCAGACAGGCGACCGCCGCGCACCAAGTACTCCAGCGTCTCGAGCAGGCCGATAACCACCACGCGGTCGCGCACGGCCTCGACGGCCGCCGCGATCTGAGCCGCACTACGGCCCTCGTCCACCAAGCGCAGGGCATACTCGACCAGCACGCGCTCGCCCAAGGTAACGTTATTGCTGTCTACCACGAACACGTCGCCGCCCGGCGCCTCGGCAAGTGCGGTACGGGCACTCTGATTGGTGCCCGAAAGCTTGGCGCCCACGGTAATAATCACTGCCTCGTCGCCGTCCTCACGCGCCTCGGCAATCGCCTGCGAAAACGCGTACGGGTTGACCTGACCGGTCTTGGGCAGCTCATCGCGTTCCACAAGCATCTCGTAAAAGCGCTGGTGATCGATGTCGACGCCATCCATGTACACATCGGTGCCAAAGGTGACAGACAGCGGCAAAACACGCAGAGCGGGGTGCTCCGCCGGCGACATATCGCTTGCGGAATCGGTAATAATACGAATGGACATAGCGAATCCTTTCTTGCGCGGAGCTCGCGCGGGGAATTTTGACAGCAATGCCCCGGCACGGTATACGCGCTCAAACGGGACGATGCAGTTGTTAATGGGAAGCAAATGCCTTGGCGGCCTTAGATCTCGCGCAGGGTGTTAAGAATCGTACGCAGCGACGCATACATCTGCTCGCGCTGCTCCACGCCCATGGCCTTACCGGTGGTGTCGAGCACTTCGTGGATGATGCGGTCGGCCTCGTTCATGCTCTCGCCACCCAGCGTGGTCAGGCGAACCGGGGCGCGGTACTTGACGGCAGCATCGCCCGAGTCATCAACCTCGACAAAGCCGCCCTCCTCCAGGTGCGCCAGCGTGCGCGAAACGGCAGCGCGCGTCACGCCGGCCACGCGAGCCAGGTCGGCGCCGGTCATGCCGTCCTTGCTGCGCTCCAGGTAGTACAGGCACATAACGTCGGAGCCCTTGAGGCCCAGCCTTGCGCCCTCGGACGTCTTGATACGCTGAATCTCCTTGTAGAGCCCGCTAATCAGTCCGACAAAATCCTCAAAACGTGTCTCGTCGTTCTGCTGCATGGGAGACGACCGCCTTTCGCTTGCATGATGCTAACGGGTAAACATCTTAGCCGCATGTCCGAACCCCCATACCCAAATATCCCAATTGTTAACCAATCAACATAAAAACCACCACAAAGGGGACAGACACCTTTGTGGTGGTTTGGGGCATCAATAGGTTCTAGGCACAGCTACAACTCCACGCAGGGATTGTCGCGGGTCACAAGCGTCTTAACGACAACCGTCGCTCCCAGATAGCGCTCGAGCAGCTCGGCTAAGCGATCGATCGCGGCCTGGCAGTCCCCCATGCGCTCGGGCTCTACACACTCAATCGCCAGGAATGCGTCGGCCGAATCGTCGGACAGAGCCGTTCGAACGCCGTCGCGCCAGTTCCAGCAGCGGCACACGGCGCCCGCATCGTCGATGTAGGCGAGCTCGCCGGGCAGCGTCGGATCATCCGCTTCCTCGCCAAGCGGCAAGAACGCATCGCCGCCGTCGGTCACCTTCAAGCGAAGATCCCCCTCGATCGCATGCAGGTCCTCGCCTCCCACGGGCAGCGCGTAGGACAGCGACACCGTGTTGTAAATATCCACCGCCGGTGTGATATGACCGACCGGCTTGCCTTTGAGTACGCGTTTGAGCAGGTTCTCGATTGAGCAACGCGCGCCCTTTTTGGTCTTGAACAGGCGATAGGCCTCGCGCCATGCCTTGACCGGCGCGTTCTCGCTGATAGTATCGCTGGTCAGATGACGCTCCGCATCGATATTGGCGCGGTCGAGCAACGCCGCAATCGCATCCACGTCCTTTTGAGGAATCTGAGCCGCTGGCTTCATGCCCTCCACGACCACAACACCGACCGTCGCCTGCGGAAACAGCTCCCAGAATGAATTCTCGGCAATAAAGCCCTTCATACGCTCTCCCTTCATTGTGCGCGCCCGAGTGAGGGCGCCTAAACAAAAAGCGCCCTTACGACGGCCACCTTCAAAGTCCTACGGTGCCGTCACAAGAGCGCTTGCGCTGTCCCCATCCGGAGAAGGGGACGATATGTCAGGCGTATTGTAACCCGAGTCATCCACGCGAGCAAAACCACCACAAAGATGTCTGTCCCTTTATGGTGGATATGGACTCACGGCGACGCTAGCGGCGGAGTCCCAGCAGGCCACGGCCGCGATGACGGGCGTCGGCGGGCACCTGAGCGTGCGGGCCGGCGGCCTTGACGGACTCGGGCAGGTGCGAGTACTTCTTCTCGAAATTCTCCTCGAACATCACCGCCAGGTTGTGCGCTGCCTCGTCGTAGCGCGCGGTGCTCTGCCAGTACTGGCGCGGCACCAGGATGCCGTCGGGCACACCGTGGCACGTAGTGGGAATGTCGACGTTAAAGATGTCGTCGTGCACGAACTCGCTGTCCTCGATGGTACCGTCGAGGGCGCGGGCCACCAGGGCGCGCGTGTAGGCAAGCTCGATACGATGCCCCACGCCATAACCGCCGCCAATCCATCCGGTATTGACCAGATAGACGCGGGTGCGACCGTCGGCGATACGCTCGCCGAGCATCTTGGCATAGACCATAGGATCGAGCGGCATAAACGGCTCGCCAAACAGCGAGGAGAACGTGGGCGTAGGCTCGGTGACGCCGACCTCAGTGCCGGGGATCTTGGCGGTAAAGCCCGTCACAAAGTGATACATGGCGGCATCGGCCGTCAGGCGCGAGATGGGCGGCAGCACGCCAAAGGCATCGCAGGTCAAAAACAGCACGACGCTCGGGATGGTGCCCATGCCCTTGGTCCACGCGTTGGGGATATGCTCGACGGGATAGGCCACGCGCGTATTGTGCGTGATCGAGACGTCATCATAGTTGGGCTTGCGGTTCTCATCGAGCACCACGTTTTCACAGATGGCGCCAAAGCGAACGGCATTGAAGATCTCGGGCTCGTGGAACGCATCCAAGCCCTCGCACTTGGCGTAGCAGCCGCCCTCGACGTTAAAGATGCCCATGTCGGACCAGCCGTGCTCGTCGTCGCCGATCAGCAGACGCGTGGGGTTGGCCGAAAGCGTGGTCTTGCCCGTACCCGAAAGGCCAAAGAACACGGCCGTCTCGTGCGTGACGGGATCCATGCTGGCCGAGCAGTGCATGGGCAGCACGTCGTCCTCGACGGGCAGTAGGTAGTTCATAACGCTGAAGATGGACTTTTTGATTTCGCCGGAGTAACCGGTGCCGGCAACCAAAATCACGCGCTCCTGGAAGTTAATGACCACGGCGGCGCTGGAGTTGAGGCCCTTAATGGCGGGATCGCACTGGTAGCCGGGAGCGGCGAGCACGCAAAAGTCCGGCTCACCGGTGCGCGCGATTTCGCGAGCGAGCGGACGGGCGAGCATCTGCTTAATGAAGAGCGCCTGGCTGGCACGCTCGCAGGCGACGAGCAGGCGACGCGTGTGGTTGCGGTCGGCGCCCGCCATGCCGCGCGTGACGAACACGTCGCGCTCGTTGAGGTAGTCGACGATACCGGTCTTGATGGCCTCGTAGCTCTCGGTCGAAAGCGGGCGGTTGACGGCGCCCCAGGCAATCTTGTCGTGAACATCGGGGGTGTCAACGATAAAGCGATCGTTGGGAGAACGACCAGTACGCTCCCCCGTCTCGATCACCAGCGCGCCGTTGGATGCCATGCGGCCTTCTTCGCGGCGGATGGCATGCTCGACGAGCTCCGCGGCGGGTAGATCGACCAGCAGGCGGGGCTGGTTCTCGGCGGGATCTTCGACCAGCGTAATACCAAAGTTGGACAGAACTTCTGCAGGGGTAACACCAGGCATGGGGCCTCCTTTAAAAACGCAACACGCGGACGCAGCGCGCACTTTACTCACGTAAAGCCCGTTGTACCCTATGTGCAAAAACGTTTTTGCGGCAACGGCGAAGCGCCCGCCCAACGGTCAAAAATCGCAGGCAAGCGGCCTAGTCATTGGGGACACTCTTGAACAGGCAACATTCAAGGAGTGTCCCCGGATGCCGGCACTTAGGGACGTTCCCAAAGTGCCGGCACATAAGGAACGTCCCTAAGTGCCGACTACCGAATGGCGCCGCCGAAATTATCGAACAACCTGTTCAAAAACACGAGCGGACACCGCGGTGTCTATACTAGAGCGCAGCAATAGAAAGGACCCCGCTTTGAGCATCACGCCCCTCGATAGCATTCGCCGCGCCATCGCCCGCCGTAACGGCATCTCCAACCCCGCTGCATCGAAAGACGGCGCCGCGAAGGCCCAGGGCGGCCGCATCGAGAACGGCCTGTTCCCCGCCTCCCACACGGCCGAAGAGCTCGCACGCATCCAGGAGCTGAGTCAGCGCAACGCCGGCGGACCCGATAGCAGCCAAGCCACACGTCGCCGGCGCGAACGCGATCGGGAGCCCGGCCCCGTCCGCCGCATGGTCAACGCTTGGTGGAACCGTCTGCTCGGCGCCGTCTACGGCGGCGGCTTCTCCATGCAGGAAGCGGAATACGAGGAGCACGTCACCAGCCGCGACTATCTTTGGAACACCCTCGGCACCGCCGTGTGGGGCCTGGCGTTTCCGTTGCTCACCATCGTGTCTACGCAGCTCGTGGGCGCCGAAGAAGCAGGCAAATTCTCCATCGCCTTTGTCACCGGCACGCTCATCATGATCGCGTGCAACTACGGCGTGCGCAATTTCCAGGTCTCAGACATCGACGAAAAGACGTCCTTTGCCTCCTACCAGCTCAACCGCTGGCTTTGTGGAGCGCTCGCCCTAGGCTGCGGCCTCATGTACAGCAGCGCCCGCGGCTATGATGCGCAGATGGCGACGATCGGCCTGGGCGTCTACCTGTATAAGGTCATCGACGGCGTCGCCGACGTGTACGAAGGCCGCCTGCAGCAGGCCGACAAACTCTACTTGGCTGGAATGAGCCAAACGCTACGCTCCGTCGGCGTCATCGCGGTCTTCAGCGTGGCGCTGTTCCTCACGCGCAGCATGCCCATCGCGGCCATGGCCATGGGTGTCACCGCGATCGCCTCGCTCGTGCTGGTCACCGCGCCGCTCGCCCTGCTCGAGACCGAAAAATCGCGCCGCGTGAGCCTGCGCGAGGTCGGCCACCTGTTTGTCCAGTGCGCCCCGCTCTTTGGTGCACTGTTCCTGTTCAACCTAATTGAGAGCATGCCCAAGTTTGTGATGGAAGGCACGCTGGCATACAAATATCAGCTGTACTTTAATGCCCTGTTCTTTCCGGCGCAGGCTATTTTGCTGAGCATTGGATTTATCTATAAACCGCAGCTTCTGCGCTTGTCGAGCATTTGGGCTAATCCTCGCAAGCGTCGTCGCTTTGACCTGATTATTGTTGCCGTTATGGCGCTGATCGTGGTCATCACCGGCGCGTGCGCCGCATTTATGGCAGGTCCCGGTATTCCCCTCATGAGCTTTATGTACGGCCTCAGCTTTGAGCGCTACCGTACGCTGGCGCTGCTGATGGTCGTCGCCGGCGGCGTCACCGCGGCCATCGACTTTATCTACGCCATCATCACGGTGCTACGCCACGCTGGAGACGTCACCAAGATCTACCTGATCTGCTTCGCCGTAAGCGTGGTGCTGCCGGTGATCCTGATTAAGCTGCTGGGTCTGATGGGCGCCGTGGTGAGCTACCTAGCCATCATGGCCCTACTCCTGGTGCTACTGATTATCGAGTACGCCCACATCCGCCAGCGCATAGAGAGGGACCGGAATCCGTACGGCGCCTAATTGCGGCGATGGGAGCAGCTAATTTGCGGTGGAATCACCCCGGCTGGGGTCTCGTTGCGGACACGCAAAACTAAGTGAGTAGACTTATACCGAATCCCGGACCACACCGACAGAGCACAAGTCTTTGACCTGCGGTTTTATTGAGGCAAATATGTTAGGTGCTCGGCATTTCCAAAAAAGTCTACTCACTTAGCCAGCGGGCAGCCAAATGATTATTTAATCCCCGTCCCAGAGAAATCAATTAGCGGGCAGAAGGGCAAAAGTAGTCAAAAAAGCCCCGTCCCAAATTAGCTACCACTTGCAACGATTATTCGCCCGGGTTGATGTTCGCGTAGAACTCCGCCCCATCATCGAGCCGCAGGATGCCCACGCGGCCGAACTCAGAGCCGGTGGCGGCGGCGCAGTCGATGTCGATGCGGTCGGGAACACCGGCGGTATCCTCACCGCCCAGGCGCACGATCTGTCCGCGCCCCGACTCCTCGTCGAGTCCCGCCAGACCACCGACCTCGCAATAGCGCCCAAGCGATACCGTGGGCGTGTGACCGCTCACCACGACCGGGCCCTTACCCTCGGTAGAAAGCAGCCCGGTCGGCACATCCCAATAGCCGTGACGAATCCACAGCAGGTCATCGGACGACTGCACTGCGAGCATCTGCTGCAGCAGCTCGCGATCGGCACCCACCGCTCCGACGCCATCGGCACAATCGACACCATGCTCAAGCAAAAACGCGCGCGCCGCCTTCATCTCGATTCCAGCATGTACCAGCAGATACGGGCGCTCCTCGGTCTCGACCACCGCGTAGAGCGGCAGCGCGGCCATCCATCGCACGAGCTCCTCGTATGCCTCAAATTCCATGTCGTTGAGCTGCTCGCGCGTCGTCCAGCCACCGTTGATATCCCAGGTCTCGGCATCGAGCGGATCCTGACCAATGATGGCATCGAGCATGATCTGCTCGTGATTACCCTTGAGCACGTGGGCGTTGGGCAGCGAGCGCACGAGCTTAATAACGCCGACCGGATCGGGCCCGCGATCGATCATGTCGCCCAGCACGTACAGCGTGTCGTCGGACGTCAACGAGATCTTAGACAGGGCCTCGTCAAGCGCACGCACGTGCCCGTGAGCATCAGATGTCACATAGATCGCCATGGTACGCCTCTCCTTGCATTGCGGCCGGAGCCCGGCGCCGCAACTAAAACTTCAAGTTGAACTTAAACGTTACCCATTGTACTCCGTTGCAATAAAGCTGGAAAGGGTTTCCGAGCAGAGGCAAAGACGGCAGCCGTCTATGACGATATCGCGCACGCCTGCAATCCAACCCCATAAACCCACCATCTTTGGGTACAAATAACCGCAGACAACTGACCGTGCCACGCCAACCACCCAGGAGCGGACACCATCCATGAACCAGATCCTTCTTTTTATCGGCCTCGTCATCATTTTGTGCCTGACCATAAAACCCGTCGGCAAAAAGCTCCCCTTCCCCACCCTGCTCATCTTTATCGCGCTGGGCATGCTGTTGGGCGTCAACGGCCCGACGCATATCGACTTTAGCGACTACGCACTCACCGAAACCGTCTGCAGCACGGCGCTGCTGTTCATCATGTTCTACGGCGGCTTTAACACCAATATCGACCGCGCCAAGCCCGTCGCTGCGCCGGCGGTGCTGCTGAGCACGCTCGGCGTCGTCATCACTGCCGGCATCACCGGCGTGTTCGCCCACTTTGTGCTGGGCTTCGACTGGATCGGCGGCCTGCTGCTGGGATCGGTCGTGGCATCCACCGACGCGGCGAGCGTCTTTAGCGTACTGCGTGAGCACAGCCTGTCGCTGAGAGGTGGCACCGACTCGCTGCTCGAGGTCGAATCGGGCTCCAACGACCCCGTCGCCTACATGCTCACCGCTGTGCTCGCTACACTCGCGGCCGGCGGCGACATCAACATTCCCGCACTGCTGGCCAAGCAGATTATCCTGGGCGTGAGCCTGGGCCTTGCCATCGGCTGGGCGGCGGGCCGCCTGATTGAACGCGCGCACGCAACGGCCAAGGACGCGCAGACCATCTTTTTGTTCGCCGTGGCCATCGTCGCCTACGCGCTGCCGAGCTACCTGGGCGGCAACGGCTTTTTGGCTGTATACCTGGCCGGCATTGTGCTGGGTGCCAGCGACATCACCGGCAAAGTCGAGATGGCGCACTTCTTTGACACCCTCACCGAGATGGCAGAGATGACCATCTTCTTTTTGCTGGGCCTGCTCGTTACACCCGCACGCCTGCCGCAAATGCTGCTGCCGGGCCTGGCGCTCATGGCGTTCATGCTCTTCGTGAGCCGCCCCATCGCCGTCGGCGTGCTCCTGGCGCCCTTTAAGACGAACCCCCGCCAGGTCGCGCTCGTAAGCTGGGCGGGCCTGCGCGGAGCAGCTTCGGTCGTCTTTAGTCTCTTTGCCGTGGTGGCCGGCGTTCCCGGTGGGCACGACCTGTTTGACCTGGTGTTTGTGATTGCCGCGTCGAGCATCGTGGTGCAGGGCTCGCTGCTGCCGGCGGTGGCAAAGAAGCTCGATATGATCGATGCGACCGGCGACGTGCGCCGCACCTTTAACGACTACCGCGACGAAGACGGCATGTCATTTGTAAAGCTCAAGGTGGGCGCTGGACATCCGTTTGCCGGACGCTCGCTCGCCGATATTGGCAGCGCGACGGACATGTTGGTGGTCCTGGTACTGCGCGACGGTGCGCACCCGGTGTTGCCCAACGGCGATACCGTAATTGAGGAAGGCGACCTATTGGTGATGGCTGCCCCGACGTTTGAAGAGCGTGCCGAGGTTACGCTGCGCGAGGTCACCGTGACGCCCCACGGTCGCCTGGCCGGCCAGCGCCTGCGCGATGTGCCGCAAGGCAAGCATCCGTTTATTGTGGTGATGCTCAAGCGCGAAGGCCAAACGATCATCCCCGACGGCAACACTCTAATATACGCCGGCGACGAAGCCGTCATCGCCACGCTCGCGTCGTAGCGGGCAGGAGGTAGCTAATTTGCGACGAAGAGATCAAGCGCCTAGAAAGCCTCATGCCTTCGCTCGCAGATTTGGATTTGCCTGAGGAGTAAAGCACCCCTCCCCCATGTAACCATCCTGTAAATCATAGCGGCGCACTCGGGTTTTGTTGTGATGCGGTCGCGCCTGGCGCTCCACTGTGCTAAAGTATCCCGAACGTTCAAACGACTACGAGGGAGACTAGAAGATGGCACGTGTGCACAACTTCTCAGCTGGCCCGGCCGCACTGCCTACAAGCGTGCTCGCCGAGATCGCCGACGAGATGATGGACTACCGCGGTTGCGGCATGTCCGTGCTCGAGATGAGCCATCGATCTAGCATGTACCAGCAGATCATCGACGACGCCGAGGCAACCCTGCGTCGCCTGCTAAGCATCCCCGACAACTACCGCGTCCTGTTTTTGCAGGGCGGCGCCACGCTGCAGTTTGCGGGCATCCCCATGAACCTCATGCGCCGCGGCCGCGCCGGCTACATCGTGACCGGCAACTTTGCCAACAAGGCATACAAAGAAGCCGCCAAGTACGGCGAGGCCGTGCTGCTCGCGAGCTCCGAGGACACCAACTTCGACCGCATTCCCAACATGGCCGACATCAACGCGCGCATTGCCGACGAGGCCGCGGGCGACGGGCTCGACTACGTCTACATCTGCCAGAACAACACCATCTTTGGCACCATGTACCACGAGCTGCCCAACTGCGGCGACGTGCCGCTGGTCGCCGATGTCTCGAGCTGCTTTCTGTCGCAGCCGCTCGACGTTGAGCGCTACGGGCTCATTTACGCCGGCGCGCAGAAAAACGCCGGTGCCGCGGGCGTGACCGTGGTCATCGTGCGCGACGATCTCATCGCCGACGGCCCCGCCTTTGCGCAGACGCCGCAGTACATGGACCTTAAGACCCAGGCCGCCAAGGGCTCCATGCTCAACACGCCCAACACCTTTGGCATCTACGTGTGCGGCAAGGTGTTCCGTTGGGTTGAGAAAACCGGCGGACTTGCCGCCATGGCCGAGCGCAACTGGGCCAAGGCCAATCTGCTCTATGACCTGCTCGAGCACAGCGAGCTGTTCCATAGCACTACGCAGGCCGACAGCCGCTCCATCGCCAACGTCACCTTCCGCACCGGCGACGCCGAACTCGACGCGGCCTTTGTCGCAGGCGCGGCCGAGCACCAGATTCAAAACGTCAAGGGCCATCGCCTGGTGGGCGGCATGCGCGCGAGCGTCTACAACGCCGTGACCATGAAAGACACGCAGGCACTAGCCTCGTACATGAAGGACTTCGAAGCGCAGCATAGTTTGAGTCCGCGATCTAACTAGCCCGCAACGCGCGGGCCGACCAGCCACTTCAAACCACTTGTTTTAGACAAACCTGCTAAGGAGTTTTTCATGCGCAAAATTAAAACCATCGACGACATTACCAAAGACGGCAAGGTCGAGTTTGGCGAGGGCTACGAGTTTGTGGGCACCGCCGAGGAGGCCGACGCCATCCTGATGCGCTCCACCGACCTGCACGGCTACGAGCTGCCCGAGGGCATCCGCGCCATCGCCCGCTGCGGCGCAGGCGTCAACAACATCCCCGTTGAGGAGTACGCCAAGAGGGGCGTCGTCGTCTTTAACTCCCCCGGCGCCAACAGCAACGCCGTCAAGGAGCTCGTCCTGGGCATGCTGGTGCTCTCGAGCCGCGGCGTGGTGCAGTCGATGAACTGGGTGCGAGACAACGCCGACGACCCCGAGATCCAGGTCGATGCCGAGAAGGCCAAGAAGGCCTTTGTGGGCCGCGAGCTCAGGGGTAAGCGCATCGGCGTCATCGGTCTGGGCAACGTGGGCTCCAAGGTTGCTAACGCCTGCGTCGACCTGGGCATGGACGTCTACGGCTACGATCCGTTCATTTCCGTCGAGCACGCGTGGGTGCTGAGCCGCGAGGTGCAGCGCGTGGGCACGCTCGAGGATCTCTGCCGCGGCTGCGACTACCTCACCGTACACGTGCCCAGCAAGGCCGACACCATCGGCATGATCAGCACCGAGCAGATTAACCTGCTGGCACCCGACGCCGTGCTCATCAACTACGCACGCGAAACCATCATTGACGAGGACGCCGTCGACGCTGCCCTGCGCGAGGGCAAGCTGAGCTGGTTTAGCTGCGACTTTGCCACGCCCAAGACCGTCAAGATGCCCAACACGTTTATCACCACGCACTCGGGCGCCGGCACTGGCGAGGCCGAGGCCAACTGCGCCGATATGGCCATCAGCGAGCTCAAGGATTACCTGGAGAACGGCAACATCGCGCACAGCGTCAACTACCCCGCTTGCAGCATGGGCAAGGCGCGCGCCGCGAGCCGCATCGCCTGCCTGCACGCCAACGTGCCCAACATGATCGGCCAGATCACGGCCATCCTAGCCAAGGACAACGCCAACGTGCAGCGCATGACCAACGAATCCGCCGGAGAGAACGCCTACACCATGTTCGACACCGACGAGCACCTGGACAGCAGCACCATCGAGGCGCTCAAGCAGATTCCTTCGATGTATCGCGTGCGCGTGATCAAGTAGCGTCGGCTGATCTGACGGGCAGTTCCCCATGTGGCCTGCCCGTCACTGACATTGAATGCCCGCGGGGGCGCCTTTCGCACGAGAGGCGCCCCCGTTTTTATGAGCGCTCCATTAAATGCACCGAGCCGCTTCTTGACATACAATTTGTATGTTGACCTAACTATATGTGAGGTGCCTATGGTTGATACAGATTTTGCTTGGCGGCTTACGCAAGGGCTCGTGCGGATCGACAGTTCCGACCCAGGTGCGTATGAGGGCGAGATTGAACGCTATATCAAAGCGTTGGTTGAGGAACGGTTGGCACAGCTGAGCCATCCGGTACTCGATGCCGTGCAGATTGCAGAGCTCGAAGTACTCCCCGGGCGCCGCAACCTTATGGTCACCGTGCCAGGCCAAAGCGACGAGCCGCGACTCGTCTATATCTGTCATATGGATACCGTTACGCTGGGCGATGGCTGGGACGCGGACATTCCGCCGCTCGGGACAGTTGTGCGTAACGACAAACTCTATGGCCGTGGCGCCTGCGACATGAAGGGTGGCCTGGCCTGCGCCATTGCCGCACTGGTCCATACGCTCGAGCACGTGTTGGCGGATGGCGCGCTGCCCCGCCGCGGCTTTTCGCTCATCTGCTCGGTCGACGAGGAAGATTTTATGCGTGGCTCAGAGGCCGCGATCGATGCTGGCTGGGTCGGCTCGCGCGAATGGGTGCTGGATACCGAGCCCACCGACGGACAGATTCAGGTGGCGCACAAGGGGCGTACGTGGTTCGAGATTGAAATGGCTGGCGTGACAGCGCATGCGAGCCAGCCCTGGAAGGGCGCCGACGCCGTCGCCGCCATGGCCGAGGCCGTCTGTGCGCTGCGCCATGCGTTCGCGGCTCTGCCCGTACATGATGAGCTGGGACCATCGACCATCACGTTTGGCCAAATCGAGGGCGGCTATCGCCCCTATGTCGTGCCCGACCACGCCAAGGTCTGGGTCGACATGCGCTTGACCCCGCCGACCGATACAGCCGCCGCGACGCGCATGGTAGAGCAGGCCATCGCCGTCGCCGAAGCCGTCGTTCCCAGTTGCCATGGCAGCTACACCGTGACGGGCGACCGCCCCGCCATCGAGCGCGACCCGAACTCTCCCCTTCTAGCAGCGCTCAAGCGTGCTGCCGATGACGTGACGGACGCGGACACGACCGTCGGCTTCTTTACCGGCTACACCGACACCGCCGTCATTGCCGGCAAGACAGGTAACCGCAATTGCATGAGCTACGGTCCCGGGTCGCTCGCGCTCGCGCACAAGCCCAACGAATATGTGCCCCACGCCGATATCGTTCGTTGTCAGCAGGTGCTAATCGCGCTCGCCGATAACGTGCTCTGGGACGCGAGCGGCCAAGTTGGGGCATAATAAGCCGCGAACAAACCGACTCGTGCGTTAGGACCGCCCATGAAAGCACTTCCGTTTCCCTGCATCCGCCCAGCTCAGGACCGCGTGCTCGAGGCGCTGCCTGCAATGGGCAGCATCCTGAGCGGCAACGATGCTCTGCGCGGAGCCCTTGCCGATGGCCTGATGCTCAAGGACCCGGGCGCAGCGTATTACGTGTACGAATGCTCAGGGGAGCCGGGGCGCGTGACGGGCGTTGTGGCGATCTGCCCGACGAGTGTACTTGCGGGCGGCAAGGGCGATGCCAGCGCCGACGTGGCCGCCGCCGCGCGCGCGATCGCCGAGCTCAAGGTGCAGCCGCGCCCCGTGTCGCTCGCCTACGAGGCCTCGCCCGTCATGGATATCATCCTGGGCGCCGCCAAAGAGGGCGCGTCGCTCTACGCCGTCACCGACCCCGCGGGCATTACGCACCGCGCGTGGGAGGTCAAGCGCGAGGACGCCGTCGGGGCCATCCGCGCTATGCTCGACCAAGCACCGGAGCCGGCACTGGCCGACGACCCCGCCTACGCTGCCGCGCTGACCGGGGCGTCGCAGCTGCTGGCCGACGATGCCCGTGCTGCCGGCACCTATACGGGCAAAGAGCCGTTCAACTTTGCCGTAGCTGCGCTCTTCCCCGCCGCGCAGGTCAGCGGCGCCGCGCCGCAGGTTCCGACAGGTCTGCTCACGCACCAGGTCGCGCGGTTCTAGCAAAACCAGACCGCCCAGCGCAAAAATCGGCAGCTCAACAAACAGGGGGCGGAGATGCAGCAGGTACATGCATCTCCGCCCCTTTTGCGTCGAGAAGTTATGCCGGCGACCCGTGCCGCCGCGCTCGCGTTATCCGCGCTGCGGACCCGCAGTAGCCACAAGCGGTTCAAGCCCCAGCTCGCGCGCGTAATCCTCCTGCGTAAAAATCTCAATCAGCTCAAACGTACCGGCCTCGTCGTCAAACACGAAATGCAGCACCGAGCAGTTGCCCGGCACGCGATCGCGCTCGTCGGCCGCCGCACCCTTCACGTGGTCCATGAACTCCTTGATGGCCGATCCGTGGCTCACCGCGAGAACGCACTCGTGGTCCGGGCGTCGCATAAGATCGGTCAACGTCGCCACCATGCGCTCGCGCACCTGCATCTGGCCCTCGCCGCCAAACTGGCAATAGAAGTCGCGCCATGGGCGTTCGGGCATGAGCATCACGCGCTCGGCCTCAAACTCGCCAAAGAACCACTCGCGCAGACCGTCCAGGCGCTCGTGCGCCAAGCCCGGCCACAAGTTGGCGATAGTCTGCTCGGTGCGATGAAGCGTCGAGGTGTAGGCGTGGTCGGGCTCAATGCCGCGCGCACGTAAAAACATGCCGGCGCGCGCCGCCTGGTCGCAACCCAACTGCGTAAGCGGCGAGTCACTCCACCCCTGAATAATGCGCTTGAGATTAAATATCGTCTGTCCATGACGGACCAGATACAGGTCTTTATTCATAGGGGGTCCTTTCGTTTGTTACCAACCCAAGAGCGAAAACGCCCCGTCGCAATAGCCAAAATGAAGCACGGCACCGTTGTCGGGTAGCTCTCCCCTGCCAGTCACATACTCAAGAAACTCCTGGCAGGCTGAGCCGTGGGAAACCGCCAGCACGCAGTCGTGCTGCGGCCTGGCCATGATGCGGGACAGCGCCGCGACCATGCGCGACTGAAGCTGCACTTCCGACTCGCCGCCAAAGGCCACCGGATAATCGCCCCAGGGCTGCGGCGGCATCTCGCGATTTGATGTGCCCTCCAGCGAGCCAAAATGCCACTCACGCAGGTCATCGACCAGCTCAATGGAACGGCCCTCGCCAACGATAAGCTCGGCCGTATGCCGCGCCCGGCCCAACGGCGAGGAATACACATGGTCAAAGGCCACGCCGCGCGCCTCAAACGCCGTACGCGCCGTCAGCGCCTGCTCGCGCCCGCGCGCCGTAAGCGGCGAATCGTGCCAGCCCTGCAAAATGCTCTGCACATTGAGCTCAGTCTGCCCATGCCGCACCAAATACAGATCTGCCACACACCCTCCCCTCGTACCACCACAAAGGGGACAGGAGCCTTTGTGGTGATTTTGCCGCCGGATTGCACCGCAACGACGCACAACTACAGCAGCACGTCGGCAAGCGGACGCTTGGGTACGTGGTGCACCCGCGCCTCGTCGCGCCAATAATTGATGGAGCCGTCGGGGTTGGAATCGATCGCATCGATCACCTGTGTCTCGGCCGGAACGCCAAACGCCATGATCAGCTTGAGCTCATACTTGTCGTTATCGAGCCCCATGGCATCGATCGCGTGGGGCGTAAAGGCCTTGAACATGCAGGCTGCCACCTCGGGCGTGGCGCTGCGGGCGGCGAGCATCATCGTCTGCGCGGCAATGCCCGTGTCGACCTCGGTAATGGGAGCGGCGGGCTTGCCCGGAACGGCGCGCTCAGCAAGAATCGCGATGTAGCCGGTCGGGCGCTCGCCCTCATCGGGACCCGGCCAATCCTTGAGCGCACCGGCCCATGCAAGCTCGTCAAATACACGCGCGCAGTCCTCTGCACCGCTTACCACATGAAAACGCAGACGCTGAGCATTGGCACCACAGGGAGTCAGGTGCGCCAGCTCCGCCAGCTCAAGCAAAAGCTCATGCGGCACGCGCATGGACTCGTCAAAGCGACGGCACGTGCGGGCGCAGCGAACCAACGCATCAAACGCGTCCAAGCCGAGCTTTTCGCAACCCTGCTTTGCCATCGACTCAGCGCTTACCGGCGCTGCGGGAACTGCTTCGTTCATAGGGACCCCCAATACAAGCCAATTGTCCTTAGGAAAATCTAACCTAAAACGTAGGCAATAACGAACAGGGCTGCAATGTTCTACAATTGTTGATTAATCCTCACTGGAGCGGGAACAAAAGTAACAATTCGGGAATGTGGGGCGGCAATTCGTCCTTCCCGCCCCATGCATCGGCGCCCTTGGGCGATACTTGTTGCAGCACTTTTGGCGTACGCCGCACGGAGAGCAATGAACGCGACGTGCGCCACACGGAAAGGAGACATTATGGGCATCTTTAAGAACGATGCCCAAAAATCGAGCCAATTTGGATTTGACGAGAAAAGCATGGCGGGCAAAGCCGTCAAGGCTGTGCGCTGGATCTACGCCATCACGGGCGTCGTGGCGTTCATTGCTGGTATCGCGCTGCTTTTTGCACCCGCCAAGTCCCTCGTCTTTTTGACGACCGTCCTGGGCTTCTACTTTGTGATTACGGCAGCCATCAGGCTGTTCGCTGCCATTTTTGAGCCGCTGCTGCCCACCGGCTGGCGCGTGACGAGCATCATCTCCAACCTACTCATTATCTTGGGCGGCGTCATAATCCTGCGCAACCAGGCCTTCTCGACCGCGACGCTCACCACGATGGTGGTTATCGTGGCCGGCTTTGGCTGGATTGTCGAAGGTGTCATGTCCATTCTGGAGTCCGAGCTTTCGTCCAACCGCGCCCTCGCCATCCTGAGCGGCGCGCTCTCCATCATCGCCGGCATGTTCGTGTTTATCTATCCGCTGTGGTCGGCCAAGATGCTCGTCATCTTTAGCGGCGCCGCGCTGCTGGTGTTTGGCGTTACGCTGATTGTTCGCGCTATTCAATTTGGCAAACTGGTGCACTAGATGCCGCGAACGCTCTTTATTGACGCCGACGCCTGCCCGGTCACGCGCGAGTCGATTGACTGCGCGCGGCGCGGCTTTTGGGTCACGACGCTCGATGTGAGCGTGGGCGCCGACAGCGCCGACTTTGCCATTGTCGAACGCCTGCAGGCGGGCGACGTGGTCGTGACGCAGGACATTGGCTTGGCGAGCATGGTACTCGGGCGCGATGCCGCCGCCATCGGCGTGCGCGGACGCGTCTACGATAAGGCGACCATCGACATGCAACTGTTTATTCGCCACGAGGAAAAGAAGGTGCGCCGCGCCGGCGGTCGCACTCGCGGACCGGCGGCATTTACCAGCGAAGACCGCGCTCGTTTTAAGCGAAACCTCACCGAGCTGCTGCGCTAACCAAGGTAGATTTTTGGGACATGCCTAAAAATCTACCTTTTTGTTTTGGCAGCGGGGAATGCCCTGGTCACAGAGGTAGATCGTAAGACATGTCCCAATAATCTACTTAAAGGCCAACGGCGGATAGGATGAGGCCCCAGCCGGCACCGATGACGTACATCATGATCAGGAACAGGACGTTTTCGCGGGCGCTGCGGTTGGTGCGGAACAGCACCAGGTAGCCCACACCAGCAGAGATGAGCGTGCCGGCGAGCATCGGGGCCAGCTGCAGCGCGCCTTCCAGGTACAGTTGTGTGATGACGACGCTGGCCGAGCAGTTGGGAATCAGGCCGACAAGCGCCGAACCCAGGACGGCGAGCGTCTCGTTGCCACGCAGGAACTGCTCGATCGCGGACTCGCCGAAGGTCTCGAGCACGGCGACCAGAATCAGCGTCACCAGAAAAATGAATACCGATACCTGCACGGTGTGCGAGATGGCGCTGCGGATGATCGACAGGACGGGCGCACCTTCGTGGGAGCGACCGTGGTCGTGCCCATGGCCGTGGTGGTGCTCATGCTCGCCCGTGTGACCGTGATCATGGCTGTGTCCGTGGTCGCGCTCGTGTTCATCTTCATCATCATCGCAACCGCAATGATCGCGCTCGCACAGCTCATGGATGTGATCGGCGCTCACGCCCGCCTCGGCCACCTCGTCGATGATGTCACCGCCGCTGTGGTCGTCGTGCGCGCAGTTCACATGAGCCGGATTGGCAGCGGTCCCCAGCACGGTACGGCGAATCGCCGCATGCGCGCGAACGTTACGACGCAGGCCGCGGATAGCCGCGTCCACGATAAAGCCCGTGACCAGCGCGATCAGTGCCTTCGAAGCCAAAAGCATCGCCATGGTCTGCACGGGCACCTGCTCGGCGAGCAACAGCGGCAGCATCTCATCGGAGGTCGAAAGGAACACCGCCACCAACGTGCCCAAGGTCACGACACGACCGGCGTACAGCGTGGCCGCCATTGCCGAAAAGCCGCACTGCGGCACCATGCCCAGCAACGAGCCAACCACGGGGCCCGCGGCACCGGCGCGCTTGATGGCGCCGTTAACGCTGTCGCCCGCGACGTGCTCCAGGGTCTCGAGGGCCAGATATGTCACCAATAAAAACGGCACCAGCGACAGCGTGTCCTTGCCGGCGTCGAGCAGAATATCAATCAGTAAATCCATGACGGATGGAACCTTTCGTGTCTTTCGGCAGCATTGTAAAAGTCCTAGCGGTCAACTAGGGTATTGTAGTTGTCCCGGGCGCGGTGCCAATAGTTGCCCATGGTAAACTATCATCTCGCCACATCTTAATGACCCTGAGCCGCACGACGCGGCCCATCCAAGGAGCAGTTATATGAACGTTTCACAAGCACTCGAATACGAGCGCCAGCCGTTTATTCCCATGTTTATCTATGGCGATCACGGCGCCATGGAGTCCGAGCGCCAGAAGGGCGAAGAGGCCCTCAAGGTGCTCGAGACCGAGTACTTTACCGCCGAGGACGACCCCGGCTTCGACTTTGCCACCGTGCGCGACCTGGCCGACCGCAACCGCGACCTGTGCGACCAGATTGGCGAGGCACGCCTGCGCAACGTGACGCCCGCGACGCTTTCGCGCGGCCTGTCCGATGCCGACACCTGCGCCGCCATCGGCAAGATTCAAAAGCGCGCCGCCGCGTCCGTCATGCGCGAAATCCGCGGCGACCGCGACGCGCTCGGCGTGGCGTACGCCCGCAAGCCTATTCAGGGCACGGTGTTCGGTATCGACATTGAGACCACCGGCCGTGCACCCGAGCGCGGCTATATCATCAACGTGGGCTGGGAGATCATGGACCTCACGAGCGACGCCGTCCCGCACGACGCCGAGGCACACTACTGCGGTCTGCCCGACATCTACCGCGGCGAGGATGTACCGCTGTCGAATATCCACCACATCACCTGGGACGACATCGACGGCAAGAAGCCGTTCCGCGAGAACAAGGAGCTGCAGAAGCAGCTGCTCAAGCTCATGAAGAAGTACCCGTACATGGCACACAACGCCGCGTTTGAGGACAGCTGGTTCAAGATCCACCTGGACGGCTACGCCGAGGCACGCCGCGCCGGTAAGATCATCGTCATCGATTCACGCCAGATCTGCCGCAGTCTGGATGCCGACGTCCGCTCGCTCCCCCGCGAGTCCGCCCCCGCCGCGCTCGAAAACTGGGCGCGCCGCCGTGGAACCCTCGCCGCCGACGCCAACGAGCAGCACCTGGGCCTCGACGACACCGACCTCATGCTCCGCACGGTTCAGGCCGAGTTCAACCTCAAGAACCTATTCGCGAAATAACCGATCCATCTGCGGGAGCGCCTGCCAGGCACAGCGCAATCCGTTTGGGCACACCGACACGCAGTAAACTAGGGCGCAGCCTTATGGCTGCACCCTAGTTTTCATCAAAACGAGCAAATACGCGTGCTTCACATAGTCGGCAGGTTGGCCCACCTACATTTTTCGAGTTGTTCGGCCAGCTGAACCACTAGTCAAGGCCCCTTGAACCGCAATCGAAGCTAAAATCGCCTTAATTTCGCAACCAAGCCCCATAAATCTACCTGAATCAATTCGAATAGGACGTTGCGATCGCACCATTCGTATAGGATAAGGCCGAATAACTCAAATTATGTTGGTGAGGCGTCTTGGCGATCGGCAAAATCGCTTAGAAGCTACGAATTCGCAACTAAAGTTCACCAAAAAAGGCGCAGCTGGCAGAAACCTCCCGAGCTGAAGCTGCTCCCTCGATACGACAGCTCAAAAGCCCCCCACCGTTCGCAGAAGATAAGCCGCGCCCCAATACCGTTACCCGAAGTTTCGGGCGAATGTGGCGTCCGCTATGCCATCATGCGCGTATGGGAATCGTTCTATCACATACCACGGCACGCGCTGTATACCAAACAGCCAACTCGCTCGCAAGCTACGCGATCGATCCCATACCTATGGAAAAGATCAGGGTGTCTGCGCCGACCGCGTCCGACCTGGAAGCGGCACGAGCATGGCTCAACAGAAAGAATGTCGATTCTAAAAGCATCCATGTGCTGACGTTTTCCAATAATGCAAATAGGCACCGCAAGGGCTGCATCTGCCACTACACGCGCTATACGTTTGATGCAGAAAGCTACCTAGAACTCGAGCCGAACGTCTACATCATCGATATCAAGCTGTGCGCGTTAGAAGCAACAGCCGACCTCAACCTTTGGGAGCTCGTTGAGTATTACTTTGAAATCTGCGGGTCCTACGCGCTGGAAACGTCCGACGAAACTCAATATCGCGAACGCCCAGCCCTAACCAGCGTTGAAGAGCTCAGAGCCTTCTTTTCAGAGGCATCAGGGTATCGTGGGTCCAATAAAGCCCTTAAGGCACTTTCTTATGTACGCGGAGGCTGTCGCTCTCCACTCGAAACGGCTTTTGTCATGATGCTGACAATGCCCAAGTCAATGGGCGGCTTAGCCATACGTGCCATCAAAACTGATTATCCGATCCCAGTCCCCAAAAGATACGCCGCCCTAACGCGACGCACGGTTTTCTACCTCGACGCGCTGCTCGAAAACTCGATGACCGATATCGAATATAACGGCTTCTACCACGACGAGCCCGAGCAGCAATCAATTGACGAGGAACGCCGAAACACGCTGCGAAACATGGGATATGCCGTTATCACAGTTAGTCGTCATTCGTTTTTCAAGCAGTCCGCTTTTAGACGGGTCATGGAAGCGATTCGCATTCGCGAGAAGATCTGGCCCGGTCGACTCCCGGATAACTTCGCCATCCTGCAAGAAACTCTTCGTCAATTTGTCTTGCGGCGCTACTTCGAATACGGTCGCCGCGTCCTGGAGGCACTCAAAGAAGAAGAGGCCACCAAGCGCGAAATTGCAAGTCAATATCCGCAAACTGATGACCCGAGCATCAACGATGTGCCCGAACCCGACGACATGCAACACGTCGGGGCCCTTGCTGAGGAAATCAATGGGCCTTGGGAATGCGACATGTCCGCAAAAATCGATGAAAACCGCACGGAAGACGACACGATTATTGATCTAATTGAGAATTCGCTCTTTTAAATGCGGTCTCCGCGGATGTCCACCTACATTTTTCGACTTATTCGGCCACCGATGTGCCTGATTGGCCGCAGCAATGCTCAATATAACTTTAGATAAAACTGATTCTGCAGGAACTCCCGTAGAGAAAGAACTAATTCTCACGGTATTTAACAAGATAAAGTACAAATATGAACAGCTCTAATGCTTCTCGAGACGGCTTTCTTAGCATGCTGGCCGAACATCTCGAAACATGTTGGCGAGCATTGCGTCGATGCATCCCAACCCACAGAAAATCGCAGAGGCGGCAAACAGTCATCGAAATTATCGCAAATTGTATTGACATATGAACATGCGCTCATATAATCGGAAGTAAGTTATATGAGCGCATGTTCATATGAAAGGATGTTGCAATGAGCGACCACGCTGATGAAACAAAGACTGACATCGAGGCCACCGAACCCGTGATCCCCACCACCTGCTCGCCCGAGGACCTTCCCGACGAGGAGTTGCTGTACGACTTGGCCGACCTGTTCAAGGTCTTCAGCGACACCACGCGCATCAAGATTCTCTATGCCCTCATGGGCCGCGAGCTCTGCGTGGCCGACATCGCCGAGGCGACCGCAACCTCGCAGTCGGCAGTATCGCACCAGCTGCGCACCCTTAAGCAGTCGCACCTGGTCAAATTCCGCCGCGACGGCCGCAACATCCTCTACTCGCTTGCCGACGATCACGTCTACACCATGCTCAACCAGGGCATGAGCCATATCTGCGAATAGCAACCAACCACGGTACCAACGCGACCGGCACCCAGGTCGCCAACACAGGGAAAGGAACCCACCATGAAAAAGCAGTTTAAGCTCGACGAGATCGACTGCGCCAACTGTGCGCGCGAGCTTCAGGACGAGCTGGCAAAACTCGAGGGCGTCAAATCCGTGTCCGTCAACTTTATGACCCAGAAGTTGACGCTCGAGGCCGATGACGCCGAGTTCGACGAGGTGCTCAACCGCGTTGTAGAGTTTACGGCTGACGCCGAGCCGGACTGCGAGATCATTCTCTAGCCTGCGCATACGCTGACCCTCAAGGCCGCGCTTGCCGCGGCCTTTGCCCGCGAAATTATATGAGCGGGTGTTCATACATTCAAATGGGAGGATACGAGTCATGGCCACCGACGACCCCAAGAAGAAAAAGAAGAAGCGCAAGAAAAAAGAGTCACTCGAGCATAAGCGCAACCGCATCCTGGTAGCGCTGGGCATTTTTGCCGTGGTGTACGCCCTCGATGAGCTTGGCACCCTCGCCGCCGCGTTCGGCACCCCGGGCGACATCTACGCCAGCTTTGTGCTGTTCCTCGTGCCGTTTTTGATTGCCGGCTACGACGTACTGCAAAAGGCCTTCAATAACATCCGCCGCGGCAAGGCCTTCGATGAGAGTTTCCTTATGGCCGTCGCGACCATCGGCGCGTTTGCCATGGTGCTCTTCCCCGATGCCGACCCGCACATGGCCGAAGGCGCCGCCGTCATGCTGTTCTACCAGGTCGGCGAGCTGTTCCAGGCATACGCCGTGGGCAAGAGCCGCAAGTCGATCAGCGCCATGATGGACATCGCACCCGACTACGCTAACGTCGAGCAGCCCGACGGCACGCTCGAGCAGGTCTACCCCGATGACATTGCCGTCGGCACCGTGATCGTGGTCAAGCCCGGCGAGCGCGTGCCTATCGACGGCGTCATCGTCAAAGGCGAAACCCAGCTCGATACCGCCGCGCTCACGGGCGAGTCAGTCCCCCGCCCCGCCAAGTCCGGCGACGATATCATCAGCGGCTGCATCAACATGACGGGCCTCATCCACGTGCGCACCACCAAGCCGTTTGGTGAGTCCACCGTCGCGCGCGTCCTGGAGCTCGTGGAGAATGCCAGCGAAAAGAAGGCGCGCACCGAAAACTTCATCACACGCTTTGCCCGCGTCTACACGCCCGCCGTTACCGGCGCGGCCGCGGTGCTCGCGCTTGGCGGCGGCTTGATCACCGGCGCCTGGTCCGACTGGATCCTGCGCGGCCTGACCTTCCTGGTCGTCAGCTGCCCGTGCGCGTTGGTGATCAGCGTACCGTTGAGCTTCTTTGGCGGCATCGGCGGCGCGTCCAAGCTGGGCGTTCTCATCAAGGGCTCCAACTACCTCGAGACGCTCGCCGACGTGGACACCGTCGTCTTCGACAAAACGGGCACGCTCACCAACGGCACGTTCTCGGTCGTCGCGGTGCACCCCGAGGCCGGCCATACCGAGCAATCGCTGCTCGAGGTCGCAGCCCTTGCGGAGTCGTTCTCCGATCACCCCATCGCGCAGTCCGTGCGCGCCGCCTACCAGGGCGAGCTCGACCCCAAGCGCGTGACGGATTCCGCCAATGACGCGGGCCACGGCGTGTCGGCGACCATCGACGGCAAGCACGTCGTCGTCGGCAACGCCAAGATGCTCGCCGCGGCCGGCGTTGAAGCACCGGACTGTAAGGTTGTCGGCACGATCCTCCACGTGCTCGTTGACGGCGCATACGCCGGCCACATCGTGATTGCAGACACCGTTAAGGCCGATGCCGAGCAGACGATCCGCGACCTGCACGCCGCCGGCGTCAAGCGCACCGTTATGCTCACGGGCGACCGCGAGGAAGTGGCTGCTGCGGTGGCCAAGCAGCTCGGCCTCGACGAGTTCCACGCGCAGCTGCTGCCGGGCGACAAGGTCGAGCGCGTTGAAGCACTGCTCGCGGCCGAAAGCGGCAAGGGCAAGCTCGCCTTTGTCGGCGACGGCATCAACGATGCGCCCGTGCTCACCCGTGCCGATGTGGGCATTGCCATGGGCGCCATGGGCTCCGACGCCGCGATCGAGGCGGCCGACGTGGTGCTCATGGATGACAAGCCGTCCAACATCTCCCGCGCGATCCGCGTGGCGCGCAAGACCATGTCGATTGTTTGGCAGAACATCATCTTTGCGCTGGGTATTAAGTTGCTGATTCTGGTGCTTGCGGCACTGGGTATCGCCAATATGTGGCTTGCCGTCTTTGGCGACGTGGGCGTGGCGATCATCGCCATTCTGAACGCCATGCGCGCGATGGGTGTCAAGAACCTGTAGCGTTCGTGGGCTGTCCGGCCGGGGCCGGGCTTGGTTTTGAAAACGTCCTCGCGCGCGAGGCCCGTCTTTCCTGCTCCTGCGGAGCAACGGAAAGACGGGCCTCGCGCTGCGGAGTGTTTTCAAAACCAAGCCCGGCCCCGGCCTGCGGTGACGTAGCTGGCAGTTCTTGGGCATCGCTTGCTGGCGGGGTTCCTTTGCTGAAATGGACTTGGCCGAAAGGGCCGCTGGTCCCGGTCGCTGGTTCGCGCTTTGCGTGAACTCCGCGCTACTGTGGGTCAGTTAGGCTTCTGTTGTTGGACCCGCTACATCTTCCCGTCCCAGCATCGACCTTAGCTTCTCGAAGCTCTCCTCGCTCAGGCAATGCTCCATGTGGCAGCCCTCTTGCGAGGCAACCTCGGGCGCAACGCCGGCATCCTCTAGCAGCCCCACAAAAAAGCAATGGCGCTCCCACATTTGACGGGCAACCTCAAGACCGCGTTCCGTCAGATGCACATCGCGTTTGCCCATCTCCACGTAGCCGTTGCTCTCCAGGGTCGCCATGGCCTTGGAGACGCTTGCCTTGGTCACACCCAAGTATTCGGCGACGTCGATTGAGCGTACCGTGCCTTGGTGCTGCGACAGCACGTAGATCGATTCGAGATAGTCTTCTCCGGATTCACGCAGGGCCATGGGCCGCCTTTCGCGATGGCTTCTAGTTAGCCTTTAGATACTTTTGCTTGATTTACTTTACCGCAAAAGTTGCCCATGTCTTACTACTTTGCCTAAAAGTTAGCCGTGTTTCACAAAACGTGCGGGACGAAAACAAAATGGGGACGCTCCTCAAGGAGTGTCCCCAGGTGCCGGGTACCGGCCCGCAGCTAGATCAGGCCAAAGTGCTTCGCGGCGTTGTAGATGCCGTCATCGTCTACGGCGGTCGTAACGTAGGTCGCTGCGGCCTTTACGGTCTCCTGCGCGTTGCCCATGGCCACGCTTGTGCCCACGGCCGAGAACATCGACAGGTCGTTCTCGCCGTCGCCAAAGGCGATCGCCTCGCTCGCATCGATGCCTAGGCGCTCCAGCGTCGCCGCCACGCCCAGGTTCTTACCGCCGTTGGCCGGAATAATATCGCAGAACAGATCACACCAGCGTGTAGTGAGCGAATGCGACACCGCATCGGTCACGACATGCTCGTCGGCCGGATCAACAAAGGCGCAAAACTGGTAGACCGGTGCGTCAAAGGCGTGCTCAAACGGCTCCTCGTGATAGACGATTCCCGCGTTGCTGCCAGCCGTCACCACGCGCTCGGACAGGCGGTTCACAAACGAGTTCTCGCCCTGCATGCACAGCGAGTCGTAGCGCCCCTGCGCCACCTGGTCCACAATCACCGCAACGTCGTCCGGATCAATCGGACAGCTACGGTAAACCCCCTCGGCATCAAAGCAGTGCTGGCCCGAGAGCGTAATGTACGCATCCCAGCCCAAGTTGAACAGCCAATCGGGCATCTGGTAGGTCGGACGGCCCGTGGCGATCACGCACGCAATCCCCTGCTCGTGAAAGCTGTCGAGCACCTGCTGCGCCGACGCCGGAATCCGGTGGGTCTTAAAGCTCAGCAGCGTGCCGTCGATATCGAAAAACGCGGCTTTGATCATCCTCGTCTACTCCTCGCCCTCGAGCTTTTCGCTCGCCTCGAGCCACGCCATCTCCAGCTCGTCCATGGCGGCGTGGGCCTCGTCGATCTTTGCCTGCTGCTCGCCCAGCGCCGTGTAGTTGGTGGGATCGACCTGGGCCATGGCGGCCTCGGCCTCCTCCACGCGAGCGCGCTGCGTCTCCATCTTGCGCTCGAGCGAGCTCACCTCGCGGCGGAGCTTCTGGCGTTCGGCGTTGGAAAGACCGTTGGGCTGCCCGCTCGTCTTAGGCTTTTCGGCCGCAACCGCTGCGGCACCGGTGTCGAACGTGCCGGTCTTGGCACTCGGCGCGCCCACGGGCTCGCCCTCGGCGGTGGCGTTGCACAGGCGCAGGTACTGATCGACGCCGCCGGGCATATGCGTCAGGTGGCCGTCAAGCAGTGCCCACTGTTGGTCGGTCACGCGCTCCATGAGGAAACGGTCGTGCGTCACCAGAATCAACGTGCCGGGCCAGCCATCGAGCAGGTCCTCGACAATCGCGAGCATATCGGTATCCAGGTCGTTGCCCGGCTCGTCCAGGATAAGCACGTTGGGCTCGTCCAGGATTGTCAGCAGCAGCGACAGGCGACGGCGCTGGCCGCCCGAAAGGTCGCCGATGCGGCTCCAGAGCTGCTGCGTCGTAAAGCCCAGGCGCTCGCAAAGCTTCTCGGGAGCGGTCTCCTTGCCGTCGATGACGTAATACTTCTTATAGTTGCTCAGCACCTCGCGGATCGTGTCGCCCATGTAGGGCTCGAGCTCCTCGAGCTGCTGCGACAGCACGCCAAAGCGCACTGTCTGGCCAATCTTCACGCGGCCGCGCGTGGGCGCAATCTTGCCCTGAATCACATCGAGCAAGGTCGACTTGCCGGCGCCGTTCTCGCCCAAAAGACCATAGCGGTCGCCCGCGCCGATAAGCCAGGTCACGTCGGAGAGCACCTGCTTGGGCGCGCCGTCGGTATCCGCATAGCCGGCATCAACGTCGATCACGTCGATGACCTGCTTGCCTAGGCGGCTCACGGCGAGGCGCTTGAGCTCCAGCTCGTCGCGCACGGGCGGCACGTCGGCGATCAGCTCGCGAGCAGCCTCAACGCGAAACTTGGGCTTGGTGGAACGAGCCTGGGCGCCGCGGCTCAGCCACGCGAGCTCCTTGCGCGCCATGTTGCGGCGGCGCTCCTCGGTGACGGCGGCCATGCGGTCGCGCTCTACGCGCTGAAGGATATATGCCGAGTAGCCGCCCTCGAAGGGGTCGACCTGGCCGTCGTGGACCTCCCACATGCTGGTGCAGACCTCGTCCAAGAACCAGCGATCGTGCGTGACCACGAGCATGGCGCCCTGACCGCGCTGCCAGCGGGCCTTTAAGTGACGCGCGAGCCAGTTGATGGTGCGCATGTCCAGGTGGTTGGTGGGCTCGTCGAGCATGAGCACGTCGTAGTCGCCGATCAGCAGGCGCGCGAGGTCCACGCGGCGGCGCTGGCCGCCCGAAAGCTCGCCCACCGTGCCCTCCCAGGGCACATCGCTAATAAGGCCAGCCAGAATCTGGCGCGTACGCGGGCTCGACGCCCACTCGTACTCGGGCGTGTCGCCCACGACGGCATGATGCACGGTATCGGTGTCGACAAGTTGGTCCTTTTGGCCGAGCAGACCGATCGTGGTGCCGCGGCGATGCGTCACGCGGCCATCGTCGGGCTCCAGCGTGCCCGCGAGTACGCTCAGCAGCGTCGACTTGCCGTCGCCGTTTTTGCCGACGATGCCAATACGGTCGCCCTCGCCCACGCCGAGCGTCACGCTATCGAAAATATGCTTAGTGGGAAACTCTAGGCTGACGGAATCGCATCCCAAAAGAATCGCCATATGCCCTGCTCCTTCGTAGAAATTCAACGTTGTCCATGATAGCAGCGAAAAGGCGGGCCGTACGCGACACAAAAAGGCGGGCCATCTCGCAAAAGAGATGACCCGCCTCTCCAATCAGTCCCGCGGCAACCATAGCCGCCACGGGCCTCAAGCATGTCCCGGACTAGGAGAACATGCCGGTGAGGTAATCATTCAGCCGCTTATCCTTGGGCCGTTGGAAAATCTCGTCGGTCTCGTCGTACTCGACCATATCGCCCATGTAGAAGAACGCCGTGCGATTGGACACACGCGACGCCTGTTCCATGTTGTGCGTCACGATGACGATGGCGCGCTCGGCCACAATCGACGACATAAGGTCCTCAATCGCCAGCGTCGAGATGGGGTCGAGCGCCGAGCAGGGCTCGTCAAACAGGATCACGTCGGGGTTGAGCGCCAGCGTGCGCGCGATGCACAGACGCTGCTGCTGGCCGCCCGAAAGCGCGTAGGCACTCTTGTCGAGCTTGTCCTTGACCTCGTCCCACAGCGCCGCGCCGCGCAGACTCTCCTCGACCATGCGGTCGAGCTCGTCACGGTCGGTGATGCCGTGGCGCTTAGGCGCAAACGTGATGTTGTCGCGAATGGACTTGCGGAACGGGTTGGGCTGTTGGAACACCATGCCAATGGAGCGACGCAGCTCGTAGGTGTTCTCGGTCTTGGTATTCACGTTGCGCCCGCGGTAATTGATCTCGCCCTCCACGCGGCAGCCGCGAATCTCGCGATTCATCAGGTTGAGGCTACGCAAGAAGGTCGACTTGCCGCAGCCCGAAGGCCCGATGAGCGCCGTGATCTCGCCCTTGTGAAAGTCGAGCGACGTATCGTGCAGCGCATGGTGGTCGCCATAGTACACGTTGACGTCCTTGGTGGAGAGCACGACCTCGTCGCTCACGGCCCTGCCGCTCACGCGCACGCGTTTTTCGCTCTCCCCCACACTCGACAGAAAGTCCTGGGTCTCGGACGTGGCCGCCTCGGTTGCGGGCGTTGCATTCATCTCGCTCATTCGGCCGTCATCTTCCTTGCCAGTTGCTTGCCCACGATACGGGCAACTATGTTAAACAGCAGCACGCAGATCATCAGCAGTGCAGCGGTGCCCCAAACGATCTGCTGGGCCTCGGGGCTGCCCTCGCCGTAAATCTTGTAGATGTGCACGGCGAGCGACTCACCGGGGCGGAACACGTTCCAAGCGCAGGTGGGGCTCGACAGGTTAAAGCTCAAGAAGTTCAAACGCACCGGCGAGCTCATGCCCGAGGTAAAGAGCAGTGCCGCGGCCTCGCCAAACACGCGGCCGGCCGAAAGCACGATGCCGGTCACGATGGCAGGCATGGCCTCGGGGATCAGGATGTGCAGCGTGGCCTCCCAGCGGGTAAGGCCCATGGCCAGGCACGCATCGCGCTGGGCCTGCGGCACGTCCTCGAGCGCCTGCTGGATCACGCGCACCAGAATGGGAATGTTGAACATGGTGAGCGCGACGGCGCCGGAGATGATGGAGTACTTCCAGCCCAGCTGCACCGAGAACACCAGGAAACCGAACATGCCGACAACGATGGAAGGCAGCGAGGACAGCGTCTCGATGGCGGTGGAAGCGATGTCGCGGATGGGACCGTCCGGCGCGTACTCAACCAAAAAGACCGCGCTGCCCAGGCTGATGGGCACCGAGATGATCAGGGTGATCAGCAGCAGATAGAACGAGTCGAACAGCTGGTAGAGTACGCCGCCCTGAGTTCCGTTGGCGCGCGACGGCTGCGTGAGAAAACCCGGCTGGAACAGCGTCGAGATGCCCTCGAACAGGATATAGGCCACCATGGAGACGACGATGAGCATGACGATGGCGACGATCGCCGTCAACACGCCCGTGGCGAAGCGGTCCTGCTTTTGGACACGCCCGAGCCTCGCCTCGTCGATGTGGATACGCGTGCTAGCCACGAGCCTTCGCCCCCTTGCGGCCGATAAGGTGGATGATCAGGATGAAGATGAGGCTCATGCCCATCAGCAGCAGACCGAGTGCCCACAGGACGTCGTCCTGGGCCGAGCCCTCGGCATAGACCGCCATGGACGTGGTGAGCGTGGTGGTGATGGTCGAGGCCGGCGACAGCAGCGACGTCGGCATGGCCTCGATGCCGCCGATAACCATACGCACGGCGAGCGTCTCGCCAAAGGCGCGCGTCATGCCAAGGATGACTGCAGTCATGAGCGACGGCATGGCGGACTTGAGCACCACGTGCCAGATGGTCTGCCAGCGGGTGTAGCCCAGCGCGAGCGAGCCCTGGCGGTAGCTATCGGGCACAGCGCGCAGGCCATCGACCGAAAGCGTGGTCATGGTCGGCAGGATCATGACGGCCAGCACGATGGCGCCGGGCAAGATGCCTAGGCCCGTGCTCACGTGGAAAACGCTCTTCATAAGACCGACGACCACGTGAAAGCCGATCAGGCCAAAGACGACCGAGGGAATGCCGGTCAAAAGCTCAATAAGCGGCTGAAAGACCTTGGAGCCAAATTTGGGTTGGATCTCGACCGCAAAGATGGCAGAGCCGATGGCGATGGGCAGCGCGATAAGCGTGGAGAGCGCCATGACCGCAAACGAGGTGACGATCAGGGGCAGGGCGCCGGTGTAGGGCAGGCCGTTTTTGGCCGTGTTGGCCAGGTCCCACTTGGTGCCGGTGAAGAACTCGACGACCGAGACGCCGTCCTTGACAAAAGCCGAGAGGCCCTTTTGGGCGACCATAAAGATGAGCGCGGCAACGACAAGCGTCACGAGCGCTACGCACGCGCCCGTGACGCCCAGGCCAACGTTCTCAAGGTCGCGCTTTGGCAGCTGTTTTGCCATTGCAAACCTTTCCGGGGGCGATTACTTATTTAGCGGAGACCTTGCCGCTGGCGTCCTTGACGACCTTCATGGCAGAGACAGGGGTAAAGCCCTGCTCCTCGACGAGCTTGCCCTGGACGTCGTCGGAGAGCATGAACTCAAGGAAGGCCTTGGTAGCCTCGTCAGCGTCCTTGGAGCAGTACATGTGCTCGGTAGCCCAGATCTTGAAGGAGTCGTCGGTGACATTCTTGCTCTTGGGCTCGACGCCCTCGACCTTGATGGCGTTGAACTTTGAGTCGTCGAAGTGCGAGAAGTCGAGATAGGAGATGGCGTTGTCGGTGCTGGACATCTGAGTCTGGACGTCGCCGGACTTGTCGAGCTCGGCGTCGCCCTTAAAGTCGACGGCCTCGTCGCCAAAGACGGCGGCCTCAAAGGTGGCGCGAGTACCGGAGCCGGCCTTGCGGTTGAGAACGACGATCTTGACGTCGTCGCCGCCGACCTCCTTCCAGTTGGTGATCTGGCCGGAGAAGATACCCTTGAGCTGCTCGAGGGACAGGTCGTCGACCGTCACGTTCTTGGAGACGACGGGACCCATGCCCACGACGGCGACCTCGTGATCGACGAGGTTCTTGACCTGGTCGGCCTCGAGCTTGGTCTCGGCGAAGACGTCGGAGTTACCGATGGTAACGGTGCCGGCGGCGACAGCGGTCAGACCCTTGCCCGAACCGTTACCCGAACCGGAGACGGAGACGTCCGGGTTGGCGTCCATGAACTTCTCTGCAGCGGCCTCGACGAGAGCCTGGAACGAGGAGGCGCCGTCGTAGGTCACCTCGCCGGAGACAGACTCGGCAGCGGCAGTGGCGCTGCCCTTGTCGGCGGCGTTGGAAGCACCCGCGCCACCGCAGCCAACGAGGCCGAGGCCCACGAAGCTGGCAAGACCACCAGCGAGGCCGAGGAACTGACGACGAGAATAAGCCTGATCGAGCATGATCTTCCTTTCATACATGCGACTCGCGGGCACCCTGCCCGCTTTGCTGTTTGGAAAGATACGACCCCGATCGGGCAGCACCAGCGCCAACTGCGGTTTCTTACGGTCATTTGATAGACCCTTACCGCAAGCGCAGCACGGCCTTTACAAACGAATAACAAACCCGCCACCAAGCATGACCCGCCTTTTACACCAATAAAAACAAAGTTGCGGTGAAATAGTTCCTGCTTGGCCATCAAATGGCCCATTCTAGGAACTATTCCACCGCAACTTAGATTGGGAAACCGCGAAACCTTAAAGCTCTAATTCATTCAAACGGAGGATCGCAACAATGTAGATCTTGAGCGCTTGTTTGAGCTGTTCCTCGTTGGCGCACTCGTTGGGGCCGTGCATCTGGCCGCCCCATGCGGGCAGCTCCAGACCGGTCTCCTCGGGGCCAAACGACACGGCGCGGGCAAAGTTGCGCGCGTACGTGCCGCCGCCCATGGCAAAAGGCTCGGCGTGCTTGCCCGTAAACTCGTTATAGGTATCGATAAGCGCCTTCACGGCCGGATCGTCGGCAGACACCGAGAACGGCACCTTTGCATGACCCAGGCGACACGTCACGTCAAAGCGCCCCACGAGCGGCTCGAGCTGCTCGCGGATGGTATCGGCGCTCGTGCTATCAGGGAAACGCACGTCGATGACCTGCTCGATATGGCCATCCACCACGCGGATGACGCCGGGGTTGCAGGTGAGCGGGCCAAACGCCGGGCTCGTCGCGTCGATACCCAGGCCGCGACCATAGGCGTCCGCATGCACAAAGGCCAAAAACTTGACAAACTCGTGCTCGGCAGGCGTCAGCAGGCGCTCGCCGCGGGCACCAAACGCGTCCTCGGCCTCGCGCAGATACGACACGATCAGGCCGACGGCATTGATCGTCCCCTCGGGCATCGAGGCGTGACCGCCAATACCGTGGGCGAAAATCTGCACATGACCATTGTCGAGAGCCGTGATCTCCAGGCGGTCAGCATTCTCGACCGGCGCCGGCAGCTCATCGGCGGCAATCGCGAGCTCGCAGATGGACTGCGACGGAATGGCATTGCTCGCCTCGGAGCCGCTCCACGACACGATGCGCCCGCCGTCGATCTTGGGGCTCACGAACGTCGCCCCAAACTGGCCCTTCTCGGCATTGCAGACCGGGAACTCGGCATCGGGCGTAAACAAAAAGTCGGGGTCTGCGTGATTCTCCAGATAATGGTGAACGTCGGACATGCCCACTTCCTCATCGCAGCCCAGCAGCGCGCGGAAGGTATAGCGCGGCACAATGCCGTGCTTGAGCAGGTAGGCACCGGCGTAGAGCGACAACACCGCCGGACCCTTGTCATCAATCACGCCACGGCCGAGCAGCCAGCCCTCGCGACGCTCCATCGCAAACGGGTCGGTGTTCCAGCCGGGGCCGGCGGGCACCACGTCCACGTGGCAGATGGTCGCGAGCTGCTTGTCGCCGCGACCCGGGATATCGGCAATGCCCACATAGCCCTCGTCGTCGCTCGTCTGGTAGCCGAGCTTTTGCGCAATGCCGAGTGCGCAATCGAGCGCATCACGAACCGGGCGGCCAAACGGCGCGCTAGGCTCCGCATCGGCAGCAACGGCTACGGACGGATAACTCACCAGCTGCTCGATATCGGCGACGACGTCCTCCCAGACCTCGTCGACATACTCGGTAACGCTCTGCTCCACCTGATTCATGGACGACCTCCTTACCAATGAGCGACGGGTACGCCCGCCCCTCACATTACGTCTATTAGATAGCGAAAAGTTTAGCAAGCTCGGCCACCGAGTGCACCACTGCATCGGCACCCGCCGCCTCGTGCTCGCCCGGCGCCGCCGCGCCCGAATAGATACCAATGCACGGTACGCCCATTGCGTGCGCGCCCTCCACATCGTTAAAGCGATCGCCGATCATCACGGCATCGTCCGCGGCCGCACCCAAGGCCGCCAACGCGTCGCGAACCGAATCGGCCTTGGTCTCGCGCCCCTGCGGTGGATTCATGCCAACCACCGCCTCAAACTGCGAAAGCCCCAGCTCGCCCACCATGTCAATGCACTTTGCCTCCATGCGTGACGTCGCCACGGCCATACACTTGCCCTGAGCGGCCAACCCATCCAGCAGCTCGGGGATCCCATCGAACACGGGGTACTCTTCCGGTCCCAGCTCATCAAAAAAGGCACGGTACTCGTCAGCCACCACAAGCGACTCCTCGCGGGAGAAGCCATAAAAGTCGTGAAAGCTCTTCCACAGGGGCGGCCCGATCATGCGGCGCAGGTCACCCATCTGCGCCTCCGAAAACCCGCGCGCGGCAAGCGTCTTGCGCGTCGAGGTCATCACCGCCCGACCCGTATCTGCCACCGTGCCGTCAAAATCAAACAGCACAACCGGCCGCTTGCATATCTCCAGCGCTGCCATCGGCATCCCTCTTCCCCAGTTGATGATTTCCACACCGTCACTTCAAACTGTTGACTATTCAACAATTGAACCTAGCAATGTAGAGCAACTCCACTATACTTGTCGCACTTTGCTCTAAGAAGGCGGCGCGCAAGCGCCCCAACGAAAGGTGCAATTATGTCTTTTGCCATCATAACCGACTCCACGTCGGACATCTCCCCCGCCAGCGCTCAAGAGCTCGGCATTTACGTGATTCCGCTGCATGTGATTATCGAGGGCGAGGACCTGCTCGACCAGGTACAGATTACCGCCCAGGAGTACGTCGCGCGCATGGCCGGCTCCGAGCAACTGCCGCACACCTCGCAGCCGAGTGCCGGCGAGTTCAAGGCACTCTTTGACCGCGTGCGTGCTGACGGCCACGACAGCGCGATCTTTATCTCGCTGTGCAGCGAATGGTCCGCCTGCTATTCCAACGCATGCCTGGTCGCCGAGACCCACGAGCTCGACGTGCGCTGCATCGATTCGCGCACTGGCTCGGGTGCCGAGGGCCTGCTGGTGGAGTACGCGCGGGCCATGCGCGAAGATGGCCGCAGCCTGGACGAGACCGAGGCGCAGATCCGCGCGACGCTGCCCGACGCCCATCTGCTGCTGATTCCCCGCACGCTCGAGAACCTCGTTAAGAACGGCCGCGCGCCCAAGCTCGCCGGCCAGCTCACGCAGATGCTCAATATTCGCCTGGCCGTTTCGCCGGAGTGGCAGTCGGGCGAGATCAAGGCCATCAAGAAGGGCCGCGGCGCCAAGCGCATCGTCGCCAACACCATGGCAGACTGCCTCGCGTTTTTGGCCGAGCATCCGGGCTCCAGCGTGCGCGTGCTCACGACCGGTGCCGCCGAGGAGCAGGAGCTTGTCGACGAGGCACTCGCAGGCCAGGACTACGTAGACGCCGGCACCGGCCCCATCGGCTGCACCATCGCCACCCATGTAGGCGTCGACGCCATCGCCATCAGCTACTGCCCCCGCTACCAGCCAACTCGCTAGGGACGCCCACATCAGTTATGGTGAAATGGGGACTGTTTTTGGCTTATTAGCCGCCAATCAATCCCCATTCCACCGCAACTTAGAAATCAGCGATCAGCCCAGCGGACCCTGAAACAACTCCTGATGAGCGCCCATTCTTACCAGCCTAATCACTGGGTTAGTCTTATGGGGAAGATAAAGAACGACCACATCGACCAAGCCATCGGATAGATGGAAATCGATGTGGCCGTTGTAGTTTCCGCCCGGGTTTGAAAGCTCATGGGCGCCATATTCCGCGGGAAGCGAGCCGTGAGCTGCAAGCTCTGCGACCGCCGCCTTAAACTCGGTTTTTAGCTGCGGATGGATGCGCATCGTCCGTTTATAATCCGCCTTAAACTGAGCCTCGACTTTAATCTCAAACATCGCTAGTCCTCATCGAGGAATGATATAAGCTCATCAGCGTTGTTGAATGACGGGCTATCGTCCGGCAAAACCCCCAACTCATGAGCCTCGGCGATCACCATGGCACGCCTCGTCGCCTCGTTGGGCACCTCCGCCCTTCCTACAATCTCAAAAGGAATCTTTCGCTGATTTACCAGCTGCCGAACGGCAAGATTGAGATAGGAATTGAGGCTGAGGCCGACCGAATCCAAGAACTCAGTCGCCTGCTCCTTGAGCCCCTCTTCGATGCGAACCGTCGTAGGCTTAACTGTTGCTGTAGACATTTGCGACCTCCTCGCTCTCGTCTTTTGCATCAGTATACCCAATATAAACGGCAAACTGACGTTAGATAGCATCAGATTGCCATACATATTCATGTCGCGGTGGGCACGATTGCTCTACATCAACCCGCTGAGCGCAATGTCGACGGACTCGTTGAGGTCATCGGTAATGTGTACCAGATCCGGATCGAGCGGGCTGATCATACCGGCGCTCATCACCGAGCCGTTGAGCCAGTCGAACAGGCCCTGCCAGTACTCGCTGCCCACCAGCACGAGCGGCATGCGTTTGACCTTGTGCGTCTGCACCAGCGTGAGCACCTCGAACATCTCGTCGAGCGTGCCAAAGCCGCCGGGAAACACGATGGCGCCCGAGCTGTACTTAACGAACATGGTTTTGCGCACAAAGAAGTAGCGGAAGTCCATACCGAGGTTTACGTATTTGTTGAGCCCCTGCTCGTGCGGCAATTCAATGCCCAGGCCAACTGACTTGCCATTGACACTCGCCGCTCCCCTGTTGGCCGCTTCCATGATGCCGGGGCCGCCACCGGTGATGACCGCCACGCCACGTTGCGCGATCTTGCGCCCGACGGTACGCGCCGCTTTGTAGAGCGGATCGGTCTTGGGCGTGCGGGCGCTACCGAAGATGGTCACCGCGGGCCCGAGCTCGGCAAGCGCGCCAAAGCCGTCGACAAACTCAGCCTGAATGCGCAGTACGCGCCACGGATCGGCATGCAACCAGTCGGTCGACTCCTCGGGCGCCAGCAGGTTGGCGTAGGTGTTGTCCTTGGGAATCATGGGACCGCGCATGACCACAGGACCGCGTCGGTACGTCTCGTCGTAGGCCGGCTCGCCCTCGACGTTCTCATTCTTAATCATGGGTACTCCTATCGAGAAAAAGAAAAGCGGGCGGGGTCGACGCCATGCGCCAAACACCCGCCCGAACATCAACTATTCGGTATGGTACCCACGTTGCATCAAGCGCTTGCAAGGCATCGGTCAGCGGTCGCGCAGCCGGCGTCAGCGAATGTGACGAGCGGCTGCCGCTCAACCTTTGCCGTTGCCCACGCTCTGCAAGCGTGCCTGTCGCCCTTAGTAATCCACCGCAGCAGGACTGTTCATCCAGTCGCTCACGAATGCACCGTAACGGCCCTCGATAATGGCCTGGCGGGCACGCTGCATAAGGTTGAGCAGGTAGTAGATGTTGTGCATCGACAGCAGAATGCCGCCGAGCATCTCCTTCTGCGTGACCATGTGGCGGATGAGCGCGCGGCTGTAGCCGCCCGTGCACACCGGGCAGGTGCAGGTGGGATCGATGGGGCCGTCGTCGTGCGCAAAACGCGCGTTGCGGAAGTTGAGGCGACCCTCGCTGGAGAATGCCGTGCCCATGCGGCCGGTGCGCGTCGGCAGCACACAGTCGAACATGTCGATGCCCACGCCCACACCGCGCACGAGGGTGGTGGGGTTGCCGACGCCCATCAGGTAGCGTGGCTTGTGCTTGGGCATGTACTCGCTTACGAGCGGTGCCAGGGTCTCGAACATGGTCTCGTGGTCCTCGCCCACCGAGTAGCCGCCGATGCCGTAACCGGGGAAGTCGCCGCACTCCTCCAAATGGCGCAGCGAGCGCAGGCGCAGATCTAGGTGCATGCCGCCCTGAACAATGCCAAAGAGCGCCTGGTCGTCGCGGGTATGCGCCTTATAGCAGCGCTCGGCCCACATACTCGACAGCTCAACGGCGCGCTCAACGTAGGCGCGCGTGGCGGGATAGCCCGGGCACTGGTCCAGCTGCATGCAGATGTCGGAGCCGAGTTTCATGGCGATTTCCATGTTGTCCTCGGGCGTCCAGAACACGTGGCGGCCGTCGTAATCGTTGACAATAAAGCGCACGCCCTCATCGGTGAGCTTGACCGCGTCGTTGTGGCTGAACACCTGGAAACCGCCCGAGTCGGTGAGGATGGGGCCGTGCCAGTTCATAAACTTGTGCAGGCCGCCCAGCTCGGCGATGGTATCCTCGCCGGGACGCATGGACAGGTGATAGGTATTGGCAAGCACGATCTGGGCGCCGAGCTGCTTGACGGTCTCGGTAGGAATACCCTTGACGTTTGCCTTGGTGCCCACGGGCATAAAGATTGGCGTCTCGATGTCGCCGTGCGGGGTGTGCAGCACGCCGGCACGCGCATGCGTCGTCGGGTCCTCGGCGATCAGGTCGAATTTAAAAAGGCTCTGGTCCATAAACTGGAACTCCTTGGTTGCGATTCATACGCAGACCATTATACGAGCAACCAGCAAACCGCACCGACTCGACAGAAACTGATGTAAAGGGGTCATAGTCGTTTAAGAACGTCCCCCCAACGACTACATCCAACAGCCAAGGTAACGCCGATGCTCTGGCAACGTCAGCGAGCGGTCACCAGGGCGAACAAATTGGCATGAAAAGAGGGCGGCATAGACCTTCTGGTCATGCCGCCCTCTTTGAATGACAAGTTGTCGCCCTGGTGACCGCGCAGCGTCGACTGGTCCGCCGTTCGTTAGAACGGCGGAACCTGAGACGTAACCCCTAAGGCCGCTGGCCCATGCCACCCTCGAGGGTGACGGTCTCGCCGTTCATGTACTTAAAGTCGGGGCCGCAGAGCTGAACGACCACGCGGCCGATTTCCTTCTCGACGTCGCCGTAGTGACCCGCCGGCGGCATGTGGACGTTGGCCTTGAACGCCTCGGGATAAGCATCCTGGAAGTTCTCGAGCGCAGCGGTCCAAGCAAGCGGGCAAACGATATTGACGTTGATGCCGTCCTTGCCCCACTCGTTGGCGGCAACGCGAGTCAGGCCGCGGATGCCCTCCTTGGCGGCAGCATAGCTGCACTGGCCATAGTTGCCAAACAGGCCGGCGCCCGAAGCGAAGTTGACCACGGAGCCCTTGGTCTCCTTCAGGTGCGGATAGGCCTTCTGCATGTACAGATAGGTAGCATACAGACCGGAGTAAATGGCCAGGTTAAACTGATCCATGGTGTGATCGGCGATGGTCACACCCGAGGCGCTAGCCTGAGCATTGTTAACGACGGCGTCGATGCGGCCGAACTCCTCAATGGCCTTGTCGATGACGTTCTGGACGACGGCCTCGTTGTCCTGACCAGCCGAGACATCGGCCTGAACAGGCAGAACCTTGACGCCGTACTCGGCCTCGAGGGATTCCTTGGCAGCCTCGAGCTTGGCAACGTTGCGGCCGGTGATGACGAGGTTCGCGCCCTCCTTGGCAAATGCGATATCGATGCCGTAGCCGATGGAACCAGCGGAGCCGTCCTTGAGCGTGGCCTTGCCGCCGCCGGTGACGATCACGGTCTTACCAGTGAAAAGTCCCATACAAAGTCCTTTCAAATCGCGACGGGCCCACCCGCCGACTGCGCGCATCCAACTTCACGCGCCAAAAGCTGAAATGCAACTTTAGCGGGTTCAAGTGAAAAATAAAGACCGCAGCAGGCGAACGGCACAACGTCATTCGGCGAAGGGAATGTCAAGCACGAACTGGAAAAGAGGCCGAATTTTTGTCAGCCAAACGAGCCATCGAACACGTTTTGAAACTTTGCTGCGGCGCGCGGGAAGTCGGCGCGAGACTTTATCATAGGGTGACAAACAACGATGAGGAGCACATGCCTATGACAGACGAGCTGGACCCCCAGACTCAAGAGCATATTGATGATCCCGCAGACGTCACCACAGATACTGACGCTGTGACCTGCGATGGTACCGACGTCGACGGCCCCATCTTGGACGAAAGCGCTACGGCGGAAACCCCCGAAACAGAAAACGCCGATGAGCAAAACGACGATGCGCCCGCTCAGGACGACGCCCCCGTACAGGACGACGCCCCGCAAGCAGCGGACCCCATCGAGGTGTCTTCGGAAGAAGAGCTCGATGCCGTCATGGACTCCATGATGGATGCTGTCAAAGCGATGAAAGACGCCGTCGCCGATGCCGATATCGATGCCGAGGAAGAGGAGGCCGCCGAGGCGGCCTCGACCTTTGTGCCCGGCGAGACTCCGGTTGCCGACCAGGGCAGCACCATGCCATCGTTTCTGCAGCTCGAGCACCCCACGATCGGCGCCGATGCGGTCGATCCGCACGCAGCAGGCTTTTCTGTGGTCGAGGGCGGTACCGGCAATATCGCCGCGCCGCAGGCTGCCGATGCGGACGCTGCCGACACCGCTCGCCCGACCGCCCCGCAATCCCCCGCCGCGAGCCGCGATCTGGGGACCGCTGTCTCGAACACTGCGAACGCCGTGGGCACCTTTATCGCCCAGGGTGCCTCGGCCATGCGCGAGATGAATGCCGCGAAAAAGGCACTTGCCGATGCCCGCACCCACCTGGCCGAACTTGAGCAGCGCATTGCCAATCAGGCCGAGGAACTCGAGACGCGCCAGGATATCGCAGGCCGCTACGAGCAGATCGTCGCCGACCAGCGTCAGGCGATCGCCACAGCGCAAAAGACCACTGCGGCAGCCGAGATTGACCGTGATGCCCACGGCGCCAAAGCGACAGAGCTCAATGGTCAGCTCGAACAAATGAAGACAGAGGATGACGCGACTGAGCTCCGCCTGAAGGCCGCGCTCGACGCCGTGGAGGCCCGCGAGGCGAGCTCTCGCGAGACCGGCAACCGCCTCGTTCGACGCCTTGAGGATTCCAAGCGCATCCGCGACAAGGTGAAGGCCGAGCGAGACGCCGGCATTGCGGCCGCACAACAAACCGTCGACGCCACGCGCGCCCAGCTCGAGACGCTGCGTCATGAGTATGCCGAGCTGCAACGCAATCCCTCGGCAAATCCCGCCAACTATACGGTGCGCACCAGCGAGCTCTCGATGCAGATCTCCGACACGGCGGATGCCCTGCGTAAAGCCGAAGAAGATGTCCCGCGCATCACCGCCGACCTTGAGCACTCGCTTGCCGCAGCCGAGCAGGCCGTCGAGCAGGCACAAGCCCCCATCACCGACGCCAAGCGAGCCCATCAGGCCGTGACGGCAGAGGCCGATGCCGCGCGCGACGAGCTGCAGACCGCAAAAACCGCCGCCGCGACGCGCCAGCGCGAACTGCGCGAGAAGATCGCCGCCGAGGACAAGGCACGCCGCGACCAAGAGCAGAGCATAGCCAACGCCCAAGCAGATGCCGCGCATGCGCAGTCGATTATCGAACAGGCGACCGAGGTGCACGACCACCCAGAGATCACTGAGTCGCTTGCAGGATCCTTGGCCCGAGACAAAGCCGAACACGCCGAGACCGAGCGAGAAGTCGCCCAGCTCGAGGCCACCGAGGACGCGGTGCGCGAGCGTACCCGCGACTCACGCATCAAATTCACCGGCGCCATCGTCTGCATTGTCGCCGTAGTCCTCGTGATCGTCCTGATCTGGCTGTTCGCAAGCAAGTAAGCCAGTTACCAAAAAACACCCCAACGCAGTTGCGGTGAGATAGTTCCTGTTTAGCCATCAAAAAGGCCAATTCAAGAACTATCTCACCGCAACTTTTTGATTGGCGCAAGGCAACCTATCCCTCTTGCACCGATCTCTTGACATAAGGAGTGTCCCCAGGTGCCGGCACAAAAGGAACGTCCCCAAGTGCCACATTGACAGCCAAGGCAACGCCGATGTTTTGGCACCGACAGACACTATGACCCAATCCGAGGGCACTAAAAAGATAGGAGCCCCCGCTCGTG
>CABSYW010000021.1 GCA_902482035.1 uncultured Collinsella sp. | reverse complement strand
AGACCCATACGTTTTCTCCTCTTGATTAAGCGCAACGTTATGCGCATGCCTATGGTGATTATAGTGCCAAATGATCAAATTGCTAAGGTGAGGGCTCGAATCGCAAGCCCTTCCCGGTAGTGCTCGTGGGACGAGCATCTCCTTTGCATCGCGGGTCGATAAGCCGAGTATCGTCTGCGCACGGGACGGGCAGAAGCGGGCGCACCAAACCCGATACTTCTTTTCGCTCTCGAGTCCTGCCGCCGCCCCGTCCCTGACACTTCCTGATACCGACCGAAACGTGCCAAAATAAACCCGTCCCTTTTTGGTAGGTTTGGCGAGTGTGGATTTTCGGACGCTTAACTAACGAGCGTGGATAATCTCCCACTTTGACTTTGAGGCCGTCACCGAGCCAAAAACGGGAGATTATCCACGTTCATTTTGGATGACCCCCTTGTACCAAGCCGAGCTCCATGGTCAAGTAATAACGACTTCTTATCATTAGATTGTTTACATCAATTCTAATAACTATTTAATCCTTAAACTCGTTATTAGAATTGATATGATTAGCCTAATAACGAGTTTCCGGCACTAAAGATATGGAGGGCGCGATGCAAATCGAGGAGAACGGCCAGGGAACGCTCCGCAATAATCTATCGGGGAAATTGGCTTACTATTCGTTTTTTCCAACGCCCTTGCAATCATTGAGGCAGCTAAACCTCACCAAGGAAACCTATCGCACGCTTTCCGCATGCTCACGAAAGCTTGGAGAGCTTGAAGGCATGCTCTACTTTGTTCCCAACGCCGACATGTATCTGACAATGTACGTGCGCAAAGAAGCACTCCTTTCTTCGCAAATTGAGGGAACCCAGTGCACGTTTGACGACCTACTTAGTCCATCGCAAACACAACTCCATCATAAAGATGTCGCAGACGTCGTGAATTACGTCCGTGCTGTCGACCGCGGCGTAGAACTGCTCAAAAAGATGCCCTTGTGCACGAGACTTCTTAGGCAAGTTCATGCGGTCCTGCTGGACGGAGTGCGCGGAACGGAGAAGAATCCAGGCGAGCTGCGCTCCTCACAAAACTGGATTGGCCCCTCAGGTTGCACCATTGCAACCGCATCGTTTGTCCCTCCAAACATTGAAGATTTGAGCAACACGCTTCAGGACCTCGAACGCTTTATCAATGAGCCTCAAGTCGAAATGGATCCGATTGTGCGGGCGGCGCTCGTCCATTACCAATTTGAAACTGCCCATCCATTCCTAGACGGAAACGGTCGCCTGGGCAGGCTTCTCATTACACTTATGCTCATCAATGATGGCGTTCTTCATTCTTGCTTGTTCTATCCATCGTTCCAGTTCAAGAAAAATCGAAGCGAGTACTACCGACAGCTCACATCCGTAAGGGAGAGAGGCACTTACGAGGAATGGATAGAGTTTTTCTGTAACAGTCTTCTCGAGAGTGCGAAGGACTCGGTAGGGTCTTTAAAAAACCTTGTTGACCTCCATAACCGTTCCACAGCAACCATTACCGAAAATCTCGGAAGGACTGCTGCAAACGGGCAAAGGCTGTTGGGCATTCTTGAAGAGCACCCCATCGTCGACACCGCATTCATCGCTGCCCAACTCGATATCGGCAGGAGTACCGCGAGCTCGCTCGTCAAATCATTTGAAGAATTGGGTATCCTCCGTCCGCTCGACGAGTCAAGACAGAGATACCGGCAGTACGGGTATGAAGAGTATCTTTCGATTCTCAGGGAAGACGCCGAGCCGATTAGATAGGCATCGCAACCCAGGCAAATTAAAGCGAGCGTGGATAATCTCCCACTTTGAGCCTGCACACAGGCCAAAAACGGGAGATTATCCACGCTCATTCCTGAGTAGTCATTTATGAACGTCCCCAATGACTAGTCCGGCAACGCCGATGTTTTGGCAACGGCAGCGAGCGGGCCGCATTCGGAGCAAGACGACGCCGCAGGTAGAGAACGGACAGCGAGCGGGCCGCATTTGTGACAAGGTGACGTGAAACGAAAGGGCGCTGACCTTCTGGTCGCGCCCTTGAAGTTGAACGTCAGATTGTCCAAATGCGGCCCGCGCAGCGTCGAGCTGTTACGGCGTTTGGTAAAACGCCGTAACTAACGCGCTCCGTACTGCTCGTAGTAGGCGTCGATGGCGGTCTTGAGCTCGTCGTCGATGACAACCTTGCCGTCGATCTCGTGGTTGTAGAGGGTCTCGACGACCTCAGCCATGGAGACGATGCTCGCGACGGGGAAACCGTACTTGGCCTCGATCTCCTTCTGCGCGGTGGTCACACCGCCCTTGCCGACCTCCATGCGGTTGAGGGACACGATCAGGCCCTTGATCTCGACATCGGCAGCAGCCTTGACCTTGGGATAGGTCTCGTCGATGGACTTGCCGCTGGTGGTAACGTCCTCGACCATGACCACACGGTCGCCGTCCTTGGGCTCATAACCCAGCAGGTTGCCCTTATCGGCACCGTGGTCCTTGGCCTCCTTGCGGTCACAGCAGTACTTGACCTCCTTGCCGTACAGCTCGTGGTAGGCAATGGCGGTAACAACAGCCAGCGGAATACCCTTGTAGGCCGGCCCAAACAGGACGTCAAAGTCGTCGCCAAAGTTATCGTGGATGGCTTGGGCGTAATACTCGCCCAGCTTCTTGAGCTGATAGCCCGTCACGTAAGCGCCGGCGTTCATAAAGAACGGGGACTGACGGCCGCTCTTGAGCGTAAAGCTGCCGAACCTAAGAACGTCGGACTCAACCATAAACTTGATGAACTCTTGCTTGTAAGCCTCCATGCGGGCTCCTCTCGTAATCGCGTGCGTGCCTTCCAGTTTAGCGCAGGCGAAGCGTAGATGCGGGCGCGCTTTGGGGCCACGGCATTCTGTAAAGGCTTTGTCAGGGGGAATGGTTTTCCGAACAATGGGGTTGACATGTCAAACCCCCTCATCAAGAATACGGGCGGATTAAAAAGGGGTACGAGATACCCAAAGCGCGCTGCGCTCAGCCTTTAGGAGGTGTGCCATGGAAGGCAGTCCTAGTCGAAAAACCTGCATGTCGCCCTCGGCACGCCGCGAGGACTCCGCACACGCATAAACGCCACCGGCAGATCGCCAAAACCACCGCAAAGGCGCGCTGCACCCTTTGTGGGCTCAAGAGCTTGACGTGAGCGACATCTAGGTTTTTTGAAGCAAATACGACACGTACGCTAACTCCCCTCAACAAGGAGGACCCTATGCTGATGCTCAAAACCGTCACGGTACTCGAAGCCATCTCCAAGCGCCGCCGCACGGCGCGCCCTGCCGCTCATACCGGCCTGTCCAAGAACACCATATTCGCCGCCACCCATAGTGCCGAGGACGCCCTCGTACTGCTTGACGCCACGGCAAACGGCCTCACCGTCGAGCAGGCAACTGAGCGCCTGAACGCCGTCGGCCCCAACACCATCGAGGCAACGACCAAAACGCTCGCCCGCCGCATCGCTGACGCGTTCATCGATCCCTTCGCCGGCATCCTCGCCGCGCTCGCACTGGTCTCGCTCTACATCGACGTGCTCGCCGTGCCCGAACCGCAGCGCGACCCCTCCACGGTCATCGTCATCGGCACTATGCTGCTGGTATCGGGCGGCATGAAGTTTATCCAGGAAGCCCGCAGCGGCAATGCGGCAGAGGCCCTCAAGGACCTGGTCTCCAACACTTGCACCGCCCTGCGCGACGGCGGGCGCATCGAGATCCCCTTCGACGAGCTCGTCCCCGGCGATGTAATCCGCCTCTCTGCCGGCGATATGGTGCCGGCAGATGCCCGCATCATCACCGCGCGCGACCTGTTTGTGATCGAGTCCGCACTCACCGGCGAGAGCGAGGCCGTCGAGAAGACCACCGCCGCCACCGTCGTCGAGGGCGCCGACGGCTCCGCACTGCCACTCTCTGCCTGCAAGAACATCGTCTTTACCGGCACCTCCGTGCAAAACGGCGCCGCCATGGCGCTTGTCGTTGCCACAGGCTCGGACACCTACCTGGGCGGCATCGCCAAGATGCTCAACGGGCGCGGCGAAAAGAGCGCGTTTGACCGCGGCGTCTCGAGCGTCTCCATGTTGCTCGTACGCCTCATGCTCGTTATGGCGCCGGTCGTCTTTGCCATCAACGCCGCCACCAAGGGCAACGTCATCGACGCGCTGCTGTTCGCCACGAGCGTGGCCGTGGGCATCACGCCGCAGATGCTTCCCGTCATCGTGACCACGAGCCTGTCGCAGGGCGCCAAGGACCTCGCCCGTCGCCAGGTTATCGTCAAGGAGCTGCCGGCGATTCAAAACCTCGGAGCGATGGACGTCCTGTGCTGCGACAAGACCGGCACCCTCACCGAAGACCGCATCGTGCTCGAGCGCTATCTCAGCACCGACGGCAACGAAGACGCGCGCGTGCTGCGCCATGCATTTTTGAATAGCTTCTTCCAAACCGGCCTCAAAAACCTTATCGACCTGGCCGTAATCGACCGTGCCGATGTGACGCCCTCGGCCGTCGTGCCCGATTCTATGCTGGGCCAGAGTCTGCGCGACCGCTATACCAAGGTCGACGAGGTTCCCTTCGATTTCTCGCGCCGTCGCCTGAGCGTAGTTGTCGCCGACGCCCAAGGCAAAACCCAGATGGTTACCAAGGGAGCTGCCGAGGAAATGCTCGAGATCTGCTCCTTTGTCGAGATCGATGGCATCGCTCAGCCGCTCACCGACGAGAAGCTCGCCCGGATTCGCAAGCAGGTCGCCGGACTTAACGCCGAGGGCCTACGCGTAATTGCCGTGGCGCAGAAGACCAATCCGCGCTGCGTGGGCGAGTTTGGTATCGCCGACGAGTGCGACATGGTGCTGATGGGCTTTTTGGCCTTCCTCGATCCGCCCAAAGCAAGTGCCGCGGGCGCCGTCGCCGCCCTCGAGGCCAAGGGCATGGCGGTCAAGGTCCTAACCGGCGACAACGACCGCGTCGCCGCCACCATCTGCGAGCAGATTGGTATCGATGCGAGCAACGTCTTGCTCGGCCCCGAGATCGATACGCTCGATGACGCCGAACTTGCCGAGCGCGCCGAGAAAACCCACCTCTTCGCCAAGCTCTCGCCGCTGCAGAAGGCGCGCCTGGTACGTGTCATGCGCGAGATGCTCGGCCACACCGTGGGCTTTATGGGCGATGGCATCAACGACGCCGCCGCCATGCGTGCGAGCGACTGCGGCATCTCGGTCGATTCGGCCGTCGACATTGCCAAGGAATCCGCCGATATCATCTTGCTTCAGAAGGACCTGGGCGTGCTCGAGCGCGGCATCATCGAAGGCCGCCGCACCTACGGCAACCTGCTCAAGTACCTCAAGACCACGGTGAGCTCCAACTTTGGCAATGTGCTGTCCGTGACCGTCGCGAGCCTGTTCTTGCCGTTTTTGCCCATGAGCGCCCTGCAGCTGGTGCTGCTGTCGCTGGTCTACGAGATCGTGTGCATCGCACTGCCGTGGGACACCGTCGATGACGCCTGGACTGCCCGCCCGCGTGCCTGGGACGCCGCGTCCATCAAGGGCTTTATGCTCGAGCTGGGCCCCGTGAGCTCGCTGTTTGACATCGTGACCTTCGCCGCGCTCTTCTTTGTCGTGTGCCCCGCCGCCGTGGACTCAAGCTGGTCCGAGCTTGCCGCCGCGGGCGACGTCGCGGGTATGGCGACCTTTGCTGCGCTCTTCCAGAGCGGCTGGTTTGTCGAGTCCATGTGGTCGCAGACACTCGTGGTCCACATGCTGCGCTCCCCGCATCTGCCGAGCCCGCGCGACCACGCCGCGCCCGCATTGTGCGTTCTTACCGTGCTGGGCCTGGCGCTCGTCACCTGGCTGCCGGCAAGCCCCATCGCCGATGCGCTCGGCCTCATGGCACTGCCCGCGAGCTTTTTCGCGCTGCTCGTCGGCATCGTCACCGCCTACATCGCGCTCACTCAGCTGGCAAAGCGCCGCTACATTGCACGCCACGGCGAGCTGCTGTAGCAAGTAGACGGAAAACACCCTGCCAGCTGCCGTTGCCACTACCACAGCTGCCAACGCCCCTGCCGCTGCCGTTGCCTCTGCCGCCGCCGCAATCTATCCCCTCAGCAGTTGCGGTGGAATAGTTCCTGTTTAAAGCCCCGTGACTTTAATTTAGGGACTATTCCACCGCGACTTATTGGGAGATTAGCTAGTCCCTGGGTGTCCAGGACCAGAAGAAGTTGATAAGGGCCACGCGCGAGGCGGTGCCGGTCTTCTTGTTGATCGAGGAAATGTGACGATAGAGCGTGGAGCGCGAAAGGAAGAGCGTTGTGGCGATGTCCTGAACGCTCTGGTCCGAAACGACCAAGACCTCAAGAATATCGCGCTCGCGCTCTGTAAGCCCAAAGGTGGCGACGAAAGCATCGAGGCGCTCATCGGACGTGAGCTCCGCTGCCTCCACGGGCTCGGGGTCGGAGCATGTGGGCGCAAGATCCCCACCAAGATCGTCGGTGGCAAGCGGCAGTCCGTCCCGCATCGCGGCATCATCGGCTCGTTGCCCCAACTGCCCCAGCAGCGTAATCGCAATGCCCACAAACATCACGAGCGCCGCACCGACCGCAGCCAGCACATTTTGACTCGAGATAATCGCCACTGCCGGCGCCGTCACGAACATCGAGCACACGTTGTTGACGACGCGACCCATGCACGGCCAAAAATATGACCAGCGCGCATAGAGCGAGACGGCGGCATATTTTGTGGTAAAGAACACCACGAAAAAGCCCGAGCCCAGATAAAAGATGATCGTGGCAGCAAGCTCGTTGCCGCCATTGCCATCGACGATGAGCACAAAGAACGAAAGCGTGGACAGTATGGCGGCACACGTCATGCCGATATTCATATACGAGCGGCCGTGCAGGTCAAATAGTGCGCCAGCGACCAACGAGCTCACGACAAGCAGCAGGCGCGGCCAATCGCCCAAATCGACGGCTCCGACAGCATACAGGGTCGTGAAGCCCGCGTTGAGAGCGGCGAATACGCTGGAAAGATACGCCGTCGCCACGGTCAGGCGAACTACGGCGCGACGGAATGCCGCCTTTGCCTCGGGATCGTCATGCCACTTGGCGCCATATTCCAGAGCATCTACCGAAAGCCCGGCAGCACTGGGTTCAAAGTTGGGATCGGACTCGTCGCGCAGCTTGGCGCGTCGGGCACCGTGGAGCAACGCCACCTGCGCGATCGCACAGACGACCAGAACAGCCTGCTGAGGAATGCCGACAGGCATCACCATGTGGTTGAGAACCTGCACCAGAACGCCCATGGCGTAAGAAAGTGCGGCGGCGCGCGCCAAGCAGGGCGTTCGCGCAAAGCGCCTCGCAAAATTTGCATGAGCAGTCGATCCGCAGTAGCCCAGCGCGCAGCACGCCACCAAACAGCCGGCAATTACCACCTCAACCTGAACCGCCATAATCAACAGCAGCAATGCCGCCACCAGCAAAACGCCCGTGACGTCACTCGTTGCGTCGATAGCATGGGGACGGCGATAGTACAGAATGGGACGCACAAAGAAGCCAATCACGCTCGCGCCGATGACAAGGCTCTCATAAATAACGACCTCGTTCGGAGACACGAACTCGGCCATGCGCACATCAAAGAGATACTCGCACGCCAAAAACGTGAAGAAGAACAGCGGCAGGCATATAATCTCCCGAATGCCCCGACGCAGATATGCGGTTGTGTCTCCCATGCCCCTCATGGTTAACCCCCGGCCGCTCAATTGACTGGAAATCTATTTTAATAAAGAACCAGTCTCAATATCGAAGCCAGGCTCGAAATGTTGCCAATTCGACCCCAGCCGTCCACATCACGCCGCGATTTTGAGCCGCATGGACCAGAAGGGACGCGCGCGATCTCTAGCTCGGCCAGGAGTGTCTCCAACTACCACTCATTTAAGTACGTCCCCAATGAGTAGCCGAAGAGTGTCCCCCGCGACTAGTCGTTTAAGAACGTCCCCAACGACTAGTCAAAAATGAGCCATGTGTCCCAGTTGTGGAGACTCCTTGAGCCGTCTGGGTATCGTGAAAGATCGCGCACTCCCCCATCATCAAAAGTGACACACGCTACCTGTTGATGGGAGGCAGCCATGGGCTTCTTTGACAAGATGTTCGAGAAGAAAGAGTGCGCGATTTGCGGTACCGAGCTGGGACTTTTGGGAAAGACCAAGATCAACGAAGGCTACCTGTGCAAAGAGTGCGCCGGCAAGCTCTCCCCCTACTTCCACGGCTATCGCTCCAGCACCGCGGACGATATCCGCGAGCAGCTCGCCTACCGCGAGGCCAATGCCGAGCGCTTGGCGTCGTTCAACCCCACGCGCACGCTTTCTGCCGGGCGCACCAACATCATGCTCGACGAAGACGCGGGCCTGCTGATCATCACCTCGCAGAGCCGCTGGCGCGACGCCAATCCCGACATCATTGAGTTCTCGCAGGTGCTCGGCTGCGATATGGATATCGACGAGCATCGCACCGAGATTTATCGCGAGACCAAGGACGGCGAGCGCGAGAGCTATAACCCGCCGCGCTACGACCTGGATTACGACTTTAACCTGACCATCCACGTCAACACGCCGTACTTTACCGAGATCAACCTGCGCGTGAACGACTCCACCATCGACCAGCGCGGTTCCATCGAATACCGCGAGGCCAAACGCCAGGCAACCGAGGTCCGCGACGCGCTGGTGCAGCTGCGTCAGGAAACGCGCGACAGCGTCGTGGCCGCCAAGGCCCCCAAGACCGCGGTCACCTGCCCCTTCTGCGGTGCAACCACCATTCCCGATGCCAGTGGGCGCTGCGAATACTGCGGCGGCGCCATCGGCGCATAGTCTCCGGCACGGAAAGGACCGATCATGGCCTTCGAGAGTGTCAATTATCAGTGCCCCGCGTGCGGCGGCCCCCTTCACTTTGCCAGTGCCGAGCAAAAGCTCGTCTGCGACTACTGCGATTCGCGTTTTGAAGTCGAAGAAGTCGAGGCCCTCTATCGCGAGCGCCAGGACAAGGCAGATGCCAAAGCCGATGCCGCAGCCGCGGCCCCCAAGCCTGCTGTCGACGATGCCGTGCAGGAGCTGGCTCAAAACGCCGGCTACATCTGCTCGTCGTGCGGCGCCGAGCTCGTGTCCGACGGCACCGTCGCCGTCACCACCTGCCCGTACTGCGGCAACTCCGCCGTGGCACCCGGCCAGCTCTCGGGCGACTTCTCACCCGACCTGGTGATTCCGTTTAAGCTCGGTCGCGACGACGTCACGGCCGCACTCAAGGAACACTACAAGGGCAAGATCTTGCTGCCCAAGAGCTTTGTCACCGGCAACCATATCGACGAAGTCCAAGGCGTTTACGTGCCGTTTTGGCTTTACGGCGCCCGCGTGGACGGCGAAGTGTGCTTTGATACGACCAACGAGACCGTGACTGAGGAATCCGATCGCACCGTCACGACCACCGACCACTACGACGCCTACCGTAAAGGCAATATCTCGTTTGAGCGCGTGCCCGTCGACGGATCGTCCAAGATGCCCGACGGCCACATGGACGCCATCGAGCCGTTTGACTACGACGCGCTGCGCCCGTTTTCGGTCGCGTATATGCCCGGCTACATCGCCAACCGCTACGACGAGGATTGCGAAACCTGCAAGGCGCGTGCCGAGCGCCGCATGGAGGAGAGCACGATCTCGGCCCTGCGCGAGACCGTCGTCGACGAATATGACGATGCCACGGTCGAAAGCAAGCAGCTCGACTACACCTGGGAAGACAGCGACTACGCCCTGTTTCCCGTGTGGATGCTTTCCACCTCGTGGAACGGCAAGAGTTATCTGTTTGCCATGAACGGCCAGACCGGTCGCATGGTCGGCGAGCTCCCCTGCTCCAAGCCCAAGCTCGCCATCGCCTCGGTGCTGTTCTTTGTGATCGGGTTTGTCCTCTCCCAGATTCTCTTTATGGGCGAGAACGCCTTCAATCCGGACTACCTCACCTTTGATATCGAGGGCGTCCTCATCAACATCGTCGCGCCGCTGATCATCGTAATCATCGCAGACGTGCTGCTGGTAGGCCAGCTCAAGACGGCCAACGAGGCCACCCACGCCGATTGCTACTGTGGCGAGCTCGACCTGACCGAGAAGCACGACACCTTCAGCCACACCGAGACCACCGTTGTCATGAAGGACAACAAGGACGATTAGCCATTCTGACCAATACCACCCGGCCTTTGACGAGAAAGGAAGATCACCATGGGACTCTTGAAAGCTGGATTGGGTGCTGCCGGCGGCGTCATGGCCGACCAGTGGAAGGAATTTATCTATTGCGAATCGATGCCCGCTGACGTCTTGGCCTGCAAGGGCAGCAAGCGCACCGGCGGTCGCAGCTCCAACACGCGCGGCGAGGACAACGTCATCTCCAACGGCTCCGTCATCGCCGTCAACGACGGCCAGGGCATGCTCGTGGTGCAAAACGGCAAGATCATCGAGGTCGCGCTGGAGCCTGGCGAGTTTGTCTTTGACACCGGCAGCGAGCCGAGTGTCTTTAGCGGCAACCTGGGCGACTCCATCAAGGAGACATTCGCCAATATCGGCAGCCGCTTTACCTTTGGCGGCGACGCTGGCAAAGACCAGCGCGTCTACTTCATCAACACCAAGGAGATCATCGGCAACAAGTACGGCACTGCCTCGCCTGTGCCCTTCCGCGTGGTCGATAACAACATTGGCCTGGATGTCGACATCTCCGTTCGCTGCAACGGCGAGTATTCGTACCGCATCACCAACCCGCTGCTGTTCTACACCAACGTGTGCGGCAACGTGACCGATAGCTACACGCGCGATAAGATCGACAGCCAACTTAAGTCCGAGCTGCTCACCGCCCTGCAGCCCGCCTTTGCCAAGATCTCGGAGATGGGCATCCGCTACAGCGCCATCCCCGGCCACACCACCGAGCTCGCCCGCGCGCTCAACGAGGTCCTCTCTGCCGACTGGCGTGACCTGCGCGGCGTTGAGATCGTAAGCTTTGGCGTCAACTCCATCGCCGCCTCGCAAGAAGACGAGCAGATGATCAAGGACCTGCAGAAAGCCGCGGTCATGCGCGATCCCACCATGGCGGCAGCCAACATCGCCAGCGCCCAGAGCGATGCGATGCGCGCGGCAGCCGCCAACCCCAACGGCGCGATGGCAGGCTTTATGGGCATGGGCATGGCAGGTGGCATGGGCGGCATGAACGCCAGCCAGCTGTTCGCCGCCGGCCAGGCACAGCAGCAGGCCGCCCCGCAGCCGGCTCCGGCTCCCGCCCCCGCACCGGCTCCCGCCGCCGCACCTGCGGCCGGCACGTGGACTTGCAGCTGCGGCGCCACCAACACCGGCAAGTTCTGCTCCGAGTGCGGCAGTCCCGCACCCGCCCCGGCACCGGCAAAGTGGTTCTGCCCCAACTGCGGCAGCGAAAACGGCGGCAAGTTCTGCAGCAACTGCGGAACGCCCCGGCCCTAGCCCCTCTATCTGGTAATTGGCGGGGGATCCGCCACCCCCGCATTTGCTTCTATGGGTTTCGTTCGATGAAGGAGGACACCATGAAGACAACGTTCAAAAAGTCCGTACTCGCATTTCTGACATGCGTCCTGGCGCTCGCCTTTGCCCTGACGGGCTGCAGCGGCGGCGGCAAGGACCCCAAGGCCAACTTCGTCGGCAGCTGGCAGTACTCGGGTGGAACCTTGGATGGCGAAGAGCTCACCGATGAGTACATGGATATGCTCAAGGAGTGGGGCCTCAACTGCGTCCTGATCCTCGACGAGGACGGCACAGGCGTCCTCGATATGTTCCTTGAGGTCGCCGACCTGAAATGGGAAGCCAAGGACGCCACCACCGTAACGATCACCGCCGAAGATGAGTCGCACGACCTGAAGCTCAAGGACGACAAGCTCGTCCTTGAGGTGGAAGGCGACAAGCTTATCTTCACCAAGTCCGACAAGGATCTGTCCGGCACGGTGAAGAAGGATCGCGAGGCGGCCGAGAAGGAAGAAGAGGTCGATGAGGCCGTCGAAGACGACGACGTCCAGAGTGTCGAAATCTCCCCCGCCGTCACCGTCGCCGATGACGATCTGTGCACCATCACCATCACCGAGAAATTCAAGGACGACTGGGGCGACATCGGCTTTGTCGTCAACATCACCAACAAGAGCGACAAGGACCTGACCTTCTACGCTCCTTCCGGCAAGACCAACGTCAACGGCACTATGAAGGAACCCTGGTTCTCGGCTAACCTGATGCCCGGCACCAGCGCCACCGAGGAATTCACGTTCTCGAGCGGCGAGCTTGACAGCCTTGACGACCTGGTCAACACGACCATCGGCATCGACGCCTACCTGACCGATTCCTACGAGGACGTCGCCTCTTACAGCGCAACCATCGCGTAACGGCAGACACCGATAGCCGCGGATTGGCGGACATATCCGCGCACATGCCAGGCGGGGCCGCAGGAGATAATCCTGCGGCCCCGCCGCTTTATGCCGATGCGTAACGAGCGTTAGCGCTCCATGTTGGGAACGATGCTGCCCTCCGTTACTGCGCGCACGGCCAGGCGCATGATGTTGTCGTAGCCGGTCTTGTTGAGGATCTCCGAGATGCGGCGTTTGATGGTTCCCTCGCTCATAAACAGCTCGGCCGCGATCTCGCGGCGGCTCTTGCCCTCGCAGGCAAGGCGCAAAATCGACAGCTCGACATCGTCGAGGGCCGCCGTGCCCGAAAAAATGCTCTCGGGCGGCTTGGGAAACGTGCAATAGCCCGCCAGCGTGGAGCGCATCACGGCGAACAGCTCGTCGATACCGACGTTCTTGTACACAAAGCTGTCGACGCCCGCCTCGCGCGCCTGATCGACAAAGGTGATCTCGGGCATGCCTGTCATGATGATGACGCGGCACTCGGGCAGTTGTTCTTTGATGCGCGCCGCCGCCACGATACCGTTGGAATCATGCTCGGTGCATACGTCCATCAGTATCATGTCCGGGCGCTCCTTAAGCACAACGTCCAAGGCATCCGAGGCGTCGGCGATCGCGGCAACAACCGTCATGTCGGGCTGGTCACCGACGGAGCGCGAGGCTCTCGCGCAAGATAGCCTGGTCTTCGACGATTAACACGCGAATCATGAACTTCTCCTTTGAACCGTGGCGCTGGAGGCGAGCGGGATGGACACCGTAAGCGTGAAGGGCGGGGCGGTGTGGACTTCCAGGCTGCCGCCCAGATTCTGTGCGACATGCCTCATACCTGGGATACCCGTTCCCTCGCGATACGATACGGGTGCAGGCGCTCCGTCGTTAGAAACGACCATCCGCGCGACAGCGCCGTCTTCCATCCCCTCCTGCCACAGGCGCACATGGACCTGATGGGCCTGTGCATGCTTGGTGGCATTGGTCGAGGCTTCGCGGATAATCTGCAAAAATGCTGCGGCGACACGCGCGTCGTTTGGCAGCTCGCCCTCCACATCGATCTGCACGCTCACCAGGCCAAAGGCATGGACGATATCGCCCAATTGCTCTGCCGGTTCGGTGTCGCCCCCGCTGCGCAGATCGGCAGCGATTGAGCGCAGCAGCGGGTCGATCTGCTCGAGTGACTCGTCATCCAGGCGCCCTTCCTCCAGATAACGATGGAGAATGGACAGGCGCTGCCCGATCACGTCGTGCACGCGAGCGCGCATACGCAGATAGGCCGCATTGTCAGCAACTTTTTTGACTTCTTCGATCTGGGCTTGGAGCTCTTGGCCCGCAAGCTCAAGCAGGTGGTTGGCTTGCGCTAGGCGATCATGGGCATGCGCATACTCTGTTACATCCAGACCGATAATGCGCTCGAAGAGGCGGCCCGAAATCATAACGTCATCGTGCACGAACAAGCGAATCTCGGCGGGAGAAACCTCGACCACAACGCGCGCCTCACCAAAGCGGTCCAGATTAATCCGCACGCGGTTCTGGCTGCTTTCGGGCATTTGCATGCTGAGTTTGCGCAGGTCGTTCCATGTACCGCTCATATCGCCTAGGTCGGTGGGCATATGAAGCTCCACCAGGTTTTTGCGCATGCAGCGGTTCATGAGCAGCGGACGGCCCCTCGGGTCCAGATACAGGATGCCCACGGGAATCACGTTGATGGTCTCGATCGTCGAGAACATGGTGATATCCTCCTGGCGGTTGCGGACATCCATCAAGAGCGCCGCGATGGAACGGAACAGGAAGAACGCTCCCTCTGCGATAAGGACAACGGTCCACGCCGAGCCCATGGCAAAAACCACCGGCGGTGTCACGGCGGCAACGAGCAACAGTTCGGCCAGCATGACGGGGCGACGATAGCGCACCATAAGCACCACGCCGTAGGCAAAGATCACGGCATTGAGCCACAACGCTCCGCCCATTGCCCTGGCGCAAACGTCAAGCGGCGCCACCAGATATGAGCCAGACGACGCGAACAAGATGAGCGCCGAAATAACTAGGTGAAGCACAAGGCTCGCCTCGTAGGCACAAATCACCTTACGGTTATAGGACGAGCGGCGCGATGCGATGAGCGGGACGTGGATCGTCTGCAGACACGCAGCCAGGGCAAAGACAACATCGAGCGCAACGATTTGGGGAAGAATGAGCGAAATCTGCATCGTCACTCACCCGCCCTCGGCATCAAGACGATCATGCGCAGCTGGCCGGGCTCGCCCTCAAGGCGGTATGCCACGTTGCGCCCTTGCAGAGCGCTATCGAGCTCTTGCGCAGCGGGCGTCTGCGAAAGATCTGCATCATCGTTGGAAAAAAGCGTGGCGCGTAGCTCGACACTGCATCGGTCATGGTCGCCCAAGTGATACATAAGCGCCGGATGGTCGGTGGTGTAGGCAAAAAACGCAAAGTCATACACGCAGTCGTACAGGGCGCTTACCGTACTGGCGTGCAACGGGCGCCGTATGGCGATAATCGAGGCGCAATCGATATCGATGGTGCGCAGGTCGCTTGCGAGCTCGTTGGCAATGAGCTGAATGCGGTCACGATCAAAACCGCTCTCCCCGTGCTGTGCCAACGTGAGCGACCCCTTGCGCTTGCAATAGGCGACGAGCATCTTGGCGCGCTGCAGCATGCGGTAACGCTCGTGCGAAGACGATTCATCGGTCAACGGCGGCAGCGAGCTCAGCAGGTCGTACATCCCTTCGAGCGCGCGGGCAAGCGCCTGGTCCACGTCTTGAACCAGCAAGGTCTCGGCCTCTTGATCTGCCAGGTGCGTCTTAAGGTCGTAGTCGGCAGCGAGCAGCTCGTTTTGACGCTGCAGCTCCATGCGACGGTGTGCCAGTTCACGGTTAAGCTCGTTGAGATCCGACACGTCTTGGGCAAGCAGGGCCGATCCACCCAGCAGTGGAAAGGCTCGGTACATTACATCGGGATTGGACTCCACGGCAAAGGCATGGGCATGCCCGTGTTCCTGGGCTCGCAGCTCTTCGCACACGCCTACCGGCATTGGCTTTGACACTGGCGTGGCATAGACTTCCTGCAGGTCGCGCGTTAGAACTTTGAGGTCGAGCGGCAAGGTGTCGAAGATGCCGGCGATGTCGTGATATGACGGAATAACACCGCAATCGAGACAGATTTCCATCGCCACCACGCACAAGACGCAATAGACGAGCGAGAAGTTGAGCCTCCATGCCCAGGGCACGCGCAACGCATATGAGATGGCAAAGAACGCGCCGCCCAGCAGCACGAGCGCCGCCGTGCCCGAGAAACGTTGGATGCGAAAGGACGAGGACCGGCCCACCAGGATAAAAAAGGCCACAAAGTTAAAGGCCGTCCACACGAGGACGGCGAAATAACCCCAGCCGTACGTGTAATCGTTGCTCCAGGTGTCGCTTGTACGGTCAAAGTGGAAGACCTGCTGGTGAAAATCGTTGGTGAGCACAAATCCGATAAGCAGGATAGCCATAATCCACAGCGCAGCGCAGTAGCGGCGACCCAGGCGGTGTTGCTCCAGGCCCGCAAGGCGCAGACCACACAACTGGTAGAGCAGCGGAATGAGCGTCATGGGCACGTAGTACAGGTACCACAGCACGGTGGCATAGAACGGCGTGAACGACTTGTACTTGAGAATGACTTCGATCATCCACAGGGCGCAGATGGTGGCGATGGCAACAAGACGGCGGCGCAACACATAGTCCAAACAGCGCAGATAGACCGATACGCCCCAGATCGAAAATATAATTGCGGCGACAAGCAGCGGGAGAGAGCTCGAGTGGGCGAGCGCATCCACGACCTCTTCGGACACCTCGCTATAGGCGGGCACGGCGTTAGAAAGTTTGGGGTCGAAGGCGAACAGCGCCGGCAAGACTGCCAAAAGCATGAGGAACAGCGCGGTGATGGCGCCGGCGATAGCAAAGACGCGGTGGCGGTACACCTGATGTGTTATGCCAACAAGGAATCGCGGCATGGCGAAGAGCCTGCCGTCCCTGGGATCCGCAGCCGGTGCGGTCCGGGCGGCCGCGTGGCCGATATGTCGCTCGCGGGTACCCATAGTGCTTTTAGTGTACCGACAGATGGGTCGAAAAAGCGGGCCGCATGTCCCAAAATCCGCAGACGGCAAGGCGCCCGGCAGCCTCCCCCGTCTGGCACTTCCCGATATCCGCCCGCCCCAAACCACCGCAAAGGAGACAGGCACCTTTGTGGTGGTTTGGGGCGATGCGCTAGTCCACGGTGATGTCGAGATTTTTGCCGATAAGACCTACGTAGCCGCCCTCGGCAGCTTTGGGACTGTCGGCGTGGCAGAGGACCCACTTGTCGGCCTTCCAGTAGCAGTAGCTGTCGCCGGCCGCGGGCATGTCGGCCGCAGCCTCGGGGCGCGAACCATTGGTGCCAGCGGGCAGCGCCACCATCACCTGGAAGCCGCCTTCGTCGACCATGCACGGCGTGTAGTGGAGCGTGGTGTTGAAAACCTCGACAACCTTGCCCGCCGGCACGCGGAACGCCTTGACGCACGCGGTATCGAGCTTGCCGCCCTCAATCTCCCAGCGATGCGCCACGAGCAGGATAAAGTCGCGCGCGCCCAGGTTGAACTCACTCGCGCGGTGGTACTCCAGGCAGTTGAGACGCGTGTTGTGGCCGTTGCACCAGCCGAGCTGGAAGGGACGGCCACCAAACATGAGAAAGCCAAGCTTGTCGGCATCCTTGACGTCCTCGAGCTCCGGCGCGCTTGCTACGTACTTGCTGCCCTCGGGAATGGGCGTGGCAGAGAGCGCCTCGAGCACGGGCGACGTGAGCTCGGACGAAACGTTATCCCAAACGTTGCCATAGGATTTGAACTCGGGATCGTTGACAGAGTAGATATGCATGTTCACTCCTGTTCGTAAATGTGACTATACGAACATTCTAGAACAAACATGAGCGATTTTAAACGCTCGTCCAGACCAATCAACAAAAAGGCGCCCCCGCATAAGCGAAGGCGCCCAATGCGCGCGTTTTGGACGATAAAGCCCTTATGCCTGCTGATAGTGCAGGTGCTTCTCGTCGATATCGGCCAGGTCGCGGTCGAGGTAGCGGCGCGCGAGCCAGTTAGCCATGGGAAGGTTCTGGTCCAGGTAGTTGCCGCACTCCTCGGGAGCGGCACCGGGGACATCGCCCTCAAAGTCGGCGACAAACTCGAACAGCTCACGCACGAGCGGCAGGATCTCCTCGCTCGTCACCTCGCCAAATACGACGAGGTAAAAGCCCGTGTGGCAGCCCATGGGGCCAAAGTAGACAATGCGGCTCGACCACTCGGCATGATTGCGCAAGAACGTTGCACCCAGGTGCTCGATGGTGTGGCACTCGGCGGTGTTCATGACCGGCTCCTTGTTGGGCGTGGTCAGGCGCAGGTCAAAGGTGGTGACGGCAGCACCGGTCGCCGGATCGCGGTCGATGCGGCTCACATACACGCCGGGCTCAAGCAGCAGATGATCAACGGAAAAGCTGGCGATGCGCTCCATGGCAGATCCTCTCGATAGTCAAATTGGGACGGGGCTCTTTTAGCTGGTTCGAATGGTCGTACCAATCATACCAGTCAAAAAAGCCCCGTCCCAAAAAGACAACTTAGCCAAGGACACGGGCCATACGCGTCTTGAACTCGGACAGGAAGCGCGGAGCATCCACGGTCAGTGCCACAAGCGCGCTCTTGTCCGGATCGGACAGGCGGCGCTCATCGCAGATGGTGCGACCGCGGTACTCGCCCAGCAGATCAACACGCAGGTTGCAGCCGAGCGCACCTACGAGCGTGGGGTCGATCGCCACGGCAACGGCCAGCGGATCGTGCAGCGCACAACCACCCAGGTAGGGTGCGTTCATCTCGTACGAGCCAATGTAGTGCTCGACCATGCTCGCAAATGCGCAGCCCGCCATGGTGCCCGAGCCCGTCCAGCCGGCAATGTCGCGGCGTGTGAGCACCACGCGATGCGTCACGTCCAGACCCACCATGGTGAGCTTACGGCCCGAACGCAGCACCGCGTCGGCTGCCTCGGGGTCGCTCGCCATATTGGCCTCGGCGCCCGCGCTCACGTTGCCGGGCACGGTAAGGGCGCCGCCCATCACGACCACGCGGCCGATGGACATCATCGCCGCCGCATCGCGCTCCAGGGCGAGCGCCAGGTTGGAGAGCGGGCCAGTCGCTACGTAGACCAGATCGGGACCATAGGTGCGCGCGGCATCGATCAGATAATCGACCGCAGCGTTGCCGTCGGCCGAGGTCGCCCCCACCGGCTCGTAGGGCGACGCGGGCACGCTCGCGCCGCCGATTCCGTTCTTGCCGTGAATGAGCGCGGTGGACGCCGGCGGCGTATAGGGCTCAGTCGCCTGATGAGGACGGTCGGCACCCAGGTACACCGGAACCTCGGGGCGACCCAGCAGATCGAGCACCGCAAGGCAGTTGTGCGCCGATTGCTCGACGCGCACGTTGCCAAAGCACGTGGTGATGCCCACGAGCTCCACCTCGGGGCTCGCGATGGCATAGGCCAGCGCCATCGCATCGTCCACACCCATATCCAGATCAAGGATCAGCTTCTTGGTTGTCATTGTTCTACTCCGCTTCTCCGTCTTTATCGTTTAACCAAACCAATGTTCAACTTCGGCGCGCGTGGGAATCGATTGCTGAGCGCCCAGGCGCGACACCGTCACTGCCGAGGCGCGAGCACCCGCGGCCATGCACTCAAAGAGCGGCAAGCCCTCTAGGCGAGCCGCCGCCAACGCGCCGATAAACGTATCGCCGGCGGCCGTGGTATCGACTACCGTACTCGAAAGTGCCGGCATGCGCAGCAGCTCACCGCCATCGCCGAGCGTAACCGAGCCGGCACCGCCCAACGTGATGACCGCGGCGCCGGCGCCCTTGTCGAGCAGCGCATTGAGCGCGGCGACGCAACTCACATCATCCGTGGGCAGAATGCCCGTCAGAACCTGGCACTCGGTCTCGTTGGGACAGACCAGGTCGACCGCAGGCCAGACCTCCGCAGGCAGCTCGCAGGCAGGCGCCGGATTAAAGACCGTATAGAACCCCAGCTCGCGAGCGCAAACAAGCGCCTCGGCCGTCGCTGCAAGGTCACATTCGCCCTGGGCGATAAAGACGCTTCCGGCAGCCGGGACAATCTCGCTGGCGTCGCCGTCGAGCTCATGGGCCACCAGACGCCTCAGCGCGCAGGCAACGTCCGCGCCCGCAAGCGCATGGTTGGCGCCCGGTGACAGTACGATGCGGTTGTCGCCCTCGCAGCGAATGATGGTCGCCGTTCCCGTCTCCACGTCATCGCGATGCACTACAAAGTCACAGTCCACGCCGGCGTCTTGGAGCCCCACCACGAGCGACGCGCCGAACGCGTCGCGACCGACCGCGCCGATCATGTGCGTGCACGCGCCCATACGCGCGGCAGCTACGGCCTGATTGGCGCCCTTGCCGCCGGCGTTGGTGATAAACCCGCTGCCGCCGACGGTCTCGCCCGCACGCGGTATGCGCTCGCACGCCACCGAAAGGTCCATGTTCATGCTGCCGAACACCGCAACGATGCCGCGATCTGCCATGGAAACCTCCTCATCTGCGGGCTTTGCACCCACCGTCGACCGTCGATTGCGCGCCTTCGCACCTCTATAACTTTAGTTCACTTTGATGTGAACGCACCCTTGAGGTTGCGCCAGCAGCAAGCATTCACAGGAGCAGGCAGCTACAATGAATACGTGCTGATTATTCTCGTCATTGGATGATGTTTTATGGAACAATTCTCGCAATCGGGCTCGCGCGGTCGACGCCGCACGGGCAACGAGCCGGCGCCGCACGAACGCGTGAAGAGCGAACGCCGTGCCAACGAGCCGCGACGCACCACGAGCCCCCATCGCGCTTCTGCCAACAACGCGGGCCGCGCCAACACTCCCGCCGCGGAGCAGACGCCTGCTCGCCCCAAGTCCCGCTACATCCCTGCACTCGACGGTCTGCGTACGCTCGCCGTCGTCGCGGTGGTGCTCTATCACCTTAACCTCACGTGGGCTCAGGGCGGCCTGCTCGGCGTCACGATCTTCTTTGTGCTTTCGGGCTATCTGATCACGCGCTTGCTGCTCAACGAAGTCGCTAAGACCGGCCGCATCGACCTCAAGAGCTTCTGGATCCGCCGCATCCGTCGCCTGGTCCCCGCCGTGGTGACCGTCGTGGTGGTGACCTGTGCTCTGTGCACCGTCTTCAACCACGTGATGCTCACCAAGATGCGCCCCGACATCCTGCCGTCGCTGCTGTTCTTCAACAACTGGTGGCAGATTGCCCAAAACGTCTCGTACTTCAATGCTCTGGGCGACCCCTCGCCGCTCACGCACTTTTGGTCGCTTGCCATCGAGGAACAGTTCTACCTGATTTGGCCGCCACTGCTGTTTGCCATGGTATCCATGCATGTGAGCAAACCCAACACGCGCCGCGTGGTTCTGGGCCTTGCCGCGGCATCTGCCCTTGCCATGATGGTGCTTTACAACCCTGCCGCCGACCCCAGCCGCGTGTACTACGGCACCGACACCCGCGTGTTCTCGCTGCTGCTGGGTGCCTGGATGGCCTTTATCCCCGATCGCGACCTGGCGCCGGTGCATCTCGTTCATCGTTTGGGGCTCAATCGCCTGGCTGGCGCCGCCAAGCACGGCAAAAACGCCGAGGGCAAGCCTGGCGAGAAGGCCGACGAATCAGCCGAGACCGCCCCGGCACAGCCGAGCGCCCTCGTGCGCTTTTGGTCCTCGCCCGCATCCATCGATGTACTGGGCGTCGTGGGTCTGGTTGGCCTTGCCGCCATGGTCGCGCTCACCAACGGCTACACCGCGTTCCAGTATCGCGGCGGCACACTGCTATGCTCCATCCTCACGCTCATGGTCATCGCGGCCTGCGTGCAGCCCCAGGGAATGGTTGCCCGCGCGCTGTCCGCCGAGCCGCTCGTGTGGGTTGGCAAGCGCTCGTACAGTATCTACCTGTGGCACTATCCGCTGCTGCTGCTTATGAACCCGGTCGCCAACATCAACGATACGCCCTGGTGGCAGTACATCTTGCAGGTACTTGTGGTGGTCGCCGTAGCCGAGTGCTCCTATCGCTTTATCGAAACGCCGTTTAGGAAGGGTGCCTTCGGCCGCACCGTCGCCGAATTCCGCGATGGCACCACCACGCCCGCCAACTGGGCACGCGCGCACATCCCTGTCTGCGCAGCCTGCGCTATCGTGTTGGTCGTTGCACTGGGCGGCCTGATCTTTGTGCCCGAGACGTCTGCGCTGAGCGGCGAGGGCGCCGAAGTCCTCAACAAGGAAGCCAAGAACACCGCGCCCACCGACCAGCAGGCGGCCGACGACACCGACAAGGACAACGACGGCTTCCCCGATGGCTCCTACGATCTGCTTATGATCGGCGACTCCGTGTCGCTGCGTGCCGTAGACACCTTTGACGGTGTGTTCCCGCACAGCCATATCGATGCCGAAAAGGGCCGCCAGTTTGATGCGGGCCGCGCGACATTTGAGGGCTATATCCAGCAGAACCTTGCCGGCAAGATCGTGGTCTTTGCACTGGGCACCAACGGCTTGGTAACCGACGACCAGATCGACGCCATCATGGCCGATGCAGGAGATAAGCGTATTGTGGTGTTTGTGAACACGCGCAGCCCGCAGCCGTGGGTTGGCTCTACCAACCAGGCCATCGCCAACGCCGCTACGCGCTACAAGAACGTGCGCGTTATCGATTGGTACGGGTACAGCGCCAACCGCAACGACCTGTTCGACGGCGACGGCACGCACCTGTCGGCCACCGGCGTGACCGAATACCTCAACCTGATCCACGATGCGGTCAAGAAAGACCTGCCCGTGCACCCCGAGGACCACGTCAACGATCCGCAGCCGGCAGCCGTCAAGTCCGCCGCCGACGCACTCGTCAATGCGCTCGCTCTCAAGCCGCACAAGCTGGGCACCGACAAGTAACCTGCAGCGCAAACTTCCCACATCCGGAGGGGGTGTCTGCCACGGCAGACACCCCCTCCGGCAGTTAGGGACACTCCTGGCGCAGCCAATGAAGACCTCTACGGATGAATTCCAGGCCGCTCCGTCGCTCCAGACATCGTTTCCGCGCCTCGTGCCTGCCCCAAACAATCAAAACAAGCCCTTTTCGCCGCACCCTCAAAGGTCTGTGGGCAAAAAAGGGCAAATATGAGTACTGTTACCATTTTAGTAGCAGGCAAACCACCCAAAATGACGTCCGAGCGACCCCTATAACCCCCTAAAGCAGCCAACCTGACTGGTTTAAGGCGTATTGGAGCCAATTTTAATGAACATACTAAATGCTATGTTCATTATCTTTTAGGATGTAAATGCTATTCACTTAGCAACAGTACTCATATTTGGCATTTTTTGTCCATTGCTATATAACTAACACCCTATAGCAGACAAAAAACAGGCCGCAGCCCATCGCTGCGGCCTGTTCGGAAGCAAAAGTGGGCGTTAAGCGCTGTAGCCCATCGCTTGCAGCACAAACATGACGACTGTCAGCACCGTAATCACGGCGATAGTCGCCCAAGTGAGCACGTTCCACACGCGGCCATTGCGGTTGGCACCCATGATGTGACGGTCGGCGGCGATAACCACCTGGAACACCAGAACCACGGGCAGTAGCACGCCATTGATGACCTGTGAGGTCATCATAATCTGGAACAGATCGACGCCGGGCATAAGCACCAGCACGGCAGAGATACCGATGATGGCCGTAATGATGCCGCGGTAAACCGGGGCCTCGTCCCAGCTGCGGTCGGCACCGCGCTCCCAGCCAAATGCCTCGCAGATAGCGCTCGACGTAACGCCCGGCAGCACGCAGGCGGCCAAGAAGCTCGCCGCGACCAGGCCCGAGGCAAACAGTACCGTGGACCACTGACCCGCAATAGGCTCCAGCGCGCGGGCAGCATCGGCGGCATCGCTAATCTGAATACCCGCCGGGAACAGCACCGTACCGGTCGTGATGATAATGAAGCCCGCAATGATATCAGCAGCGATCGAGCCGCTCACGGTATCGATACGCTGCAGCACGATGTCGTCCTCGCCCGCGTTCTTATCGACCACGTTGTTCTGCGCCAAGAAAATCATCCACGGCGCGATGGTGGTACCGATCGTTGCGACCACGAGCGACACGTAGCTGGGGTCATTTTGAATGTTAGGCACGACCAGGTCGACCGCGACCTCACCCCAGTTGGGGCCAGCCATAAACGCGGCGACAATATAGGTCACGAAGACGCAGCTTACCAGCAGCAGAATCTTCTCGATGCGCTGGAAACTACCCGACATGGTAAGCATCCACACCAGCAGCGCCACCAACGGCACCGAGATGCTCGCCGGCACGCCAAAGAGAGCAAGGCCGCTGGCGATACCCGCAAACTCCGAAATGGTCACAGCCGTGTTGGCGATCAACAGCGCCGCCATAGCAAGTACACTCTTGCGCACGCCAAAGCGCTCGCGGATGAGCGATGCCAGGCCCTTGCCCGTGACGCAGCCGCAGCGCGCCGCGGTCTCCTGCGTCACGATGAGCAGCACAGTCATGACGGGAAGCATCCAGAGCATCTTGTAGCCATAGCTGGCGCCCGCACTGGAATACGTTGCAATGCCGCCGGCGTCATTGCCCGAAAGCGCCGCCAGCAGACCGGGGCCCATAGCGCCAAAGATGGCCGCGATGGTCAACTTTTGCTTGGTGCCCGACTTTTGCTTGGTATTTTGCACGCGACCACCTAGCCAATGACCGACATGGTGAGCAGCACCGCAGCGGCGCAGTACGCTACGCACGAGATCATGACGGCAATAACGTTCATGGCGGTGCCCGACGTGTTGAGGTCATGCTCGTCACGCCAGAACAGCACCATCAGGTAAATCACGGCACTCATGTTGCCAACCAGGCAAATGATAGCAGCGATATTAAAACACCCGGTAAAGAGTTGCTCCTCAAACATGGACGCATCGGGGAATGCAGCGGTGCGCACCAGCTGCGCGCACAGGTAGGTCACGAGCGAAAGGATCAGGCCCATACCCGTGCTCTGGAAGAAGAATCCCAGGTACGGTTTGGGCTCGTCGTCGTGGCCGTCGTACTCGAGGAAGTAGCTCTTGACGAACGACACCATGCGCGAGGCCGCCAGCAGCACGAGCGGCATGGCGCACATGGGGAACACCACCAGATGCGCGGAGCCCAGCGCCGTCCCCAGCACCGTCGCCATAATGCACGAGGCGATGCCCCACACGACGACCCAGTACTGACGATGCACGAACCAGCTGAGCACGTTCGTCGAGTCGTCCGACGCGCTATCGCCCGAGCCGACACCGGCGATCTGCAGGTCCTCCTGATGCTCCTCGGCGATAACGTCCATGGCGTCGTCGAAGGTCACGATGCCCAGGATATGACGGTTCTCGTCGCAGACAGGGATGGCAACCAGGTCGTACTTGGTCATCTCGTCCGTCACGTCTTCCTGGTCCTCGTCGGGCGACACGTAGACCAGGTCGCGATAGGCGAGCTGGCCCAGCGTGGCATCGCGGTCGGCCACGATCAACGTGCGCAGCGAGAGCACGCCGGTGAGCATGCCGCTCGGATCCTCGGTATAGACGTAATAGACACTCTCGAAGTCCTCATCGAGTTTGCGAATCGCCTCGATGGCATCGCCGACCGTCGCCGTGGCGGGCAGCGAGACAAACTCCGAGGTCATGATGCGGCCGGCGGTGTTGTCCTCATAGCCCAGCAGGTTACGAATCGCTTTCTCCTCCTTGACGCCCATCAGGCGCAGGAGCTTCTCGGCCTTCTCGTAATCGAGCTCGTCGATCAGGTCGGCGGCGTCGTCCGGGTCCATCATGGCCAGCATCGACGATGCGTCCGTATCGGACAGGCCCTCGAGCATCTCGGTCATGAGCTCGTCATCATCGAACTCCGAGATGGCCTCGGCGGCCTGGGCGGTGTCGAGCTGCGCGAACACCTGCGCACGCAGGCGCGGGTCGAGCTGCTCGATGATGTCGGCAATGTCGGCAGGGTGCAGCTCGCCAAGCGTCTTGTGCGACACCGAGAGCTGGATGTTCTTAGTCGAGCGATCGAGCAGGTCCATGTAAGACCAGGCGATAATGTCCTCGCTGAGCGGCTTGCCCAGGTGCTTCATAAAGCCTTCGACGATATGCTCGAGCGCGGGGCTGATGGCGCGTAGCAGACCGCGGGCACCGACCTCGGCGCCCAGCAGGCGCAGCTGATTTTCGCCCGACATGGAAAACTTGATGTCGTTGACGCGCACGACCTTCATGCCCTGCGTGTCGACAATCTGCTTGTTGAGCACGTCGCGGGCGAGCAGGAGTTCGGTCGGCTGCAGGTACGAAAAACGGATTTCGGTGGCCGACGTCTTAAGGTGTACACCCGTCTCGTCGATACGGTCGACCCATTTGCGCCAACTGATCATAAACGGCGTCTTGCCGGGACCGCGGAACGCGAGCGACGTCACGTGTGGAAAAACTTCGCCGGTAGCAATACCAAAATCGTTGACCACGCCGAGCTTTTCGCCGTCGACGTCCAAGACCGGCAATTTGAGCATCTCACTCAGATAATTCAATGGTGCTCCCCATCATTATTCCTCCGGGCTGCGGCCGTGATGGCGCACGCTCCGTGGACTTCTGGATATGTATACGCATGCGCGGGCGGCACACCGCTCGGCGCTCACACCCCGTGCATGCGCAAGAAGCACCTGCATGGGGTCATCGACTGTATGGTCGAGGTTTGGATTTCACCTGTAACCTTTCTCTTGACCCTCATTAACCGCAGTAACTATAGCATCAGCATCGCCCTGCGGCATCGAATTTATGCGCTGCACATTGCAGGCATACCAAACACTGACGCATCCGTGACATAGTCATTGGGGACGTTCTTAAATGACTACCCAATAACTACTCTGTGGTGTCGTCGTCCTCGGCAAGTTGGGGGAACACGGCGTTTTTGGGCATGGAAACCTTGGTGAGCGAGGTGAGCTTTTTGCTCAACGCCGTGTCCGTCTTGACCAGGTCGCTGAGCGTCACGATCTTGTAGCCGTCGGCGACAAGGCCATCGATAATCTGCGGCAGCGCCTCGAGCGTCTGCTCGGCGCACTCATCGCTATCGGTGAGCAGCACAATATTGCCCGGCGTCATCGAGTCGAGCACGGTCGATACTTGCTCGTCAGCGCCGTTGAGCAGCCAGTCGCCTGAATCGATATTCCACGAAACCACGGCGGACACCAGGTCCATCGAGTCGATCCAGTTTTGCTCGTCAAACGCGGCGTAGGGGGCACGCAGCAACATCGTCTCGACGCCGGTCGCCGACTTAATCGCCTCGGTGCCCTTCGTGATCTGCTTGCGTACCGTCTCGCGATCCTCGCCCTTGAGCGAATCATCGCTGTAGCTGTTGGAGCCGATCTCGCACCCGGCATCGGCAATCGCTTTGGCAGTAGCGGGCGAGGCTTCCGCGGCATCGCCCGAAAGGAAGAACGTCGCCGTGACGCCCTTTTCCTTGAGCACCTGCAAGATCTGCTTGGTCGCGCCGCTCGGACCCTCGTCAAATGTCAGGGCCACGTACTTTTCGTTGCCCTTGGGCGCTACGCTTGCGCACTCGACCACGCAGTCGGTGGCGGGCACGACCTCGCCGCGGTCCTGCGTCTTGCCCGACTGCTCGCCGACCCATACCTCGGAGCGGCCCTGAACACCCCAGGTTTTGACATACTCAATGGCACCCGTGCCCTCGACCTTAAGCTTTGGCTCGATAGTCGTGGCCTGGACCTCATGCTTTTCGTACACGTTGCGGCCGTCCTTGACCGTCACCTTCTCGCCGCCCTCAAGCTCGCGACTGTCCCATTTGCCTTGCTTCACGCACTTGCCGTCGACCTTCACCGACAGCTTTTCGCCGCCATGGCGCTTGAGCACGCTGTCGTCGACGGCCAGCAGATCGCCGGCGTCGTACGTTTCGGTCAGGCTTTGATCGTCGATAAGATTCTGCAACGTAGAGCCCACGCGCACCGCGGTCTTTTGCCCGTTGAGCTCCACGTCCACGCTGCGGTTGACGTAGCCCACGACGGCAGCGATAAACAGCACGAGCGCGCAACCCACGGCGATGAGCGCATAGGGCAGGCGGGACGGTCGGCGCGGTGAGCGCCCGTTGCCGATGCGCGCGCTGCGATCGCTAAACCCACGGCTATGGTTGAGGTACATCGCACCGGGCTTACGGCGACGTCGACGCTGGCCGCTGGGCAGCTGCCCCAGGTCGCGGCGCGCCGTCGGACGCGCACCCGAGGGCCCGTTTAAGTTAGATCCGTTTTGGCGCATATGCCCTCCCCCATAAACACAGCGAGCCGGAGCAACATGTCTCCGGCTCGCCTCCCATCATTTGGTACGTCGCTATTTGCTAGCTTTTGACGAGCCCCCGCTCGCCTTTTGATATTCGTCCTTAAAGGCCTTGAACATACCGCGCGTCTTGCCGAGCTGTTTGCCCAGTGCGCGGCTGCCCTTGTCCACGGCGACCGATCCCTTGTCATCGAGCACCTTGGCGCCCTTCTTGACCTTATCGCCCACCACGACACTGGCCTCGGCAGCCTTGGCGGCCGCGCCGCCCGAATACCCGAGCGTCTTGACCTCGTCCGAGACAATCATCGCGCCGTTCTCGTAGCCGCGCAGCATCGTCGGCGGCACCTGCGTGTCGCCCACCAACATGCTCGATGCGGCGCTGGCGGTCACATAGAACGTCTGCACAATGCCCGAACGCGGCTTGAACTCAACGTCCGAGCAGTAGCCCACGACATCGCCCGATTCCGTGCGCACGTCCATGCCAACCCAGATGATGCAATCGTCCAGGTTGATATCGAGGCGCTTGGCCGCAGCGGCATCGTAGGTGCCCTTGACGTCGTCGACCGCGACGGCGCCCTCGTAGACGCCGATGGCATCGAGCGCCACAAATCGGTCGGGGCGCTCGATCATACCCGCGATATCGGACTGGCGAACCATAAAGCCCACCACGCGCGTGCCGCCCGGGGTAAAGACGGGAAAGTGAATCTTGCCGAGCTTTTTGGGGCTGCGCGGCGTGCCGTCCTTTTTGGTGCGCTTGTCTTCGGCGGGTTTACGATAAACCTTGACGCCGACAAAATCCCCTGCGCGCATTATGCCTCGGTCGAGGGCTCCGTGGCCTCGGTGCCGGCCTCGGTGACGTTCTCGACCACGACGTCGGCAGCGGGCGTCACGTTGCCGCCCGAGATGGCGTCGTTGAGCTGCTCGCGAAGCTTGTCCATGCGCTCGCGGGCCAGGTCGACCTTGGCGCGCAGGTCATCGGTCTTGGCGTCGACCATCGGACCAAAGTCGTTGACCGCGGCACGGGCCTCCTCGGCACTGTGTTCGTAGGTGTCACGCATGTTGTCCCAGGCATCGTTGGCGATATCGGCGGCCATGGCGCGGGTCTCGGCACCCGAGCGCGGGGCCAGAGCAACGCCGATGATAGCGCCGGCAGCAGCACCAAAGAGCGCACCGGAGACAAAGCTGAAAGTCTTTCCCATGATCATTCCTCTCCTGCGGGCACCTCGATGCCCACCGTTTGAATGCTGTCCATTATACCCGCAGCGCAACACTTGCCGTCGCGCTCATCTGCGTACGGTAAAAGCGCAGGTACATGATGGTGATAAGCGAGTAAACCTACTCCTGCGGCATGGCAGGCATGGCCACCGTGGCGGCCGGGTCCTCGCCGGCGCCATCGACGAGCGGCAAGTTGCCCTCGTGCGCCGAGCCGGACGGAGCCGTTGCCGCACCACCAAAGACGGCCGCGGGGGCCTCGTGGTTCTCGGCAACCGCACCCTCGGTATCGATTGGCATCTGCGGCTCGTCGTCAAAGCTCGGGACGCCTTGGGGCTCCGCAGGCTCAGACGCAGCAGGCGCCTCGGCAACGGGCTCAGTGTCGGCGTCGGCAGGAGCGTCGCCCTCGGGCACATCCTCGGCCACGTCCTCGCCGTTCGCAGCGGCAACGGCCTCGTGCGGGTCCTTGCCCTCGGCCTCGGCACGCATGCCCAGCACCAGGTTGCGCAGGCCCGCGACCGTGCCTTCCACGTCGGGGGCCGGCTGGTCGGCGTGCAGGTACGCCCAGTCCATCATAAAGGTCGCCGACGACAGCGCGCCAATGGCCAATGCGTCATCGGGACACGAAAGCTCAACCTCAAAGACACGCTCGTCATGCTCGCTCACGCGGGTGCGGCCGCACGAGATGCTGCCGGCAAGCCCGGTCTCGTTCATGAGCTCGACTGTCACGTGCTCCAGCAGGTGGCAAAGCTCGGTCTGGCCCATGCAGTCCTGGAACTCGCGACCGGAATCGCCCAGGCACAGATGCTTGGCAATCGCGGGCACCAGGTAGTACACGCGCGCCGTGGCCTCGATATCCTCCGAGGTCATGAGCGGCATGCCGGGGTTCACCAGCACGTGCGCGCAAATCTTGTCCTCGCTGACGGTGACCTTAAGGATGTTGAACAGGCCTGCCATAACTCTCCCCTACTCTTCCTTGCCCTACTCATCGCCGTCGTGCGGATCCGCAGAGCCCGCACCCGACGCCGCCGGCTTCTCTGCCGAGGACTCGGAATCCTTCTTATCGGTTTCGGCCGGAGCGATCACGCGAATGAGCGAGATGCGCTGGCCACGCATCGACTGTACCTTGAACTTGTACCCCGCGACCTCAAACACCTCTCCGATGTCGGGCACCGAGTCGCAAAGCTCCAAAATCCAGCCGGCGATGGTCTCATAATCATCGCTTTCCTCGAGCGGCCAACCAAGCTCAATCGCGTCATCGCACGAAAAACGCCCATCAACGAGCCACTCACGGCGCGAGAGGCGCGTGAGGTACTTGTTGTCGGGGTCGAACTCGTCCTCGATCTCGCCGACGATCTCCTCGACGATATCTTCGATGGTGATGATGCCGGCCGTGCCGCCGTACTCGTCCACGACCACTACGATCTGGTCGTGCGAGGTCTGCATCTCGGACAGCAGCGGCAGGATGTCCTTGGTATCGGGCACAAAGGTGGCGTCGCGCAAAAAGCCGGCGATGGGCTGGTCGCCCTTGCCGTCGAGCGCGGGCTGAATCAGGTCCTTAATGTGCGCAATGCCGGCGACGTTGTCGGGATCCTCGTGATAGACGGGGATGCGGCTGAAGCCGGTCTGGCGCATGGTGGACAGCACGTCGGCGACCGTCTCGTCGTCCTCGCACATGGTGGTGTCCACGCGCGGCACCATGACCTCGCGGGCAACGGTATCGCCCAAGTCAAAGATCTCGTGGATCATACGCTTTTCCTCGTCGAGCAGGTCGTCCTGCTCCGAGACCATGTACTTGATCTCTTCTTCCGAGACGTTTTGGCGGTCGTCGGCGCTCTTGATGCGCAGGATGCGGGCCAGGCCATCGGAGCAGGCGCCGGTCAGCCACACGAGCGGACGGGCGATCTTTTGGAAAAACGACAACGGTCCCACGACCTGCTTGGACACGCCCTCGGCATTGGCCAGGCCGATGCGCTTGGGGACGAGCTCGCCGATCACGATGGACACGAAGGCGACCGCGACGGTGATGATGACCGGCGCCAGGCCGCGCGCGATGGCGGAGAGCGGCGCGATGCCAAAGCTCATGAGCCACGTGGCGAGCGGGTCGGACAGACTCGTCGAGGCGACGGCGGACGAGGCGAAGCCCACGAGCGTAATGGCAACCTGGATGGTGGCGAGCAGCTGGTCGGAGTCGGCAGCCAGCTTAATGGCACGCTCGGCGCGCTTGTCGCCTTCCTCGGCCTCGTGCTCCAACACGGCGCGCTTGGCCGTGGTGAGCGCCATCTCGGACATAGAGAAGTAGCCGTTGATGAGGGTCAAAACGAGGGTGGTGATAAGGGAGATGGTTATGTCCATCGGGAGTTTCTCGAACCTCCAAGATTCGGGACGTCAGGTTAAAACGTTGATGGCGGATACGGCAATTGCACCGGCGCCCAAACGAGAACGCGGGCGCGCAGGCGTGGTCGCTAGATTACGAAGAGGATCACCGCCATGAACTGGAAGATGCTGCCGGCGAGCACCCACAGGTGAAACACGCTGTGCAGATAGCGCACGTTTTTGGCGATATAGAACGGCACGCCCGCGGTGTAGCACACGCCGCCGACGGCGAGCAGGGCAAGTGCCACGGGGTTGAGCAGCGCAACAAGTTCGGGCAGCTTAAAGACAACGAGCCAGCCCATCAGCAGGTAGACCAGGCCGCTTACCCAGTGCGGTTGACGCTCGCGTAGGAAGCACTCGAGAGCGATGCCGATAATGGCGATGGCCCATACGGCAAAGAACAGCGCAGGGCCGCCGTCGTTTGCGAGCGTGATAAGGCAAAACGGCGTATAGCTGCCCGCAATGAGCAGGTAGATGCAGCTGTGGTCGATGATGCGAAACACGTGCTTGGCGCGCGCGGGCTGAATCGCGTGGTAGAGCGTGGAGGCTAGGTATTCGAGGATAATGCTGACACCATAGACAATCGCCGCGGCCATGTGGGCCGGGCCTCCGCCGCGCAGGGCAGCGAATACGATCAGGAGCACCAGGCCCGCGATACCCAGCAGGCAGCCGACACCATGGGTGACGGAGTTCATGATCTCCTCGCCCACCGTGTAGTGTGGAACGGCCGCGGTCTTGGGTCGCGGCTTAGAACTGTCGCTCGAATCGGACATGCCGGTTACATCCTCCAACGTAAAGAGTTCTCAACACTATATCAAAGCGTCTAGGTACGTGCGAAATTTGCACCATACGTGACCCTTTGTTTACCCATTCTTTGTCTGTTGACGCATCAACGGCGAACGTCCATAATGCGCTTGCATTAAATGTTGATGTATTAACATCTTATAGGAAAGCTTCTTATGTCTCAAAACGCACGTTCCCATCGAAAGCTCAAGATAGCCGGCATCGTTGCACTGGTGGCTGTCGTTGCGCTGCTCGGATTTGCCGGCAACTTTCTGTTTGACTTCGCGCTGAATCCCCGCGCGCCATACACCATGAAGATGATGCAGGATAGCAAGAACGACAAAGAAAGTGAGCAGCCGGATGCCGAGGATGCCGAGGCGCGGGCATGGTTTAAAGAGAACCGCGAGAGCAGCGGCCTCACCGCAGATGACGGAACCGAGCTCGCCGCCTGGTATTTTACTGCCTCGGAGAACACCCACGATTACGCCGTCTGCCTGCATGGATATACCAACGAGCCCATCGGCATGGCTCGATACGCCAAGCGCTTCCACGACCGTGGCATGAACGTGCTCGCGCCTGCCGCCCGCGCCCACGAGCGCTCCGGCGGCGACTATATCGGCATGGGCTGGCCCGAGCGCCTCGATATCGTCGCATGGATCGAGCAAATCGTTCAGGCTGACCCCCAGGCGCGCATTCTTGTCTTTGGCGAATCGATGGGTGCAGCAACCGCTATGAACGTCGCGGGGGAATCTCTGCCTGCAAACGTGAAATGCATTATCGAGGACTGTGGTTATACGAGTGTTTGGGACGAGTTTTCCCTGCAGCTCAAGGACGTGTTCGGCCTGCCCAGCTTTCCCTTGCTCGATGTAGCAAACTTGGTGTGCAACGTGCGCGCGGGCTACGACTTTCATAAGGCGAGCAGTGTGGAGCAACTCAAACACGCGACGGTTCCCATGCTGTTTATCCACGGCGACCAGGACACCTTTGTACCGTACAGCATGCTCGACCAAAACTACGACGCGTGCGCCAGCAAGGTCAAGCAAAAGCTCACTATCCATGGCGCCACCCACGCCAAGAGTGCGCAAGTTGACCCCGAGCTCTACTGGAACACGGTCGACGACTTCCTCGACAAGAATTTTTAGGCAAAAAGCAACGTTTGGGGTTTTGTTGCCAAAAAATGTCGTGTGCTCGGCGGTCTCGAAATTTGCCGCATACTTCCGAAAAGCCGCCCGTGGGCGCTGTGCTCACGGGCGGCTTTTGCTAACGTTGCGTTACAAAAGCGCTTGATATGTCCAATAGACAGGTGCTACTTGACCTCGATGAGCTCGTACTCGCTCGTGCCCAGGCCGATCTTCTCGGCATGCGCGATGCACACGCGCCAATCGGTGTCGGGATGCGTGATGCAGAAGGGGTCCTTGGCCTGCTCGCCCTCCAGATGCTCGTGGTTATGCTCCATCTTGGCCGCGCTATCGGTGAGCTCGGTGTTGGGCAGCGGCTCGGATGCCATGACGGCATCGGCGCAGGCCTGATCGATAGCGACCGGGTCGAAGCTCGCGAACATGCCGATGTCGTTGACGATCGGCGTATCGTTTTCGGGATGGCAATCGCAGTTGGGGCTGATATCCATGGCAAGCGAGATATGGAAGCTCGGGCGGCCGTCGACAACGGCCTTCGTATACTCGGCGATCTTGCAGTTGAGCACGTCGGCCGCGGCTTCATAGCCGGGCTTGATGGCGTCCTGGTTGCACACGCCGATACAGCGTCCGCAACCCACGCAGCGATCGTGGTCGATGGCGGCCACGTGCACCGTGCGGGTGTTGCCGTTGGCAAGCTCGCGCTCACGGGTATCGCCAAACGAGATGGCGTTGTGCGCGCAGATCTTTTCGCAGGCACGGCAGCCAACGCAGTGCTCGGTCGCGACGTTCGGCTTGCCGGCGGCATGCTGCTCCATCTTGCCAGCTCGGCTGCCACCCCCCATGCCCAGGTTCTTCATAGCGCCGCCAAAACCGGCCTGCTCATGGCCCTTAAAGTGGGTGAGGCTGATCACGATATCGGCGTCCATGAGCGCCTGGCCGATCTTGGCCTCGTGCACGTACTCGCCGCCCTCGACCGGGACGAGCGCCTCGTCGGTACCCTTGAGGCCGTCGGCGATGATGATCTGGCAACCCGTGGCATACGGGGTAAAGCCGTTCTGATAAGCGGTATCGATGTGCTCGAGCGCGTTTTTGCGGCTACCGACGTAGAGCGTGTTGCAGTCGGTGAGGAAGGGCTTGCCGCCCAGCTCCTTGACGACATCCGCGACGGCGCGGGCGTAGTTGGGACGCAAAAAGCTCAGGTTGCCCAGCTCGCCAAAGTGAATCTTAATGGCGACGAACTTGTTCTCAAAGTCGATCTGCTCGATACCGGCGTGACGTATGAGGCGCTTGAGCTTGTCGAGCTGGCTCTCGCGAGCATGCGTGCGCAAGTTGGTGAAGTATACCTTAGCGGGTGCTGCGGGTGCAGTTGCGGTCATAGATCTATCCCCTCGGTCTATATGGCGTTACAGACATAGAGGATGGTACCCGTTAAAGTAGGGTCAAAGTCAAGCGCGAAACCTAGTCGTTGGGGAGGTTCTTAAACGACTACTCTTGGACTTTGAGGGCCTCGGCCAGGCTCACGCGCTTGATAGAACGCGTGTGTAGCAGCGCCACGACCAGGTAGGTCGCAAAGCCAATGCCGACGCATGCAGCCATAGACCAAGTGGGCACGTAGATCTCGATATTGCCGTTATAGGCGAGCAGCATCGAACGGAAGATGGCCGTGAGCGAGCCAATAATGACCGGCAGGCTCAGCACGAGCGACGCCACCACGCACAGCGTGATCGAGCGGATGTACAGATGCGAGATCTCGCTCTCGCGATAGCCAAAGACCTTCATGTAGCTGATCGAACGGGCGCTGTGGTCGATCACAGCCTTGGTCAGCAGGTACATAAACAGCAGGAAGATGAACACCGCAAGTCCAACCATCATGCCGATCATTTTGCTCATCATGCCGATGAACTGGTCGCCCACGGCGCGCATGTCGTCGGGCGTGGTGTCGCCAGCAAAGTAACGAGCATCGAGGTTGAGCTTCTCGTCGCTCACATAGCCGTTAAAGTGGGCGGCGTCGTTGCCGAACAGCTCGTTAAAGTCGTCGATGCTCATATAGACATTCATATCCGACTTAGAGCCCCAGGCACAGTCCTTGCCCGCGTACTCAAGGGAATAATGCTCCCCCTCGTACTTGTCGATGAGCGTGACCTTCTGGCCCTCGCTCCAGCCAAACTTGTCGAGCAGGCCGCCGCCAAAGACGACGCGCCCATCGCCAACGTTGAGGTCTTTCCAATAGCGCGAATCGGGCGAGATGCCGTAGACGGAAATCGTCTCTTCGCCATTACCATCGCCGCGGCCGTATTGCAGCTGGTAAACGGCATATTTCTCGGTCTGCGCAATCTTGTCTGCACCGTTATCGGTCGTGTTAACCGGGTGAATGTCGTCGTTGTCAGTGTCGATCTTAGAGGCCTTGTCGATCAGGTCGATAGCCTCGTCGCGGTCGCAGCCGAGGGCATCGGCAAGGTCATCGAGGCGCGCATAAAGCGCATCCTTCTTGTCCTGGACGTTTGCAAGCGCATCCTGCGCCGCAGTCAGGCTCTCGGCAGACGGAGATGCGGTCGCGGCATCGGCTGCCGTCTGCGCCGCATCGGCCGCGTCGTCAAGCTCGTCATCGGCATCCTGAGCGGCGGAAAGCAGCGCGCCGTCAACCGACTGCAAGCGCTCGAGTGCCGACCACTGCTCGCGCTCCTCGGCAGTGCCCTCGAGCTCCAGCGGCGCCTTGAGCGTGTACTGGTGCTCGGCGACCAGACTCGTCTCGAGATTGTCCGCATAGTGCGTCATCGTGGGCAGAATCGCCAGGCCAAAGAGCAGCAGCAGCGAGGCAAACGCAATGCCCACGAAGAGCGTGGCGAAGTTGCCCAGGTTGCGCAGGAAGATACGCAGGCGGAAGCGGGAAACAAAACCCATGCGCTCCGGCAGCTGCAAGCCGCGCTTGGTGCCCGATTTGCCGCTCGCCTCGTGACGAAGGAACTGCAACGGCGTCTTGCCCATTTTGCGAAGCAGACCCGCCAGCGTGATGAGGATGAGCGCAGCGGCGGGAACCACGGCGCACTTCACAAAGATCCCCCAGCTCCAGTACACCTGGAAGGGAGGCAGGCTGTACGAACCGTAATAGAGGCTGCGCATGGGCTCGGTAAAGAACACAACGCCGAGCGCGGTGCCCAAAAGCGCCGCGATCACGCCCACGGTAGCGGGAAGCGCAAGGTAGTGCAGGACGATCTCGCGTCGACGATAGCCGCTGGCGAGCAGCGTGCCGATGATGGCGCTCTCCTCCTCGATGGCGGCGTCGGTAAGGACCACAAAGACGAACGCCATGATCACGATGATGATGTCGAGCAGCGTCATCCACATCATGGAGTCGCCGTCTACGTCGTCGCGCGCATAGCCAATGCCCTGGTTGGAATCGGCATCGATCAGATCGTCCACGCGCACATCGGCGTCGGTCAGCGCCTCGACCATATCCTGCTCCGCATCGATGCGATCCGCGGTGGGGAGGTCGCGATCGGCAAAGGTAAAGGAGTAGGTGTAGGCGGGCGCGCCGCCGGCATCCTCGAGCGCGGCAAAGCCGGCATCGGTGACCTCGGCCACGCCATAAGTGATGGTGTTCACCGTAAAGTCCGAATTGTTGAGGAACAGCGCCTGGCTATCGGGCTGGGTCATGATGCCGCAGATGGTGTAGGTGCGGCCCTCAAGCTCGACCTTATCGCCCACGGCGAGGTCGTTGTTGGTGGCGAAGACACGGTCGATCGCCACTTCATCGTCCGTTTTGGGCTCCTTGCCCTCACAGTAGGACGCGATATCGACCTTGGTGCGGTGCGCATAGGTGCGCAGCGTGCGCTTGGTGCCGTCGTCGCCAGCGGTCTTTTTGATGATGGCGTCGATGGAGAAATTCTTGTAGAGCGTGACGCCGCCGACGTCGCCGGCTGCATCCTCGGCGGCCTTGAGCTGATCGTCGATAGCCTCGAAGGAGGTGGTCACGCGGCCGTCCTCAATCGTGTACGCATCGCGCATGTCGTCGATAAGGCAACCGATAGAATGCGCTGCGAGCAAAAAGCCCGAGGTGAGAGCGATGCTTCCGCACATAAGCAAAAAGATGCCCAGGTACTTGCCGATATTGCGGCGCAGCTCGCGCGGGAGACGTTTTGCGAGAGGTGTCATGGCGCCGCCTACCAATCGAGCTCGGCGGCTGCGACGGGCGACTCGTTGAGCTCATCCTCGACGATGCGCCCGTCGCGCAGGCGCAGCACGCGATTGGCCATGCGCGCGATGGCGGCATTGTGGGTGACAATGATGATGGTGCAGCCGTAGGTGCGGTTGACATCCTCCATGAGCTGCAAGATTTCCTTGGACGTCTTATAGTCGAGCGCGCCTGTGGGCTCGTCGCACAGCAGCAGACCCGGGTTTTTGACGAGCGCGCGGCCGATGGCACAGCGTTGCTGCTGACCACCCGAAACCTGGCGCGGGAACTTGTTGCGGTGCTCGTAGAGGCCCAGCGAGCGTAGCAGGTCGTCAATGTTGAGCGGCTTTTTGGACAGGCATGCCGTGACCTCGATGTTTTCCTTGATGGTGAGGTCGGGCACCAGGTTGTAGAACTGGAAGACAAAGCCCAGCTCACGGCGGCGATACTCGCCCAGGTCGGTAGGTTTGAGCACCGTGAGGTCACAGCCGTCCACCAGAATGGAGCCGGCATCGGCATCCTCCAGGCCGCCGATCAGGTTGAGAAAGGTCGACTTACCCGAGCCCGAGGGCCCCAGCATGACGCAGATCTCGCCGCGGTTGATGGACGTGTCGATGCCATCGAGTACCGTCAGGCGCGCATCACCGTCGCCGTAATGCTTTTTGAGATCCTTAACCTGGACATAGGCTTCCTGCGTTGCCATGGTATCCCCCGTTGTTAGCCTCGTACTACTTTATGAGCGTAATAGTAAACCATGGCGAACTATTTTGGAGCGAGGCCTGGATTTTATTTCAGACTAGTCATTGGGGACAGACTTAAACGACTAGCCGCTGGGGACACTCTTTCGCCACCCGGCAGCTGGGGACGCTCCTTTTCTGCCGGCAGTTGGGGACAGTCCTTGGCAACCCGACCGGCAAGCCGGCGGTTCTGCAAAGACTGTCCCCAATGACTAGTCGTTTAAGTCTGTCCCCAATGAGTACGATGACTAGGTGACTAGGCGTGGGATTTGGTGCGTGCGAGGGCTAGGCCTACGGCGGCGATGGCCGCGGCAAAGAGCACCGTGACGCCCAGGTCGCAGGCGATGTCGCCCAGCACGGTGGACGTCAGGTCCGCGGCGAGCGCCTTGCCGATCGCGTCGTTCACCCAATACGTCGGCACAAAATGCGCCGCGGTCTGCACGGCCGAGCCCATGAGCGACAGCGGCATCCAGGCGCCGCCCAAAAACGTCATGAGCATGCCGAGTAAGTTGCCCACGCCGTTGAGCAGCTCCTCGCGCGCGCCCAAGCTCGACAGCGTAAAGCCAACGGCCAGCGGCGTGCACGCCAGGGCAAACGTCACCGCCAGCGCCAGACACACACGACCCGCGCCGACCTCGGCAACCGCGCCGGCAAAGCCCACGACGCCCATCATGCTCGACACGAGCCAAATGCAGACGGTGAGCACGGCGGCGGCCGCAAACACGGCAAGCGAACGCTGACGCTCGGAGACCGGGCTGGCATCCATGCGGCGCACGCGCTCGGGCTCGTTCATGCCCGAGAACACCAACCCCACCGATACGATGACCGACGAGATAATCGCGTACGCGCCAAAGTTGAAGTACGACTCGAGCGTGGCAGCAGCAGCCGAGTCGACCTTGACCCGCTCGATCTGGACCTCCGCGCGCTTTGCAGCGGCATGTTCGGCGGCCTTGGCAACGTCGCCGTTGGAGGCAGTGGGCTCAAGTGCGGCTGCAGCGCCCGCGAGCGAGATCCAGCGCGAAGCCTCGGCAGACGAAAGCGCCGCCGCCATGGTGCCGGCACCGTAGGTCACATCGAGCTTGGGCAGGGACTCCCCCGCGCGGGCAGCCGCGACCAGGTCGTCCTCGAACCCCTCCGGGATAAAGAACACGCAGTCGGCGCTGCCCTTGGCGCTGTTGCTCCTGGAGAGCGCGTCCGCAAGGTCGTACGTGTCATCGCCGACGCCCGTGACCAGGTCAAACCGCGAACCTAGGTGCTTGGTGAGCGCACGTGAAAGATCACTGCCATCGCGGTCGACCACGATCACGTTGGCGTCGTAGGGCTTGTACTCGGTGAGCTGCGACGAGTTCCAGCTCACCGATGCCGCGATGAATACGCCCATCAGCGAAATGAACACCGTGTAGATGAGCAGGTAGAACGGGTGAGCGAGCGCCATGCGAAGCGCGGTCTTAAAGGTGCTCATAGCGGCTCCTTCCAAAGATCAGCGTGGCGGCGGCAACGAACAGCAGTGCCATGAGGACCAGTGCGCCGGCGCGAACGGCAAAAGGATCCAGGTCCTCAAAGAAATACAGGCGGTTGAACATGTCGCAGATGAGCTTGACGGGGTTGAGCCAGCACTCGGCCGGACAGGCGCGGGCGACGTCATCGGCAAGCGCCATCGCCGGTTCGCCGTAGAGCCCAGCGAACAAAGCGCACGTGGTGGCAAAGCCTGTGAGGATGCCCGACTTGGATGCCTTGCCGCCCTTAACGGGAAGCGTGCCCACAAAGAGTCCCAAGCCCGTGGCGGCAAGCGCGGAAGCGGCACCGCCCACCAGACACAGCCCCTCGCGCCCGCCAAAGTCGACGCCCACAACCAGGCGCACGTAGCCGATCGCGATCGCCATCGAGGCAAAGGAGACCAGCCACGAGCCCACAAAGATACCGGCCAGCGACGCCGTTTTGGAAAGACCGCCCGCGCAGCGGCGCGCGCCAAGGCCCGACAGATTGGGCTGCAGATCGACGACGCTCAAGGCGGCAAACTCCGCAGACATCATCGCGACCAGGCCAAAGAGCGCGTAATAGTAGATGACCGTGCCATCGGGCGTGGTGCGTGTCAGGCTTACGCGGCGGGTGCCGCCCTCGAGCGACAGGGCGCGCGCAACCGCCTCCGGGTCGGCGAGCGCCGCCGGGTTGTCCTGGGCAATCTGAGACATGAGCTCGGCATTTTGTGTATACGAGCTTGCCACCGTCTCCAGAATGCTGCGGTCGGTGAGCACCGTTGAGGCACGCGAGCTGTCGTAGCTCGACAGCAACGTGAGCTTGGGTGCGCCCGCGTCGTCGACCGTATAGATGCCCGCGACCTCGCCGGCCTTAAGCACACGGTTCGCATCGGCTGCGTCGTCGCACTCGTGGATCTCGAGCAGCTGATTGTCGCTCTCCTTGGCAAGCGACGTCGCCACGTCCTTAAAGGTCGAGGCGTCCCAGGCCTCGTCCGCTATGACGGCAACCGGTACCGGGTCGACCGTGCCGTCAGAGCTCAGATTCGCAAACATAAACATGAACATCGTGGAAAGTGCGATGGGAAAGAGAGCGCCCCAGACCCACGTGCTCGGCCGGCGCAGCAGCGTCTTGACCGTAGTGATGATGGTGTTGAACATGACTGCCCCCTAGTCGCGCAGCTCGCGGCCGGTGATCTCGAGGAACACGTCGTTGAGGGTCGGCGGCTCGCTCCATACGCGGCCGAGCGCCACATCGGCGGCGCGCAGCGTGTCGAGGATGTCGACCAAATTGTGCGGGCTCGCTTCGCAGGTGCAGACGAGCTCGCCGCCGGACAGCTCAACCGAAAGCACGTGCTCGAGGGCGCGCAGCCGCTCGACCGTGGCGGTCTCGACGGCGCCGACCTCGACAGTCACGCGCTCGCCCATTTGAATCATGCGTTTGAGCTCGTCATTGGTGCCCTGCGCCAGCACACGTCCGCCGTCCATGATCATGATGCGGCTGCAAATCTGCTCGACTTCCTCCATGTAATGGCTGGTATACACCACCGTGGCGCCCTCGTCGCGCAAGCGGCAGATGCCCTCCAGGATAGCGTTGCGACTCTGCGGGTCGACTGCCACCGTAGGCTCGTCAAAGAAGATGAGCTCGGGCTTGTGCGCAATGCCGCAGGCAATGTTGAGGCGACGCGCCAGGCCGCCCGAGAGCTTGCCGGGGCGAAACTTGGCAAAGTCGCCCAGCCCGACAAAGTCGATCGCCTCGTCCACCAGCGCGCGGTGGCGCTTGCGGTCGCTAACGTAAAGGCTGCAGAAATAGTCGATGTTCTCACGCACCGTGAGCTCGTCGAACACCGCAACTTGCTGCGGGACCACGCCGATGCGGCGCTTGAGGTCGTAGCGGGCGGGCGTCATGGGCTCGCCGAACAGCTCGATAGTGCCTTTGTCGTAGGCGAGCAGCTGCAGAATACAGTTGATGGACGTGGTCTTGCCCGAGCCGTTGGGGCCCAGCAGGCCAAAGATCTCGCCGGGGGCGATGCTCAGGTTAAAGTGGTCGAGCGCGATAAGATCGTCGTAGCGCTTGACGAGGTTTTCGACGTGGACGATGTCTGTCATGAGGCGGCCCTTCTGTTGCTTGCGGCCCGGTACGATTGCATCATCGCAGGAGCGGCCGGCGCGCACCAGTGAGCTTTGTCACGAGTGCGGGGGCTCGGTCGCGTGGCCCGCCGACGCCCCCGCTTTGCCGCGTGGGAGGAATGTCACGGTTGCTCCGGGTAGTGCCTCCCCCGTGCGCGGCATCGCGTACAATACCCGTATGAACAGGCTATTCGACAAATCGATCGTGCTGGCGTGCTGCATCGCAGCCGCCACGGGCCTTGCTGTGGACGCTCGTCTGGTTGCGGCGTTTTGCCTTGGCGTTATTGCCACCTCACTGGCCGAGGTCGCACAGGGAAACCGCGCCCGCCGTGTGAGCGAGGCCGCGAGCTACGCCTGCATCATCGCGGCCGTCTTCGTGCCGCCGTTTGTGCCGTTTGCGCCTCTCGCCTTCTATGACATCGCGCGGCGCGTGCGCCGTGAGCACGCCTGGGTCGCGCTGGGCATTGGCTCCGCTTTTGCCCTTGCGCTCGTCGCGGACCTTCGCACCGACGCGCTCACCTCCCGAACGCTTCTGCTGACCGCTATCCTTTCGGTTGCCGCCACCTTGTTGTCACTGCGCACAGCCCAGCTGGAGCGTGAGCAAAAGCGCATGCGCCGTACCCGCGACGAGCTGCAGGAACGAGCCCTCGCGCTCGAAGCGCGCAACCGCGATCTTGCCGACCGCCAGGACTACGAAGTCGAGCTCGCGACACTCGCCGAACGCGCCCGTATCGCGCGCGAGATCCACGATAACGTCGGCCACCAGCTCACGCGCGCCTCGCTGCAGGCCGAAGCCCTTCGCGTGGTCCACGCCGACGAGCCTGGCGTCGCCGCCGATTTCGCCGACGTCAAACGCACGGTTGACGAGGCGCTCCAGCTCGTACGCGTCAGCGTCCACGCGCTCAACGACAACGCCGTCGACCTTTCCGTGCAGCTCGAACGCATTGTTGAAGGCGCGCGCTCGGACGGCGGCCCGCAGGTTGAGCTTGAAGTTTTGGCCGAGCATGCGCCCGCAAATGTCGCCAACTGCTTTGCGGCGGTGCTGCGCGAGGCGCTTTCCAACGCCATGCGCCACGCTTGCGCCCAGACCGTCACCGTACGGTGCATGGAGCATCCGTCGTTTTACCAGCTCATCGTTACCGACGATGGCGCGGACGGGGTCCAAGCAAGCGGCCGCGGCGCCACGGAGGGCATGGGGCTCGCCTCCATGCGCGAGCGCATCGAGGCGCTTGGCGGCACCTTCACCGCCGGCCCGCGTGCCGGCTCCCCCGGCTGGCGCGTGTTTGCCACCGTTCCCAAGCAGCAAGGAGATGACGCCCGATGAGGCTCATTGTTGTCGACGACGACCGCTTGGTGGTCGATTCGCTCAAGATTATCCTGGGCGCCCAGCCGCAGATCGAGGTAGTGGGCACCGGCGCCAACGGCAACGACGCGGTTTCGCTCTATGCCGAACACGCGCCCGATATCGCACTGCTCGACATTCAGATGCCGGGGCGCGACGGACTTTCGGCGGCACGCGAGATCCTTGAGCGCGACCCTGCGGCGCGCGTGGTGTTTCTGACGACATTCTCGGATGACGAATACATTGTGTCGGCGCTCAAACTGGGCGCGCGCGGCTACTTGATTAAAACCGACGTCGCTGCCATCCCTCCCGCGTTGACGCAGGTCATGGATGGCAAACGCGTGTTCGAGGGCAAGGCGATCGAGGACGTCGATTTTGACGGAACGGACGTTGAGGCGGGCACGCCCCGCCGGCCTGCGGCCTTTGTCAGCCTAACCGACCGCGAGTTCGAAGTCGCCGAGCTCATCGCCCGCGGCCTCGATAACAAGGAGATTGCCGCCACCGCCTATATGGGCGAAGGCACCGTACGCAACCACATCAGCTCAATCCTTGCCAAAATGGGCCTACGCAACCGCACGCAGATCGCCATCGCCTACCTGCGAGGGTAATTACCCAACGGCCGACCGCCCCGGCATAGCAAAATGGCTGCTACCGATTTAATGCCATTTCAAAACTATGCCGGTTTACGGGGCTAAGCTCAGGGCCCCCATCCATGCCCGCGTTTTCCGTAAAATGACGGCTTGTCTACCTGCGGTTTTATTTTCACGGATATCGGCATGGTTGGGAGCGCGTGACTTAGCCCCGTAAACCGGCATAGTTTTGTCCGAGCGGCTCTGCACGAGCGCCTCCGCAAGCCTCGCGGGACCAAAATGATCCGTTTTCCTCCGTCCCCAAGGAATCACCCGGAACCGCTCGCCACGAAACCCGCCCATCTACTACGTTTGACTCGATACCCCTGACCATACCTTCGTTTTGAACAAAACCACAGGCGTTCTACCTGCGGTTTTGTTTTCGCGTTTTTTGGCATGGTTAGGGGTAAGGGACTAAATGTAGTAGATGGGCCGGTTTCGTGGCGAATCCTTCTCGCCTACGCACAAAAGCGCCGCCACGGAGGAGGGAGATCTGTCTCTTATACACATCTCCGAGCCCACGAGACTAAGGCGAATCTCGT
>CABSYW010000020.1 GCA_902482035.1 uncultured Collinsella sp. | reverse complement strand
CCTGATTGACAGCCCCTTCGAGGCCCCGTGGGCAAAAAATGGCAAATATGAGTACTGTTACCCTTTTAGTAACAGCCAAAACAGCCCCAAATGCCGTTTTCACGGCTTACACGCGTCCCTAAATTGATCAAACAGCCCTATAGCGGACTTATATGTGTTTGCGTTAATGAACATATTTTGCTGTTATGTCTATTATTTTGCGAAGGCAATATGCTACTAAGCTAGCAACCGTACTCATATTTGGCATTTTTGCCCACAGGGTGTTTCCTGGGGAACCGACAATAGCCTTAGGGTCCCGCGCGACGCCACTCCCTCCCGGTATCCGCCGACGTTCCCCCATATAAAACCTGCCAAAATAAACCTGTCCCTTTTGGCAGGTTTCGGGGTGGCAAGGGCTTGCACTTTAGCGTGCGACAGCGGATAATGCCGAGCATTCGACAATACGCTTATTGCTCTTTCTATAGATTGAGGAGACCCCTATGGCCATGGAATTCAAACGCAGGCTGCCGATCCCCATGGAGATCCGCGAGGAAATGCCGCTTTCTGCCGAGCTTACCGCCAAAAAGCAGGCATTCGACGCCGAGGTCGCCAAAGTCTTTACCGGCGAGGACGCGCGCAAGGTGCTCATCATCGGCCCGTGCTCTGCCGACCGCGAGGATTCGGTCCTCGAATACATGAACCGCCTGGCCAAGACCGCCGAAGAGGTCAAGGACAAGCTCATCATCATTCCGCGCGTCTACACCAACAAGCCGCGTACCAAGGGCACCGGTTACAAGGGCCTGCTGCATAACCCCGATCCCGAGGCCCCCGACGACCTGCTCGAGGGCGTCAAGGCTATCCGCCATATGCACCTGCGCGTTATTGAGGAAACGGGCTTCTTCACCGCCGACGAGATGCTCTATCCGTCCAACTACCAATACCTCGTTGACCTGCTGAGCTACGTTGCCGTCGGCGCGCGCTCGGTCGAAAACCAGGAGCATCGCCTGGTGTCGAGCGGCATTTCGGTACCCGTCGGCATGAAGAATCCCACTGCCGGCTCTACCACCGTTATGCTCAACTCCATTTACGCCGCGCAGGCGCACCAGAGCTTTATCTTCCGCAACTGGGAGGTCGAGTGCGACGGCAATCCGCTCGCGCACGCCGTTATGCGTGGCTACATCGGTCTCGATGGGCGCACCTACCCCAATTACCACTACGAGCACCTGGAGCGCCTGGCCGAGCGCTATACCGAGCATGCCGGCTACGCCAATCCGGCAGCGGTCATCGACTGCAACCACGACAACTCGGGCAAGCGTCCGCTGGAGCAGTATCGCATTTGCAAGGAGGTGCTCGACAGCTGCCGCCGCAACGAGTCCATCTCTAAGCTGGTCAAGGGCTTTATGATCGAGTCCTACCTGGAAGACGGCAACCAGCCGGTCGACGGCGGCGTCTTTGGTAAATCGATCACCGACCCGTGCCTGGGCTGGGAAAAGACCGACTACCTCATCCACGAGATCGCGGAACGGGTGTAGGTTACGGCGTTTTACCAAACGCCGTAACGGCTCGACGCTGCGCGGGCCGCATTTGGACAATCTGACGTTCAACTTCAAGGGCGCGACCAGAAGGTCAGCGCCCTTTCGTTTCACGTCACCTTGTCTCAAATGCGACCCGCTCGCTGTCCGTCCTCTACCTGCGGCGTTATCTTGCTCCGGATGTGGCAGTTAGGGACGCTCCTTTTCTGCCGGCGGTTTGGGACACTCCTTGGGTAGCCGTTGGGGACGTTCTTGCTTGACTAGTCAAACAAGAACGTCCCCAACGACTACCCGGGGGAGTTGCCTTCCCTCGTGGCGGTCTTCTAGCAGAAAAACCAAGTGAGTAGGCTTTTTGCAGAAGGCCGAGCACGCCCTAAAACGCCACAGCTCTGACCTGCAGTTTTATAGATCATTTGTCGCGATGTGCTCGGCAGGTTCAAAAAAGTCTACTCACTTGTATCTGAGACGCACCAGGTTGGCAAAAACCGCCGCGAAAGGGCCCCTGGTCCCTTCGCGGCGGTCATACGCCTCTGATTTTGCGACGATTTTGCCCGCTTGTTATTCGCTGTAGCGGGTGGCAATGGCAGCTCGCACCATGCCGGTGCTCATGAGATAGGTCACCAGGAAGTAGCCACCGTATGCTGCCAGGAAGATTGCACAGGTGAGGCCCACGGTGCCGCCGATGCTCATAGCTCCGAACGTGCTCACCAGCTCGATGATCACCTTAAGTGCCACAAAGGAGTGCGCCAGGCCCACTGCCAGCGGGAACAGGAAGAACACCGCCTGCTGCGCCATCACCGAATAGCGGATCTGGCGATCGTCGCAGCCGATCTGTGCCAGCACACGATAGCTGCGGCTGCCGTCGGCCACATTGGAGAGCTGCTGGATCGACAGAATCGCCGCGCATGCAACGACCAATACAAAGCCGATGTAGATGGCTAGGTAGCTAATAAGACCGTTCATTTGCGCTGCCTGCGTGTACATCTCGGAGCGTGTGATGAAGGTTCCCCACGACCCCGGCTCCTTGCCGTCAACGAGCAGATTGTCGAGCACAGTGTATTTAATGCTCTCGTCTGCCTCGGTCGTATCCATCCCCTGTTTGTAGTTAACGAGCAGGCTACTGGAATACGGCTGCAGATTAAGTTGGGACAACAGCTCGTCGGCAACGACGACGGTACCCGGATTACTGCCCATCGCCGAGTTGGCGATGGCCGCCGTATCTTCGTCCGACTTATCGGTTGCGGGCTTGAGCGTATGCCCGCCCAAGGTAAGGGCATGGCCGCCAGCCATATACTTGGTGTACAGGTCGACCAGCTCGCCGCCCATATCACACGTGAGCAGATACTGGTCGCGGCCAATGCTCACCGGCTCCTCGCCCATCATCTGGCGCAGTTTGTTGTACTGGCTCGCCGGCGTCACAAACAGACCCATCGCATCGGCATTGCTACCCCCGAGCGCCTTGGGAAGCTTTTCGCCCATGGTCTTGCACATTTCACTTGGAGTCACCGAAGGATCCGAGCCGCCGAGCGGGTAACTCAGATACAAATCGATCTGCACATGCTCACCGGCAACATCGGCAATATTGACCTTCTTGCCGGTCTCGTCGTTGTTGTCCGCCGACTTGCCCTTACGATCGCCGTGCCATGGATCGCCGTGCCATGCGGAGTACAAATCGACCGTACTATCGGCCAGCACCATGCGATCGGCTTCAGACGGATTGATGTACTCTTTGTAGTAGTCGAGCGTATCGGGCGTGTAATAGACATACGTCTGTGACACGTCAACAGGGTTATAGCGCTCCAGATTCTCGTTCATCACGTTGGCAATCGACATACCGCACGTCACCGAGGTGATGGCCAAAAACAGGAGCATCGCGATGACGCCCATCGAAAAGCACACCGTGTTGACCTTGGCCGCAAGCTGGCGCACGGTAAACATGTTGAGGCCGCGCCAATACACGCCGCGCAGGCTCTGCAGCAGCTTGATGAGCATGCCCGAGAGTCCCCAGAACAGGGCAAAGGTGCCCACGGTAACCATAGCGGTCGTAATACCAAACTGGTTCATGGCCTCTTGCAGCTTGCTGTCCGTCGCGGTTAGCGGGAACCCATCACGTAGCAGACGGTAATAGGCCACGCCCACAAGCACCACGCCCACGGCAAAGATGGCAATCGCGATCCAGGGGTTGCGTGTCTTGATGCTCTCGTTGCGACGCTCGGCACCCATAAGCTCGATGAGTTTGGTACGACGCACGGCGCGAAGGTTCAGCAGTAGCGTGAGCACAAACATTACGAGCATGCAGGCAAGGGTCAGATTGAACGCATGCACCGAGAAAAAGAAGTGGAAATTGGCAATCTGCGTCTTAAAGAGCGAGGCCGTAAAGAACGTCATGAGCTGGGAGAGTCCCACACCCAGCACAATGCCGGCGACAAAGGCCACGACCGATACTATCACGGTCTCGAGCGCCATGATCGTGGCGACGCGCCCGCGCCCCATGCCGAGCACCTGGTACAGGCCAAACTCCTTCTTGCGGCGTTTCATGATGAAGTTATTGGCATACACCATCAAAAAGGCCATGACACCGGCCAAAAAGTACGTCAGGTCGCCGAGCATGCTGCCCATAACCTGTGCCAAGCCCTTTTCATCGATGCCGGCGATGTCGACCTGCATCGAGATGGTGTTAAAGGCATAGAAGACCGTGACGCCCAGGGTGAGCGTCAAAAGGTAGACGAGGTAGTCGCGGCCGGCGCGGCGGACGTTGCCCCAAGCGAGTTTACAGAGCATCGGAGCCCTCACCGCCCATCATGGCAACGACCTCCATAATGCGGTCGAAGAACTCTCGGCGGTCGATGTCGCCGCGGCGCAGCTCGGTGAAGATCTTGCCGTCGCGAATAAACAGCACACGGCTCGTGTAGCTGACGGCAAAGCTGTCGTGCGTGACCATGAGCACGGTGGCGCGCAGGCGACGATTCAGGGCCTCCAGGCTCTCGAGCAGCAGACGAGCGCTTTTAGAATCGAGGGCGCCGGTGGGCTCGTCGGCCATGATCATGGTGGGGTCGGTGACGAGCGCGCGAGCCGCGGCAACGCGCTGCTGCTGACCGCCGGACATCTGGTAGGGATACTTGTCGAGCACCTGGCTGATGGACAGGCGCGCTGCCACATCCTGCACGCGGGTCGAGATCTCTGCCGAGTTTGTGCGGGCGATGGTGAGCGGCAGGGCGATGTTCTCGCGTGCCGTGAGCGTATCGAGCAGGTTGGAGTCCTGGAAGATAAAGCCGAGCTCCTCGCGGCGGAACTGCGAAAGCTTGGCCTGCTTCATGCGCGTCACGTCCTGACCGTTAATGCGGATCGTGCCGCTCGTGGCGCTATCGATGGTCGAGACGCAGTTGAGCAACGTCGACTTGCCCGAGCCCGAAGCGCCCATGATGCCCACGAATTCCCCGCGGTTGACGGTAAAGCTGACGTCATTGAGCGCGCGGGTCACGTTGCCCAGCGCTCCGTATACCTTTTCGAGATGCGCGACCTCCAGTACCGGGGTCGCCATGTGCGTGGTTTGCATACCGAGTCCTTTCTTGCGATTAGTCTACGGCATCTATAGTCGCAAGAAGACGAGTCGGCTACCATCGATATGGCTTACGCTTGCCTTACCGTTGTGTAAGGTACGGGTAGCTAGCCTGCCACGTGTTGATGTTGAGAGAGGACTCCTGTTGAAGACTGTTCATGTTGCCGCTGGGATCATTCGCAAGGAAGGATCCGATGAGCTGCTTGCCGTGCAGCGCGGCTATGGCGACATGCAGGGACTTTGGGAGTTCCCCGGTGGCAAGCTCATGCGCGGCGAGACGCCCGAAGACGCCGTGCGACGCGAACTTATGGAAGAGCTGCAGGTCAAAGTCACCAACCTGTGTGATTTCTATACCGTTGAGTATGACTACCCCGATTTTCATCTCTCCATGGAGTGCTACTACTGCTCGCTGGCTAAAGAGTCTGGCGAGCCCCAGAAGCACGACCGCCAGCTCGATATCCGCTGGATTCCGCGCACCTCGCTTGCCACGGTGGAATGGATGCCCGCCGACAAGGGACTTATCGATGCGCTGATTGAGTTGAAGGAAGATCGGCTTGAGGCTAACGGCGCCAACGACACCGAGTCCACCACAGCCGACGAGCCCGTTACCAAGCCCAAGCGCAAAGCCAAGCGCCGCAGCAAAAAGCGCCCCAAGCCCGGCCTGCTGGACGGCATCGACACCTCGGACCTTTCCGCTGACGAGCGTGAGCTCGTGCGCCGTCGCGCCGCCATCAAAAAGTCCATGAAGGGCAACAAGCGTGCGAACACCAAGCCCGAGCTGCTCGTTCGCCAGCGCCTGCGCGCCGCAGGCCTTACGGGATACCGTCTGGAATGGAAGGTGCCCGGAAAACCCGACATCGCCTTCCCCGGGCGCAAGATCGCCATCTTCGTCAACGGCTGCTTTTGGCACCGCTGCCCCAAGTGCAACCCTAGCCAGCCCAAGCGCAACGTTGAGTTTTGGGAGGCAAAGTTCCGTCGCAACGTCGAGCGCGACCACGCTGCCGTGGCAGCACTCACTCAAATGGGCTGGACGCCCATAACCATCTGGGAATGCGAGCTCAAAAAAGACCACATCGACGCCACGATGGAAAAGGTCATCGAACAAGTACGCGCCGCCGCACCGCAGCGCTAGGAACGAGCCGTCCACACGCCCCACACAGGCAAGCCACATCCGTGCCACAAACCTTAGAAAGCCCTTAAGCCCAAAACCTTTCAAGAGTGTTACTCGATAGCTTTTACCTGCGGTTTCATCGCAACGTCAAACCTCATTAAGCCTTTCTTTAGCACTTCTTTGCAGCAGCCGCGGCATAATACTGCCAACGCACGGGACCTAGCAGCACACCCCGTGCGCAACCTTTTGGTGGACATCGAGGAGGCCGCATAAGCATGCATTCTTCCAATGACGCAGCACAGCAGCCATCCCTAAAACATGCAGACCTTTTCTCCTTCCCCCCGACACAAAGAGACGGTCTCCTCGACTCCCCCACCACAAAAGCCAAACGCTCAACCGACCAGGAACTCAACTTGCGAGCATCGTTCGAAAAGCTCCAAGCATCCCTAAACAAGTCATTCCCCAACCAAGCCCAGGCATACTAACCCCTCATCAACAAAGCGCCCCTCGCGCCCCATCCTTTCCGCCCTAACGCCACAAGGGCGATCGAGCAGGACGGCTTGGGCGGGTCCCCGTACTTAGTTTCCAAAATCATTCCGCAGCGCGAAGGCCCCCGTTGCCAACGCTTCGTAGAAGCGAGGCAACGGGGGCCTTCATGCGCGAGGACGTTTTGGAAACTAAGTACGGGGACCCGCCCAAGCCGTCCGGTGGGATCAGAGTACCCTTGCTGTTACTCTGCTTTGCCCACAGAGTTGAGGTTGGTCATGCGGATCTTAACCAGCTCGGTGATCTCACGCATGCCCTCCTTGGCCGGCTTCTTGGGATCGAAGCAGGCGGGGTTCTCGGCCATGTAGGCCATGAAGCCCTTGGTGTAGGCCTGACGCAGCTCGGTGGCGTAGTTAACCTTGCAGATGCCGTTCTTCACAGCCTCGGCAACCTGCTCATCGGGCACACCGGAGGTGCCGTGCAGAACCAGCGGCACGTCGACGGCGTCGCGAATGGCCTTGACCACGGACTGCTCGATGTGCGGATCGCTCGTGTACACACCGTGGCTGGTGCCAACGCCAATAGCGAGGGAGGTGCAGCCGGTACGCTCGACGAACTCCTTAGCCTCGGCCGGATCGGTGTAGGGGCTCTCGCCCTCAACCGCGGGACCGTCGTCCTCCTTGCCGCCAACCTTACCAAGCTCAGCCTCGACGGGCACGCCCATGGCGCGGCCAGCATCGGCGACGGACTTGGTCAGGGCGATGTTGTCCTCGAAGGACTCGTGCGAACCGTCGATCATGACAGAGGTGTAGCCCGTGCGGAAAGCCTGCATGCAGCGGTCATAGCCATCGCCGTGATCGAGGTGCAGGGCGACGGGCACGGAAGCGCGCTCGGCGGCAGCCTTGACCATGCCGTAGAAGTAGTCCAGACCAGCGGTCTTGATGGTGCCCGGGGTGGTCTGCATGATGACGGGGGACTTGGTCTCCTCGGCGGCGGCCAGAACGGCCATAACAAACTCGAGGTTCTCGACGTTGAACGCGCCGACGGCGTAGTGGCCGGCCTGAGCGTCCTTGAGCATCTTTTCGGTGGTAACAAGTGCCATGAGCGTTTGCTCCTCTCCCTCGCCCGCATCTGGACATCGGGCGTAGTTGTTCACAAGGCGTTTTACCTTGCGTTTTACTGCGCTCATTGTATGAAATTCAGCGGCTTTGCACGTGCGAGATATTGAGCCCATGCAGGTCAATACCGTCGTTTTTGAAAAGTAAACGGAAGGAATTTGAGCAGAGTGGACATGTTCGATATTGAATTTTGGGCGTTCAGCGTCTTTCTTTTATAGAAAGGATAAGTAATCGAAAGGCGTTTTCTTACTCAAAAAGAAAATGAACGAAAATGGACTCAACACAATTCCTGCAAAATTCAGTTGAGGATGGAGCAGCTATGGCCCATGCAACAACCCGAGCCTTCGCCGATGAGCGTCGTGCCGCCATCATGGAGATGCTTGAGCATAATGCCTCGGTGCAGGTAGCAGAAATCGCCCAGACCTTTGGCGTGTCCTCTGTCACCGCTCGCGCCGACCTGGACGCGCTCGCCGAAGCAGGCAAGCTGCGCCGCACACATGGCGGCGCTGTGTCGCTCCACAAACGCCTAACCGTCTCCACGCAGGATCGTCGCATCAATGTTAATGTCGCCGCCAAGCAGGCCATCGCGCAAAGCGCCATCGAGCTCGTCAACGACGGCGACACACTGCTCGTCGACTCGGGCACCACGGCGCTCGAGTTCGTCCGGCTCCTCGATCAGCGCGACGGTATCACCGTCATCACGGCCGACATTACCATTGCCGATTATATTGACGAGAGTATGCCCTCGGTCGATGTCGTCATGCTGGGCGGAGCGCTGCGTAAAGGCCATCGTTATCTGTACGGACCGCTCACTATGCAGGCGCTTCAAACGGTTCACGCCGATCTTGCCGTCATGTGCCCTGGCGCTTTTGTTCCCGGCTGCGGCTTTACGACCGACTTTCCGCAGATGGCCGAGACCAAAGCGGCTATGGTCGGTGCCGCCCGTCAAAGCGTCGCCCTTATGGACGCCAGCAAGGTTAACGGACGCGGCATGTACCGCTTTGCCAGGCTGACCGATGTCGACACCATCGTGATGGACCGTGATCCCGATGGCGCCGTCGCTACCTCAATCGCCGAGACCGCCGACGACGCCCGCCCAAATCTCGTCATCGCCGGCGCTTAAACAAAAACCACCACAAAGGTGCCTGTCCCCTTTGTGGTGGTTTGCTCGTTAAAAGCGAAATATCGCTACTTGGAAAGCTCGTCGGCGAGAACCTCGATCTGAGCGCGCGAGGCGTCGTTGAGCGAACCCAGCACGGTCACCTTGTTCTGCGCCAGGGTGATGTCCTTCATGCCCTCGAGCTCCTTGGTCATAACCTTGGCAGCGGTGGGCGCCCAGGAGCCGGCCTCAACGAGCGCCACCGTACGGTTCTGATAGGCGTGCTCGGCAAGCGTGTGGATAAAGGTGCTCATGAACGGGAAGATCTCGCCCTGATAGGTGATGGAGGCGAGCACCAGACGGTCATAGCGGAACGCATCCTCAACGGCCTCGGCCATATCATCGCGAGCCAGGTCAAAGACGGAGACCTTCTGGCCGCGGGCCTCGAGAGCAGATGCGAGCTCCTCAACGGCAGCCTTCAGATGGCCATACACGCTCGCATAGGCAATCGTGATGCCCTCGTCCTCGGGCTGATAGCTCGACCAGGTGTTATAGGTGTCGAGGTAATAGCCCAGGTTCTCGGTCAGTACGGGGCCGTGGAGCGGACAGATGATCTGAATGTCCAGGTCGGCGGCCTTCTTGAGCACGGCCTGCACGAACTTGCCGAACTTACCGACGATGCCAAAGTAGTAGCGGCGCGCTTCGCAAGCCCAACCTTCCGGGTCCTCGATGTCGTTAGCACCGAACTTGCCAAAGCCGTCGGCACTAAAGAGCACCTTGTCGGTGGCCTCGTAAGAGAACAGTACCTCGGGCCAGTGCACGTTGGGGGCGCCGACAAACGTTAGGCTGTGACCGCCCAGATCGAGCACGTCGCCCTCTTTGACGACCATCTTGCGCTCGGGGAAGTCGGTGCCAAAGTAGTTGACCATCATGCGGAAGGCGCCCATGCTGGCCACGATCTGTGCCTGGGGATAGCGCTCCATAAAGGCGGCGATGCCAGCAGAGTGATCGGGCTCCATATGATGCACAACCAGGTAGTCGGGCGTACGGCCATCAAGCACGGCCTCGAGGTTGCCGAGCCACTCGTCGACAAAACCACCGTCGACCGAATCGGCGACGGCGATCTTGTCGCCCAAGATAACGTAGCTGTTGTATGCCATACCGTTCTCGGACACATCGTACTGGCCCTCGAACAGGTCAATGTCGTGATCGTCGACGCCAACGTAGCGGATATCCTTGGTGATCTCCATCAGGCAAAGCCTCCTAGATAGACAAAAAACCCGTCTATCATAGCACTCGTCTTCATAGCCACGGCTATCTGCCAGCATCCTTATCGATTGTTATTGAGACGGAATATACCGCTGTTGACCTACAAAAACTATATGCGCGGCGCTGCTGTGCTATGTCGAATAATGAGCTGGCCGGGAATACGAATGGCAACGGTTTTGCCCGCCGTACCCGCCTCGGGAACCGCATGCTCGAATACCTCGCGTCCGCGCTGATGTAGATCGAATCGCACGGTCGTGAGCTCGTTGTGTGCCACAAAATCATCGAGTGAATCGTCGACGCCCACCACGCTCACGTCCTCGGGCACGCGCAGACCGCTATCGCGCAGCGCGGCGATCGCGCCGTTGGCCATCTGGTCGTTTGCCGCATAGATCGCCGTCATGGTGCGGTCGTGCTCGGCCAGATACCTGCCGGCTTCGTAACCGCTGTTGGCAGACCAGTCACCCTCGAGCGGCTCTACCGGCTCGATGTGTTTACGCTCGAGTGCATCTTGCCAACCGGCGCGACGAAATTGCTCGTCGACCGAAAAGGACGGGCCGCCAATATAGCGAATCTGCTCGTGCCCCAGCTCAAACAGGTGATCCATAAGCAATAACGAGCAGCCGTAATGGTCGGAATCGACCGTGGTCACGCGCGGATGCGCGTACATGGTAACGATGACCGTGCCAATGCCCGGCAGTGGATCAAACGTCTCAAAATCGGGCGCCATGCGACTCATGCCGATAATGATGCCGTCCACCGGTAATGCGCCCATACGACGCGTGGCCTCGGCAAGCGAGAATTCCTCGGTCTTGGACATCTCGACCAGCGTGATGGCGCAATTATGCTCGCGAGCAGCGCTGGCGATGCCGTCGATCATTGAGAGGTTGCCAAACTTGGTGACATCGTTGATGCACAGGCCGACCGAATGGTAACGGCCATCGCGCAGCGAGCGACCGGCATAACTCGGACGAAAGCCGAGCTCTTGCATCGCGGCCTGCACGCGCTGGCGCGTCTGCTCGTTAACGTTGGGCAAGCCGTTGGCGACGCGCGAAACCGTCTGCTGCGAAACGCCGGCAGCGCGGGCGACGTCGGCCATGGAGACCGGACGCGTACCTGTATCGTTGGACGGGCGCCTTGCCACAGGATCACCTTCACCCTTGCGAGATCTGAATAGCATGAATGCCGGCCCGGGCAGAAATACACCCCGCGCCGAGACCCGCTATCGTCGGACGCATGTTAACGTACTCTACTTTTTCTATCTGCACCTCTTCTGCTTTATAAGTCCATACGGCAGTACCGTTCACGGCTGTATTTCTACCGATTACCAGATTCTCAAAAAGTGACAAGCGATGTGTTATGAGTACGTTAACATAGCCCGTACCGTGCGGCATCGTGAACACTTGGTTCATGTCGCTTCAAGTTGTTAACGTACTCATAACGACGCAAAACTCCCCGTGCGCGCCAAGGAAAGGACTCCTATGACCACCCCCGACGAAAAGACATTCGCCACGCTCACCAAGCTGTTTGAGGAGGAGTTTGGCCCCATCGGCGACCGCCAGGTGCTCTACGTGCACGCGCCCGGCCGTTCCGAGATCAGCGGCAACCACACCGACCACGAGGGTGGCCACGTTATCGCCGGCTCGCTCGATGTCGCTGTCGACGGCATCGCCGTGGCAACCGATTCCAACAAGGTTCGCGTAGCCGACGAGGGCTATCCCACCTTTGAAATCGCGCTCGACACGCTAGGCGTTCAGGAGTCCGAGAAGGGCACGTCCGCAAGCCTCGTGCGCGGTATGGCCCACGAGATTGCAGCCCTTGGCGTTGAGCCCCACGGCTTCGATTTCGCCTTCACCTGCTCCGTCCCCTCGGGCGGTGGCCTTTCCAGCTCCGCTGCCGTCGAGGCCGCGTACGGCCGCGCCATGGAGACGCTCTGGGGCGCGCCCGTCATCGAGCCCGTCGCGCTCGCGCAGATGAGCCAGCGCACCGAGAACAACTACTACGGCAAGCCCTGCGGTCTGATGGACCAGGCCGCCGTGTGCCTGGGTGGCCTCGCCTACATGGACTTTGAGGACCAGGCTCAGCCTAAGACCCAGAAGCTCGAGCTCAACTTTGAGGATCACGGTTATGCGCTCGTGCTCGTTAAGGTTGGCGCCGACCATGTGGCAGCTACCGACGACTACGCCGCCGTTCCGCGCGAGATGCAGGACGTTGCCGCCGAGTTTGGCAAGGCACGCCTGTGCGAGGTAAACGTTGCCGACTTTGACGCCAAGCTCCCCGAGCTGCGCGCCAAGCTGGGCGACCGTGCCTGCCTGCGCGCCGTTCACTACTGGTACGAGAACGGCCTGGTCGACAAGCGCTGGGCAGCTCTGAACGCCGGCGACATCGACCAGTTCCTGGTCCTGACGCGCGAGTCCGGCGCCAGCTCTGCCATGTACCTGCAGAATGTTGTTGCCAAGCTGGGTTCCGAGCAGCCTTCCATGTATGCCCTGGCGCTGGCCGAGCACGTGCTCGACGGCCGCGGCGCCGTCCGTATCCACGGTGGCGGCTTTGGTGGCACCATCCAGGCCTTCGTGCCGCTCGACCTGGTCAACACCTTCATTGCCAAGATGAACGGCTGGCTGGGCGAGGGCTCTGCCCGTCACTACGCCATCTCTGACAAGGGGGCTTACGCGGCATGGCTGTAATGACTGACGTGCGCGAGGCCGCGCAGAACCTGATCGAGTACGCCATCCACCGATCGATGATCGGCCAGGACGACCGCATCTGGGCATACAACACCATTTTGGAGTGCATCGGCGCTACGGGGCCCGCGCTCGATATGGCCTGGGCGCTCCAGGTTGAGAAACTCTCGCTCTTGCACCCCGATACCCTGCCCGACTTTGACCTTGAAGGCACGCTTGCCGCGCTTTCCGAGGCTGCCGTTGCCAACGGCGCCGCCGAGGACACGGCATCGGGCCGCGACCGCATCGCCATGCGCATCATGGGCGCGCTCATGCCAAGGCCTTCGGTTATAAACGAGGAGTTCAACGGACGCATGGGCGTCAACGAGCCCCGCGCCGCGACCGACTGGTTCTACGGCCTGTGCTGCGACGCCGGCTACGTGCGCCGTGCCGCCATCGCGCGCAACATCAAATGGAGCACCCCCACCAACTGGGGCGACCTCGAGATTACCATCAACCTGTCAAAGCCCGAAAAGGACCCGCGCGATATTGCCGCGGCCGGCGCCGCCAAAAACACGGGCGAGAAGTATCCCGCCTGCCAGCTCTGCATCGAAAACGAAGGCTATCCCGGACGCTCCGCTGCAGCCGACGGCGGCGCCCATCCCGCCCGCCAGAATCTGCGCGTTATCCCCATTAAGCTCGACGGCGAGCGCTGGGGCTTCCAATACAGCCCGTACGCGTACTTTAACGAGCACTGCATTGCCATGAGCTCCGAGCATCGTCCGATGCACGTCGACCGCAAGGGGCTGACCTGCCTGCTCGACTTTGTCGACCTGTTCCCGCACTACTTCATTGGCTCCAACGCCGACCTGCCCATCGTGGGCGGCTCGATTCTGTCGCACGACCACTTCCAGGGCGGCGCGCACGAGTTCCCCATGATGCACGCCGCCGAGGTCTCGCAGTTTAGCGTGCCGGGCTTTGACCAGGTCATCGGTACCGTGTTACAGTGGCCGCTTTCGGTGCTGCGACTACGATCGCACGACCGCGCCCAGCTGCTCGACGCCGCCGAGAAGATTATCCTTGCCTGGCGCGAGTGGACCGATGAGTCGGTTGGCGTCATCGCACACACGGCCGACGGCGTGGCCCACAACACCGTGACGCCCGTCATTCGCCGCGTCGACTCCCGCGGCAATGCCGGCGGCGAGATTTACGAGGCCTACCTGGCGCTTCGCTGCAACATCACGACCGACGAGCATCCGCTGGGCGTATTCCACCCGCATGCCGAGTACCACCACATCAAGAAGGAGAACATCGGCCTGATCGAGGTCATGGGCCTGGCCATTTTGCCGCCGCGCTTGGTTCCCGAGCTCGGCGCTGTCCGCGAGCACTTGCTGGCGGCCAAGGCCGATGCCAGCTACGACCTTGCTGGCGCGCTCGAGGGCGACGACCTTTGCCGCAGCCATGCCGCGTGGGCCGAGGACGTCTTTGCTCGCCGCGCCGACGAGCTTACGGCCGACAACGCCATCGATATCCTGCACGAGGAGGTCGGCGTGGTGTTTGGCCACGTGCTCGACAACGCCGGCGTCTTTAAGTGGGACGAAGCCGGCCGCGCCGCCCAACAGCGCTTTATCGACTCACTGTAGCATACAGGTTCGAGCCTCATCAGCGGCCACGACATAACCGCCCACACGACAACGGCGCCCGTCGGCAACATCGCCGACGGGCGCCGTTTTTGAGTGTAGTCATTGGGGTCATTCTTAAGGGGCGTTCTTAAACGACTAGTCATTAAAGAGCGTCCCCAATGACTACTTGCGACCAAGGCAACGCCGGTGTCTTGGCAACGACAGCGAAAACGCCCCTAAGCGAGCAAGGTGACGTGAAAGAGGAGGGCATTGACCTTTTGGTCATGCCCGACGATTGAACGTCAGATTGCCGCTTAGGGGCGTTTGCAGCGTCGCGCCGTTACGCGGTTTGGTAAAACCGCGTAACCCTACAGTTCAGTCACGACAACGCTGTTGTAGACCTCGTCCCAGCGGTCCATGACCAGGTGGCCGGTCTTGGGATCCATGGCGTTAAGCTTGCCGCAGGTATTGGCGGTCTTGAGCACCGTGACGTCGTCGGCACCAGCAGCAATGGCATGCGCAAAGCCGGCGATGGTCGAGTCGCCGGAACCCGTCGCGTTCACAGCCGCAATCGCGGGCGTCTTGGCGCGGAATGCGCGACCCTCATGGAAGCCCACCGAACCGGCAGCGCCCATCGAAACGACAACCCAGGGAATACCGGCAAAGCGGCCATCGGCGGCGAGCGCCTCGCGCAGGGCATCGACATCATCAGTCGTAAAGGACGTACCCAGCAGGCCGTTAATCTCGGTCAGGTTGGGCTTTACGAGCTCAGGCTTAGCGTCGGACTCCAGCGCGGCCTCCAGCGATGCACCCGAGGTGTCGAGCAGCACCTTGGCGCCCGCCTCCTCGGCGATCTTGACGAGCTCGGCATAGTAGCCGGCATCGACGCCACGCGGCAGCGAGCCCGAAAGCGTCACAACGTCCGCCTTCGCTGCAAGCTCGGCGAACTTGGCCGTAAAGGCCTCGAGCTCGGCCGGGGCGATCTGCGGGCCGCTCTCCAGCAGCTCGGTCTGGTTGCCCTCGTGCAGGATATTCAGGCAGATGCGCGTCTCACCGGCGATGGGCACAAAGTCGTTCTTGACGCCATCGGCATCCATGAGCTCGGCCATATAGGCACCCATGTGACCGCCGAGCAGACCGGTCGCGAGCACATCGTCGCCCAACTGCAGCAGCACACGGCTCACGTTGAGGCCCTTGCCGCCAGCGGTCTTTTCGGGCGTCACACGGTTAACATCGTCGATGATCAGCTTATCGAGCTGATAGCGCGTATCAATCGACGGGTTCATGGTAACGGTCAGAATCATATTGAACTCCTGTTTCCGGGGCACGACACGCGCAGCCCCAAACATACGATAGCTCGTTAAAGGATCTCGATCTCAAAGCCGCGGGTAACAGTCTCCCCCGGCTTGGCCACCAGGCAGCCACGCTTGTGCTCCAGGATATCGTCCTCGTCGGAGCAGGTGGACAGACCACCCCACGGTTCAACAGCCACAAAGTCGCCCTCTGGCTTGCTCCACACAATCAGGTACGGCATATCGGGGAACGTCAGGCGCACGCCCTTGTCCTCGGTTTTCTTGGTCAGCGTAACCACGCGGCTCTCGAGCACGTCGAAGATGGTCTCCGCGAAGTCAAAGAGTTCGTGGGTAAGCGGCAGGTTCTGGCCGATCATGGGGTTCTTGCTGCGATGCTCAACATCAATCAGGCCCGTCGAGGGAACGGCAGTACAGAGCTCGGTGGCCTCACGCTGTTCAAAACGGAGCTCGTAGTCGTCATAGGACTCGCCCTCGTCGAGCGGACACTTAAAGCCGGGGTGACCGCCCACAAAGAACGGCATGTCCTCGGTGCCCTCATTGGTCACCTCGTACGACACGGCCACCTTTTCCGAATCAATCGTGTAACGAGCAACGATCTTAAACGGATACGGGTACTGCTCGAGCAACTCGGCATAGTCGGTAGAGCTTAGGCTCAGCGCAACCATGTTGTCGCTCTGTTCCTCGAGCTTCCACTCCTGTTTGCGCGCAAAGCCGTGGCGGGCGAGCTTTACCTCGCGGCCACCCATGGTCGTTGCGTGACCGTCACGAAGGCCACCGCAGATCGGGAAACAAATGGGCGCCTGGCCCGACCATACCGCCGGATCGCCCTGCCACAGATACTCGCGACCGTCGGCCACAATTGAGGTGAACGAGCCGCCAGCCGTGCTCAACGCAATGCGGACAGAGCCGTTATCAAGAACAAACTCCATGGGAATCTTCTCCTTCACATATCATCTCGCACGATCCATTGTGAACGTCGTGCCTTTAGCAGAAAGGTAATGAGGCAGCGCCGCAAACAAAAGAACAATGCACTTCCAGCCCGCTGGGCCAATTGGGCTGATAGCAAACCGGCCCGCGCCCCATCACAGAAACGCGAGCCGTCAACGGACTAGTTAATTACGCCGGATACCCGCTAATCATGGTATTCGCCGCGGTCCCACTTCTCGAGGAACTCGTCAAAGAAGTGCGGGTCGGCCTGAGCCTCGGCGTCGGCCTTGTTGCAGGCATCGATCTTGGCGATCAGAGCATCGTGCTCGGGGGTCTTCTCGTAGGGCTCCTCCAGGAAGGCAAGCATGATATCGGCCATCAGGAACTCGCCGGTAATCTTGCCGCCAAAGCCCACGATGTTGGCGTTGAGCTCGCGACGGGCATACAGGGCAGAGGTCATGTCGCGAACCAGGGCGCAGCGGGCGCCGGGAACCTTGTTGACGGCGTTGGTGATGCCGATGCCGGTGCCGCACAGGGCCACGCCAAAGTCGGCCTTGCCGCTGGCAACAGCCTCGCCCACGGCCTTACCGTAGATGGGATAGTGCGTACGGGTGTGGCTGTAGGTACCGCAGTCGAGCACCTTGTAGCCAGCCTGCTCCAGGCGGTCGGCCAGATAGATCTTCTCGTCCGTAACGATATGGTCGCAACCGATTGCGATGGTCTTCTTCATCAGAACGTCCTTTCGTCTGAATTCACAAGTTGAGGTAGAAGTTCGAGTTCTCGGTGGCTCTCGTTAGGCCATCTTGTTGAGCATGTCGACACGGATCTGGTGACGGCCGCCGGCGTACTGGGCGCGCAGGAACTCGCGGGCGATCTTCTTGGCGACCTCGGTGCCCACAACGCCCGGGCCCATGGTGACCATGCGCGAGCCGTTGTGCTCGCGGGTCATGTAAGCGGAACGCTCGTCGGAAATGTTGGCGACGACCATGCCCTTAATCTTGACGGCGGCCATATAGGAGCCGACGCCGTACTTATCGAATGCAAAGCCCTGGGAATCCTTGTGCTCCAGCAGGTCCTTGGCAACGGCGGTCGCGGAATCGACAAAGTCCGTGGCAGGGGTCTCGGAATAGTCGACGACCTCGTGACCGTCGGCGATGAGCATCTCCTTGATGGACTCCTTCATCGACATACCGTCGGCATCGGAAGCGATAACAACCCTCATGACATCCTCCTTGAGAGATACGCAGGTGCGTAGTTCCTGTTTGGAAGTGTTGAATCGCGTTCAGATCCGGGCATCTGAATGTGCGGTTCTTCACTGTTCGTGTTTATTTGAACACATTCGAACATCAACTGCAACAACTATTTGTTTATCTTTGTTCTTTTTTGAACAAATACCGTTTACGGATGATTGCTGACCGTTTGGATTCAGGGAATGCCCGGCTTGTCACGTATTCAACAAACAAAAAGGGCGGCCGAGAACGCATCTCGGCCGCCCTTCTTACGGTTGGTTTTCCAAAGATCGCTTTGCCGCCTACTCAGACTGCCCACCCTTTTTGGCGTGCTTGGAAGGAGCGCTCAGAAAGCGGCCCGTCAAATAGTTCGCCGGGCCGGAAATATCGATCCCCAGCAGTACGTGTCCCAGCCACAGAAACGCCACGAGCACCAGTAGAGGAATCACGCACGAGGTCACGATCATCACGATGACGCCTTCAATCAGATCGGTCACCTGCCGCACGATCTCATCGGTCATCTGCTTGGCGCCGCTGGTCACCGACGTAACAAGGCTCGAGGCCCCATCAGTCAACTGCTCGAGCACGTTTTTGGACTCCGTGGCCTCGGATTTTTTCTTGTTCGATTTTGAGCTGGTCTCGGCTGGCTTGTCCGTGGTGTCGGCCGCGTCCGCAGCCTTTTGCTCAGCTTGCTCAATACTTACGCGATACGTTTCATCGACCTTCTGCGACACCCATACGCTCGCGGGCACGAGCGCCATGCCGATCACGGCAACCACCAGCACGCGCGTCGCCACACGGCGCAGGACAGCGCTCGTGCTCCAGCGCCCGTGAATGCCGAGCGACACCGCAAAGAGCACCAACGCAAACGGGATTAAGATGCCCAGGCCAACCGACCACAAAATGGTTAGCAGGTATTTCTCTAGGTAGAGCACGGCAAGCACAATACCAAGGTTGCCCGAAAGCTGTGCGAGCTGCTCGGCAACCGGCGTTCCCGTATCACCCGGCAGCGCCGTAATACTCGCAGATAGAGCAACGCATGAAGCCGTGAGCGCCAAAACGTTGCCCTTCTTTTGGTCGATGACCTCGATGGTGGAGTCCCAAGTTTTGGTATCGGCGAAATGCGGACGAGCTACAAAGCCCGACAGCAGCGCCAGGACCACGAGCGCAACGATAAAGCCAATCTGCAGCTTTTTGTTTGCGCACACGACATCGGACAGGCTGGGCTGCAGCTCGGTTACCGTCGTGTGCTCGGTTATCTGGACAGGACGCCCATGAGCCATCTCGTGCGCGTCTCTTTTTTGTATTGACCCGTTATCCGGCATTTGGATACCTCCTCAGTCCGGCGTTTAATGCGAAAGGAAGTATACCCACCGAGCAAAAATCGAACGGGAGGACGAACGGAGCGCACCAAGACTGTCCCCAATGACTGTCTCGGGATGAGTTGCGGTGGAATAGGGATTGTTTTGCGCCCGCCGGCCCCTATTCAGTCCCCATTTCACCGCAACTTGGAGGAGGACAGAAAAAGCCCTGCCGCGGGTAGCGGCAGAGCTTTTGGAAGGGGACTTGGTTGTGAGGGCTCGTTAGGCGAGCTTGGCCTCGAGCTCGGCGATGCGCTTGTAGGCATCGATGGTAAAGCGGGTCTGCTTCTCCAGGATCATAGTGGTCATGAGAGTGTCCTGAGCGTGAGCCATGATGAAGGTCATCTCCATCTCGCCACCGCCGGCCTCCTGCGAAAGCAGTTTGGTCTGCGTGTCGTGGGCACCGATGAGCGCATCGCTGGCATCCTTGTGCAGCTGTTCGGCCTTCTCAAAGTCACCCTCGCGAGCAGCATCGAGCGCTGCAAGCAGATCGGTCTGGGCGTCACCTGCGTATGCGACGATCTCGAATCCAACCATCGAGATTTCTTCTTTGGTTGCCATATTGCGTTCCTTTCACATATGAACCAATGGAGAGCATCGCGTCCGGGCATACGCGCTGCGTTGTGTATGACAGAAACAATAACATTCAAACAAAAAAGAACAGCTCAAAACGTAATTTCGAGCTATGAACGGTCACTTTTCGCCCGTGAACGGTTTTTGAACCAATCTGAACAATATCAAACACAATTATCGGCAACCCAAACAGGACCGCACCCTAACACAAATCGCGCACCGTATCGCCCTCTACAAGCACACCGGGGATCAGCATGTGCTCCACGCCAGACGCACCCCCATCGGCGCCGGCAATCTTGTCGACCGCCCACATGCCGACGCGCTTGTTGTCAAAGCGCACCGTGGTCAGGCGACGGTCGGGCACGATATCGCCCAGGCTGTCATCAACACCCACCACGCTCACGTCCTCGGGCACACGCTTTCCGCACGACTCGAGCCCGCGAATGCAGCCGTATGCCATGGCATCGTTGGAAGCATAAATGGCCGTACAGGTCGGATCTTCCGCCAGAGCCTGACCGGCAGCATATCCGCTCTGTGCCGTCCAATCCCCACGGACGAGTCGCGGCGGCTCAATTCCATGCGCGCGCAATGTCTCGCGCCAGCCTTCCTCGCGCCGCATGCCCGAAAGCGAGCGCTCGGGACACGAGATAAAGTGCACGGTTTTGTGCCCCCGCCCCAGCAAGTACTCGACCACCTGGCGCGAGCAATCGAACTGGTCGTTATCGACCGTTGAACAGAGCGGATGCTCCAGCATCGTAACGAGCACCGTCTGCATGCCGGGCAGCGGCTCGAAGGTGCCAAAGTCCGCCGGCATGCGATTCATGATCACGACCATGCCGTCTACCGGCAGCGCGCTCATGCGCGACGATGCGCTCTCGAGGGTATACGGATGCCCATCTACTTTAGTGAGGGTGATGGCGTAGCCGTGTTTGTCGGCCGCGGCGGCAAAGCCCTCCATACGGTCGAGGTTGCCGGTACCGGTAATGTTGAACATGGCGACGCCGACGGTCTTAAACTTGCCACGGCGCAGCGATCGACCGGCAAAATTGGGACGATACCCAAGCTCGCGCATGGCGGCACGCACGCGCTCCTTGGTCTCGGGGCGCACGCTGGGCGAATCGTGCACGGTGCGCGAGACCGTCTGCTCCGAGACGCCCGCGAGGCGCGCCACGTCTTTGACGGATACCGATTTTTTAACAGCGGCCATAGGTCGATCTTTCTATGTCAACGATGCCATTGGTGGCACCTTGCGCAGTCAAATGAAACGTCTTCAAGTATATCTAACGCCTCCCCCACCATACGCTCACCACCCAAAACCTACCGTTCACCGACATTTTTGCTTCCCCGAACGGCTTTTGTCGCCCAAATGTTAACGTTGCCATTGTGCAAACACAGAGCCACCGGCGGCTCAAACGTTTACGCGTAAGGAATCGACGGTTCGCAGGCACAGGAACCACCGGTTCGCGTCTTTTTTTGTGTCACAAAATAGCAACGTCAACATTTTGGCAACCGAACGCCAAAAGCTACCATCGTTGTTAACCCACCGACTCTTAGGAGCATTGCATGGAGCAACTTATCGCCATCATCGAAAAGGGCCAGCCCTTTTTCAACGCGATCGCCCGCAACAAGTACCTCAAGGCGATTCGCGACGGCTTTATCTCCGTCATCCCCATCATCATCTTCTCGTCCATCTTCTGCCTGGTAGCCTCGGTCCCCAACATCTGGGGTTTCTACTGGCCCGATGACATCAACAACGCCCTGTGGAAGTGCTACAACTACTCCATGGGTATCCTGGCCATCGCCTGCGCCGCCACCACGGCCAAGCACTTCGCCGACGCTCAGAACCGCGATCTGCCCAAGAACAACCAGATCAACTTCATCTCGTGCATGTGCGCGGCCATCATCGGCTTCTTGCTCCTTTCGAGCGACACCATCGCCACGGACGCCGCCAGCGGCTTCAACACCACCTACCTTGGTTCCAAGGGCCTGCTGACCGCCTTTATCGCTGCGTTTGTGACCGGCATCATCTACAAGTTCTTCATTAAGCGCAACATCACCGTCAAGATGCCCGAGCAGGTTCCGCCCAACATCTCGCAGACCTTTAAGGACATCATCCCCTTCTCCGTCTGCATCACCGTCTTTTGGGTTTTTGACATCGTCTTCCGCGCTGCTTTTGGCTTCTGCTTTGCCCAGGGTGTCATCCAGGTGTTCCAGCCCCTGTTCACCGCTGCCGATGGCTACATCGGCCTCGCTGTGATCTACGGCGCCATGAGCCTGTTCTGGTTCGTCGGCGTCCACGGCCCCTCGATCGTCGAGCCCGCCATCGCCGCCGCCCTTGTTGCCAACATGACCGACAACCTGGCCGCATTCCAGGCTGGCCAGCACGCTTCCGCTGTCCTGACCCAGGGTGCCCAGTACTTCGTCGTCTGCATGGGCGGCACCGGCGCCACGCTCGTCCTGGTCTTTATGTTCTGCTTCCTGGCCAAGTCTCAGGAGATGCGCGCCGTCGGTAAGGCCGCCATCGTCCCCGTCTGCTTTGCCGTCAACGAGCCGCTGCTGTTCGCCGCACCCATCGTGCTCAACCCCGTCTTCTTTGTCCCGTTTGTCTTTGCTCCGATCGCCAACATCTGGATCCTCAAGATCTTTATCGACTTCTTGGGCATGAACGGCTTTATGTACACCCTGCCTTGGACCGTCCCCGGCCCCATCGGCACCATCATGGGCCTGGGCTTCCAGCCGCTCGCCTTTGTGATGCTCGCCATCATCCTGGTCGTCGACTTTGCCCTGTACTATCCGTTCTTCCGTGCCTATGACGCCCAGAAGTGCGCCGAGGAGGCCGAGATCTCCCAGGAGGAGCTCGCCGCCAAGAACGCCGAGAAGGCCGCCAAGCTCAACGATGCCTTCCAGGGCAAGGCCGATGCCAAGAGCGTTGCCGCCGGCGCTGCTGCCGAGGCCGTGAAGGCCGATGCCCCCGCCGCCTCCTCAGCACCCGCTGCCGAGGCAACGACCGCCAGCGACCTTAACGGCAAGCGCGTACTCGTGCTCTGCCAGGGTGGCGGTACCTCGGGCCTGCTCGCCAACGCGCTGGCCAAGGCTGCCAAGGAGCGCGGCATCAATCTTGAAACCGCTGCCGAGGCATATGGCAACCACGTGGACATGCTCCCCGACTTTGACCTGGTCGTCCTGGCCCCGCAGGCTGCCAGCTACCTGGCCGACCTGCAAAAGGACTGCGAGCGCGTGGGCAACAAGTGCGTCGCCTGCCGCGGAAAGCAGTACATCGAGCTCTCCCAGAACGGCGACAAGTCTCTCGCCTTCGTGAGTGAACAGCTTTCGAAGTAAGTAACGCCCAGGGCCAGCCGACCATCCAAGACCGGCTGGCCCTTCGATCTAGACGATTGGATCATCATGTCCGTTAATCCTGCTAGCGTCACCAACCCGCCCGCGCAGTTTCCCGAGGACTTTGTCTTTGGCGGCGCCACCGCTGCCTACCAGGTAGAGGGCGAGACCCGCACCCACGGTAAGGGCAAGGTTGCCTGGGACGACTTCCTGGAGGCCCAGGGGCGCTTCTCCCCCGATCCCGCTTCCGACTTCTACAACCAGTACCCCGTCGATTTGGAGCTGTGCGAGGAGTTCGGCATCAACGGCATTCGCCTCTCCATCGCCTGGAGCCGCATCTTTCCCAACGGTACCGGCGAAATCAACCCCGAGGGTGTCCAGTTCTATCACGATCTCTTCGCCGAGTGCCATAAGCACCACGTTGAGCCGTTCGTCACGCTGCATCACTTTGACACGCCGCTGCCCCTCTTTGAGAAGGGCGATTTCCTCAACCGCGAGACCATCGACGCCTTTGTGGACTTTGCCACCTTCTGCTTTAAGGAGTACGCCGACCAGGTGACCTACTGGTTCACCTTTAACGAGATCTGGGCCGACGCCTCCAACACCTACATCGAGGGCACCTTCCCCGGTGGCGTCAAGGCGCATCTGGCCGAGGCCTTCCAGTGCGAGCACAACATGATGCTCGCCCACGCCAAGGCCGTGCTGGCCTTCCACAACGGCGGCTTTAAGGGCAAGATCGGCGTCATTCAGTCGCTGGAGTTTAAGTATCCGCTCAACGAGAACGACCCCGCCGACATCAAAGCCGCCAACAACGAGCACGTGCTGCAGAACCAGTTCTTGCTCGACGCCACCTTCCGCGGCGACTACGCGCCCGACACCCTCGAGTGCGCCAACCGCTTGGCTGCCGTCTCGGGCGGCACCATCGAGATCCTAGACGAGGATCTGGAAATCATGCGCGAGGCCGCGCTCTACAACGACTACCTGGGCGTTAACAACTACCAGTGCCGCTTCTTGAAGGCCTACGATGGCGAGAACGACCTGCACCACAACGGTACGGGCGAGAAGGGCACTGGCCGCTGGCGCGTTAAGGGCATTGGCGAGCATGTGAACAAGCCCGGCGTCCCCACCACCGACTGGGACTGGATCATCTATCCCGAGGGCCTGTTCGATCTGCTCGTCTACATTAAGCAGCGCTACCCCAACTACAAGCAGATCTTCATCACCGAGAACGGCATGGGCTACAAGGACCCCTACAAGGACGGTTTTGTGGACGATCAGCCGCGCATCGACTACATCGAGCAGCACCTGCGCTGGTTGCTCAAGGCCATGGAGGTGGGCGTCAACGTGGGCGGCTACTTCCTGTGGAGCCTGCAGGATCAGTTTTCCTGGACCAACGGTTACAACAAGCGTTACGGCTTCTTCTACGTTGACTTTGAAACCCAAAAGCGCACACCCAAGGCAAGCGCATACTGGTATAAGCACGTGGCGCAAACCCGTCGTCTGGACTAGCGGCTTGCGACGAGCGGTTGGCGGAGTTGCACCGCCCACATAACCTGTCCCCCATTTCTCAGCCGGGGGTGGCACGTCACACGGCGCGCCGCCCCCGGCCTTTTTGGGCGGTTCGGGGTCCGTTTGTCTCAATCTGTAACATCTAGCCGAGTTTTTGGGTCCTAGCTGTTACAGATTGAGACGAACAGGATTGCTCTTTCCGAAGAATCTAAATCTGTAACACGTAGCCCGCTTTTGACCGTCTACCTGTTACAAATCGAGACAAACGGAGTAGGACCTAACCCCGTATGTCCCTAACAGTCGAGCGTTCGACCAGCGTGCTCGGCACATGAATCGCCTCGATAGACGAGCTCTCTCCAATCGCCGCCTCAAACGCAAGCTTACCGACACCGCGCAAATCAAATCGCAGCGTCGTCAGCCGATTGTGAGGAACAAGTCCCTCGAGTGCGTCGTCGATACCAACCACGCTCACGTCGTCGGGCACGGACAGGCCCGCGTTCTCGAGCGCGGCGATAACGCCCAGCGCCATCTGGTCATTTGCCGCAAGCACGGCAGTCGGCGCCTGCGACCCGCCGGCAAGCACCTCGGCCGCAATCCGCTCGCCCATGGCGTACCCACTGTCCGCACTCCAATCGCCACGCAGCATCGGAGCGGCATCGACATGAGCACGACCCAGCGTATCGCGCCAACCGGCCTCACGAAAACGTGAGGAAATCGAGTTTTCCGGACCCGCCACAAACCGCATATTCGAGTGACCATGTTCCAGCAGATAATTGGTCAACAGCTCGCACGAACCATACTGGTCGGAGTCGATCGTCGTGCAGCGCGGATGCGCATACATGGACAGGATGACCGTTCGCACTCCCGGCTGGGGAACAAACTCCTCAAAATCGGGAGCCATGCGGTTCATGTTGAGAATCATACCGTCGACGGGTCGCTCGACCATGCGGCGCGAGGCATCGGCAAGTGCATAGGGCTTGTCGCCGCCCATCTCGATCATAGTGACGGCAAAATCGTGCTCGCGCGCCGCTTGCATGATACCCTCGAGCGTCGCCAGATTACCGACACGTGTGATGTTGTACATGCACAGGCCAATAGAACGATACGACCCGCCGCGCAACGCCGCTCCAGCAAAATTGGGACGAAAGCCCAGCTCTTCCATGGCGGCCAGCACACGCTTGCGCGTCTTTTCCGTCACGTTGGGCATACCGTTGACCACGCGAGACACAGTCTGGCGGCTCACGCCAGCGAGCGCCGCAACCTCTGCCGCGCTCGCCGAACGACCATTCCTTGTCTGCTGATCCATGCCTTCCACGCTAACCTGCTTCCCAACTATTCCCCGCGCCCATGGCGCATCGTACATACATTGATAACGTGCTCATGATACCCGAGCCATATACCACAACATGAAAAGTTCTGTCAATCAAAACCGCTTACCGAACAAATACAACCGTTCGCGGCTGTTTGAAGTTGTTTTGTTTCTATACATCCCAGCCGGATGTTAACGTGCTCATTGTCAAATGTTCACGTGCTCATTTTGGTTCTAATCATTTTAAGATAGTGTTTATCGGGCTTTTTCACCGCTGAACGCTAACCAGGGAGCCTCCTGAGCGCAAACGCACAATATCGAACAGCGAGACGAGAGGGTGTATGCATATGTCTTTGCTAAACCGCGTACAGCAGCTGCCGAAGGGCTTTGTTTGGGGCGCCGCAACCGCCGCGTACCAAACGGAAGGTTCCACGAAGGTGGCAGGCAAGGGTAAGACCATGTGGGACGATTACCTTGTCGCCCAGGGTCGCTTTTTGCCCGACCCGGCCAGTGATTTCTACAACCGCTACGAGGAGGATATCCGCCTTTCTGCCGAGCATGGACTCAACGCCATTCGTGTGTCCATCGCCTGGACCCGCATCTTCCCCAACGGCGACGATGCCGAACCCCTCTCTGAGGGCGTTAAGCACTACCACGAGCTGTTCGCCTGCTGCAAAAAGTATGGCGTCGAGCCCTATGTGTCCCTGCATCACTTTGACTCCCCCGCCGCCCTGTTCAACCAGGGCGACTGGCTCAACCGCAAGACCGTCGACGCCTATGTGCGCTATGCCGAGTTCTGCTTCCGCGAGTTCCGCGAGGTCAAAAATTGGTTCACCATCAACGAGCTCATCAGCCTCTCGCACTCCCAATACATCCAAGGCAACTTCCCGCCCAACCATCACTTTGATGTGACGAGCGGCATCCAGAGCCAGCACAACGAGCTCGTTGCCCACGCCCGCGCCGTCAACCTGTATAAGGATCTTGACGAGACCGAGCACCTGGGCGGACGCATTGGCATGGTCAACGTCCTGACGCCGGCATATCCTGCCACCGACTCGCCCGCCGACCAGCACGCCGCCGACCTGTACAACGCCTTCTACACCGACTTCATCATGGACGGCGCCTTCCTGGGTCACTACTCCGCGCGCACCCTCTCACTCATCAACGAGATTCTGCGTGCCAACAACGCCACACTTACGGTTGAGGACAGCGACATGGAGGAGCTCGCCAAGGCGGCGCCCCGCAACGATATGTTCGGCCTCAACTACTATCAGTCGGCGTTTATCGCCGCCTACGATGGCGAGTCAACCAACAGCTTTAACGGCACCGGAGACAAGGGCACCTCGTGCTTTAAGTTTAAGGGCGTCGGGCAGCAGGTCGATATGCCGGGTATCCCCACCACCGACTGGGATTGGCTCATCTACCCGCAAGGCCTCTACGACACGCTCAAGCACATCAGCGCCACCTATCCCAACCTCCCCGTCATCTATATCACCGAAAACGGCCTGGGCCACAAGGACCCCGAGCCCGACGCAAACGGCATCGTCGCCGATCCCGAGCGCATCGACTTTGTCGACCAGCACATGGAGAAGGTGCTCCAGGCGCGCGCCGAGGGCGTCGACGTCCAGGGCTACTTTATCTGGAGCCTGCAGGACCAGTTCTCGTGGGCCAATGGCTATAACAAGCGCTACGGCCTGTTCTACATCGACTTCGACACGCAAAAACGCTACATCAAGCAGTCGGCACTCTGGTACAAGGAGCTCGCCGACACTATGGCGGACGCGCAGTAGCGCATCGCCTCGCTTTCCCCCGAGAAGGGAGCGGCCCTATGCGATACAAACCCAGCCGCTCCCCTCTCTCCCCCTGGGACCGACCCCGCCTGCACCCGGGCTTTTAGCAAGCGGGAGACCATATAGGTTTTCAACGTCCATGCCATTAAGATTTCATGCAAAGAGGAGCGTGAACTATGGAATCGATCGTTAAGTTCTTGGAGAAAGGTCAGCCGTACTTCGACAAGGTCTCTAAGAACATCTACCTTCAGGCCATTAAAGACGGCTTTTTGGCAGCAATGCCCATCATCCTGTCTTCTTCTGTCTTCCTGCTTATTTCGACCCTGCCGGGCGTTGTCGCCACGGTCGGCGGCTTTACGCTGCCCGACTGGTGGAACGTCGACGTCGTGAACTTCTGCAACAAGGTTTACAACTTCACGATGGGCGTCGTGGGCATCATGGTCGCCGGCACCACCGCAAGCGCGCTGACCGGCTCCAAGAACCGCCGCATGCCTGCTGGCAAGGCCATCAACGCCACGAGCACCATGGTCGCCGCCATGTGCGCTATGCTCATCTTGGCCGTTACCCAGACGAGTGCCAAGATCGACGGCGCCGATGTCTCGGTGTTCTTTACCGACAACATGGGCACCAAGGGCCTGCTGAGCTCCTTTGTCGCCGCATTTGCCACGGTCAACATCTATGCCTTCTGCATTAAGCGAGACATCACCATCAAGCTGCCCAAAGAAGTCCCCGGCGCCATCGCCCAGAACTTCCGCGACATCTTCGCCTTCAGCTTCTCCATCCTGTTTGTCGCCGTCATCGACGTTATCTGCCGCACCTGCTTGGCCGTCCCGTTTGCCAACGTCATCTCCACGCTGGTGAGCCCGCTGTTCGCCGCTGCCGATTCCTACGCCGGCCTCGCCCTCATCTGGTTCATGATCCCGCTGTTCTGGTTCATGGGCATCCACGGCCCCTCGGTCGTTAAGCCTGCCCTCAACGCCGCGCTGTTTGGCAACATCACCACCAACCTCGCCACGCTGCAGGCCGGCGGTCACCCCGCCCTCGCCCTGACCGAAAACTTCGGTAACTACATCGGCGAACTCGGCGGCACCGGCGCCACGTTCATTGTCCCGATCATCTTCCTGCTCTTTATGCGCTCCAAGCAGCTCAAGGCCGTCGGCAAAGCCTCTGTCGTGCCCGTGATGTTCGCCGTCAACGAGCCGCTGCTGTTCGCCGCGCCCATCATCCTCAACCCGTACTTCCTGATCCCGTTCCTGTTTGCCCCCGTGGCCAACGTCCTCATTGGTAAGTTCTTCATCGACTTTTTGGGCATGAACGGCTTTATCTATGCCATGCCGTGGGCACTCCCCGGACCGATCGGCACCTTCATCGACACCAACTTCCAGCCGATCTCTCTGGTCCTGGTTGTCGTCCTGCTGGTCGTTGACTTCTTGATCTACTACCCGTTCTGCAAGGCCTACGACAACGTCCTGTGCAAGCAGGAGGCCGAGACCCTGGCCGAAGAAGAGGCCGAGGAGACCAAGGCCGTCAAGACCGCTGCCGCCCCCGCCGTTGAGGCTCCTGTTGTCGAGACCGCTTCTGCCACTGAGGCCTCCGCAGCTCCGTCCGCCCTTAAGGGCAAGGATCTGAGGGTTCTGGTTCTGTGCGCTGGCGCCGGCACCTCTGCACTGCTCGCCAACGCGCTTAAGGAAGGCGCCGACGAGCTGGGCATCGACATTACCGCCAACGCCGGTGCCTACGGCAGCCACTACGCCATCATGGACCAGTACAACGTCATCGTCCTGGCTCCGCAGGTTCGCACCTATTACAACGAGATGAAGGCCGACACCGACCGCCTGGGCATCACGCTGCTGTCGCCCAAGGGCAAACAGTACATCGACCTCACTAAGGATCCCAAGGGTGCCGTCGCCTGGATCGAGGAAAACCTCAAGGCATAAGACGCTGACGCCACCTGCCGCTCGCAGACAAAAAATGGCCCGTGCATCGATGCGTGATGCGCGGGCCATTTTGTTTAGACCGTACCCGCCCTCCTGTTCATCTCAATCTGTAACATCTAGCCGAGTTTTTGGATCCTAGCTGTTACAGATCGAGACAAACAGAACGCCCGAGCAGAAATATCTCAATCTGTAATATTTAGCTGAGTTTTTCGGTCCTAACTGTTACAGATTGAGACAAACGGGCCGAAAAACCCTACACCCGCAGGTCCTTTACGCTGGAACGCTCGACCAGCACACCCGAGACGAGCGTACGGCTTCTGGAGCTCGGGGCTTCCAGACCTGCGACGACCTCATTAAGCGCACGGACGCCCAGTTCGCGGTGACGGAACTTCACTGACGTCAGAATCGAGTTGGGAATCGTCTTGTAGAGCTCATCGTCGAAGCCGATCACGGACACATCATCGGGCACACTCAGACCCTTGTCACGTAGAGCCATCATCACGCCGTTTGCCATGCAGTCGTTAGCAGCGAGGACCGCCGTGCAATCGGGTTTATCGGCAAGCACAAGGCCCGCGGCATAGCCACTATCCGCATTCCAATCACCTTGCAGAGGCTCGGGCGGCTCAATGCCACGCGTCTCGAGTGCCGCACGCCAACCTTTCATACGGCACTGGCTCGACAGCGACTCTTTTTTACCAGAAACGAAATACACGTTCTTGTGCCCGCGATTTAAGAAGTACTCGCACGCCATGCGCGCACCGTCCTCTTGATCGTCACTAACGGTAGAGCAGGTAGGATGTTCCATCGGCGTGATAATCACCGTCTTGAGGTCTTTCGGCGCCTCAAAGGTATCAAAGTCATCGACCATCTGACGCAGGTTGAAGATCATGCCGTCGACGGGAAGCTGCGACATCCTGCGCGCCGCTTCGGCAAGGGTCATCTTCTCCCCCGCCCGCTTTTTAATCATCGTGAGCGCAAAGCCTCGCTCTGCAGCGGCATCGGCGATGCCGTCAATCATGTCCACGGCACCGCCTGACAAGTGAAACAGCACAACGCCGATGCACCCGTAACGGCCCAACTTGAGCGAACGCGCGGCATAGTTGGTTCGAAATCCGAGCGCCTCCATGGCCGAATGGACCTTATCGCGTGTCGACTCTCGCACGCTATCGGGCTCGTTGATCGCGCGCGACACCGTCTTGAGAGAAACACCCGCGGCAATCGCCACGTCGTTCATCGAAACGTTTTTCTTGTCCATCGTTGTCACTGCTTCTCCACTTGGTTCTCTATCGCTTGTTTTTTGCGTTCTAGCATACACCACCTGCCTGACTGATAAATCAACCGTTTACCGAACGATATCGACCACTCACCCGTATATCCTTGTTGCTCTTCCAAGAATGTCTTACGTTGTCATTAACGAAATGACAACGTTGTCATTTCACAATGCCTTCCTTAAGCAGGAAGGTTTCCGGGCAGTCCTGACCATCCATCGACGACCAGTTCCATCCACATGCATCGCGCATCAAGTAGCAAAGGAGCTCTATGGACGCCATCGTAAAGATGCTCGAAAAGCATCAACCGTTCTTCGAGAAGATCTCGAGAAACATCTACCTCCAGGCCATCAAAGACGGATTCCTTGGGTGCATGCCCATCGTCCTTACCTCTTCGATCTTTCTGCTGATCGCCACCCTTCCTGGCGTAGTTGGCGTCACGTTGCCCCAGCCGCTCATCGACTGGTGCAACAAGCTGTACAACTTCACCATGGGTGTCATGGGCATCATGGTTGCCGGCACCACCGCCAAGAACTTCACGGCTTCCATGAACCGTCGCATGCCCGCCGGCAAGGTGCTCAACGACGGCTCCACCATGGTAGCTGCCCAGTGCAGCATGCTGCTGCTCGCTGTTACGCAGTTCACCACCAAGTTCAACGGCTCCGAGCTTTCGGTCTTCGATTGCACCAGCATGGGCACGCGCGGTCTGTTCTCGGCCTATATCGCCGCGTTCATTACCGTTTGGGTCTATAAGTTCTGCGTCTCGCGCGATCTGACCATTAAGCTGCCCAAGGAGGTCCCGGGCGCCATCGCTCAGAACTTCCGCGACATCATCCCCTTCGGTGGCGCTGTCATCATCTGCGGCATCATCGATGTCGTCGTGCGCAACCTCATGGGCGTTCCGTTCTCCGAGCTGCTCATCAAGCTGCTCTCCCCGCTCTTCACTGCAGCAGAGACCTACCCCGGACTCATCCTTATTCAGGCAGCCACCGCGTTCTTCTGGTTCATCGGCGTCCACGGCCCCTCGATCGTCCAGCCGGGCATCGACCCCATCCGTCTTGCCAACCAGGCCGAGAACCTGCAGGTTCTGCTGGCCGGTGGTCACCCCGCCCACTCCCTCACCTTTAACATGTCGCTCGTGGGTGAGTTCGGCGGCACCGGCGCCACGTTCATCGTGCCGCTTCTGCTGATTCTCTTTATGAAGTCCAAGCAGCTCAAAGCCGTCGGTAAGGCCTCGATTGTTCCTGTTGCCTTCGCCGTCAACGAACCGCTGCTCTTTGGCGCGCCGATGATCCTTAACCCCTACATGCTCATCCCCTTTGTTGCCGCCGGCTGCGTCAACGTGAGTGTTGCCAAGTTCTTTATCGACAACGTGGGCATGAACGGCTTCTCCTTCGTGGTGCCTTGGGCTACCCCTGCCCCCATCGGCATCTTCATCACTACAAACTTCCAGCTTATCGCCCTGGTATTTGTCGCGATCATCATCTTGCTGGACGCCATCATCTACCTGCCGTTCTTGAAGGCATACGATAAGCTGCTCTGCGACCAGGAGGCCGAGCGTGCCGCCGAGCTGGGTCTCGAATCCGATGGTGCTGCCACCATCGCCGCCAGCACCTCTGCGCCCGCTGTCGAGCAGACCGCCGCTTCCGTCAAGCCGACCGCCGCTGCCGCCGACAGCAAGCCTGTCGCCGATCAGCCCGAGCCCGTCTCCGACGCATCCGCCAAGAAGGATGTCGATGGCCTGAAGGTCCTCGTCCTGTGCGCCGGCGCCGGCACCTCTGCCATGCTTGCCAACGCCATCAAGGAAGGTGCCGCACAGACCGGAGAGAACATCGCTTCCTCCGCAGGCGCTTATGGCCAGCACACTGCCATCATGGATCAGTACGACGTTATCGTGCTTGCCCCGCAGGTCCGTAGCTACTACAACGACATGAAGGCCGACACCGATCGCCTGGGCATTAAGCTGCTCGCTCCCCGCGGTAAGGAATATATCGACCTTACTCGCGACCCCGCTGGCGCCATCAAGTGGCTCCGCGAGAACCTCGACTAGTTCCCCCCTCTGTTGGTGCCCGGATCCCCAGTTCGGGCACCTCTCCCTATTCGTATCCCACAGAAAGGATGACTCATGACCAACCCCATGCAGTTCCCCGACGGCTTTGTGTTTGGCGGCGCCACCGCTGCTTACCAGGTTGAGGGCGAGACCTGTACGCACGGCAAGGGCAAAGTGCCCTGGGACGATTTCCTGGCAGCCCAGGGTCGCTTCTCCCCCGATCCCGCAAGCGACTTCTACAACAAGTACCCGGTCGATATCGACCTGTGCCAGCGTTTTGGCATCAACGGCATCCGTGTCTCCATCGCTTGGAGCCGCATCTTCCCCAACGGCACCGGCGAGATTAACCCCGAGGGCGTCGCTTTCTATCACGAGCTTTTCGCCACCTGCAATAAAGCCGGCGTCATCCCCTATGTCACGCTCGATCACTTCGATACGCCCGAGGCCTTTTACCAGAACGGCGGCGAGGGCTTCCTGACGCGCACGACGATCGACGCCTTTGTCGAGTACGCCAAGTTCTGCTTTGCCGAGTTCACCGAGGTCAAGCACTGGTTTACCTTTAACGAGATTCCCGCGACCGCCGAGGGCAGCTTTATCGTTGGCAACTGGCCGCACGGCGAGAAGTATCGCCTGGACAAGGCCTTCCAGCTCATGCACAACATGATGGTGGCCCACGCCAAGGCTGTCGTCGCCTTCCATGAGGGCGGCTTTGAGGGCGAGATCGGCATTGTCCAGAACCTGGAGCCCAAGTATCCCCTCGACCCCAACAACGCCGCCGACTGCGAGGCAGCTCGCATGGCCGACGTCATCAACAACCGCTGGGTGCTCGACGCCACTTTCCGCGGCCACTATGCAGCCGACACCATGGAGGCTGCGACCAAGCTGGCCCATATCGCCGGCGGCGAGCTCGACGTCCGCGACGAGGATGTCGCCGCGCTGACCGCCGCGCTCCCCTACAACGATTGCCTGGGCGTCAACACCTACAAGTGCCAGTTCCTGCGGGCTGCCGAGGGCGAAAACGACATCAACCACAATGGTACCGGCGACAAGGGATCTTCGCGCTGGTTCCTCAAGGGCGTGGGCGAGTCATGCGTGCGCGAAGGCATACCCACCACCGATTGGGACTGGATCATCTATCCCGAGGGCCTCTACGACCTGCTGCTGCGCATTAAGAACGATTACCCCAACTACAAGAAGATCTACATCACCGAGAACGGCATGGGCTATAAGGACGACTTCGAGGATGGCTTTATCAACGACGCCCCTCGTATCGACTACATGCGCCAGCATCTCGCGTGGATCCTCAAGGCGATCGACGGCGGCGTGAACGTCGACGGCTACTTTGTGTGGTCGCTACAGGACCAGTTCTCCTGGACCAACGGCTATAACAAGCGTTACGGCCTGTTCTACATCGACTTTGAGACCCAGAAGCGCTATCCCAAGGCGAGCGCGTACTGGTACAAGAACGTCGCGGAGACCGGCCTGCTTATGGCCTAGTTTCCGCCGCATACCCCCTGTCGGCCGCATGCGAATCCCTCCACGGGTTCGCATGCGGCCTTTTTGTTTTCGCGCGGGTCGGCAGCCGTTTGTCTAAATCTGTAACATCAAGTCGAGTTTTTTGCCTCTACCTGTTACAAATCAAGACAAACGGGAATCACTCTGCCGAAACGTCTCAATCTGTAACAGATATCTGCTCAAATCGAGTCTAGGTGTTACAGATTGAGTTTTTGATTTGGGAGGTTGAGGATGGGGGATCGCGTGCCGAAAGCATGGTCCCCGGATAAAAAGCTCGCCGGCCAGGCCGAAGACATGGCCCACATCAAGGCAGACCTTTGCCCCTGCTCGCCCGAGCAAAAAGTCATGCCCCTCGATGCGCTCTGCCAGTCCGGCACCGAGACCCCGCAATGGCGGTGGGATGTGCTGGTCGGAGAGGGCGACCCGCTCTACTGCAAGTCCCGAGAGATCTAAGTATCCGCTGCAAGGTATAAGAACGAATTGGAGCCCTGGTACATACCGGGGCTCCTCGTGGTAGTGGCTGTCTAATGAATCTGGTGGCTAGGCCTCTTCGCCGCCACTGGATTCAGTTACCGTTTCCTCCTCACTATGTTGCGTCTCTCTCGTAGCCTCATCAACTTCTGTTGACGAATGTGCCTCTTCGTATACTTCGATGTTCGCCTTGAGAATGGTTGCACTCTGTTCAGCAAGAGCGATCTTCCTCTGGTGCTTGTCGTAGGCATACAGTCCGATTCCACCTGCGACTAGCGTGGCTACAGAACCGATTACTCCACCCTGGATTCTTCCAACGGAAATCCCGCCCGCTCTGATATTGCTGATCAGCGCCTGAGGCCCACCGAGCTCTTTCGCCAGATGCGACAATTGCGCATAGTCCCAAGTCGTCATTGCCTTTTCCTCACTTTCTTTCACTTCAGCACCGCTTCCACTGGGGTGCTCACTTTCGACAGTGCTATCATGCCATCGGTAAATAAGACGGTATATGTCCTATAATTGTCTTATCTGTTGTTAATGAGGAATGATTAAGACAATGTACGTCCGCAAAGATCGCCCTAAGGACATTTTTCCAAAGAGACTCAGCGGTTTGATGGAAAGCTATGAAATAGAAAAGGGGCGCAGAGGCATTAGCAATATCGGCCTTGCGCGTCTGCTCTATCAAAAGCGTAACGGTGCCGATGATGCCTCGCTAGCCGATGACCGCTATGCAGTGGAAAGGGAGAACGGCCGCAAGGCGATTGCGAGAAAGATCAGCCGATTTCGAAAAGGAGATCAGTTTCCTCAATGGGATGACCTCGTAGATCTGGCTGACATATTCGGAAAGCCAGTAGGTTTTCTCATCGGGGAGACCGATTGTGATACGTACGAGCTCCAAGATATTGCTGACTTCCTTGGTCTCAGCGGCGAGGCTGTTCTGTCCATCGAGCGTATGACGAGAAAAGTTAGTGCGGAGTGGCTTCCGGAACAGTCTGGCGGCAACGGCGGAGACCATGAGGAATGGGAAAAATACCTCGTGAATGATATGGTCGCGAAGGCGAATGCCGAGCCAGAAGCTTGCAGGGCAGTGCTCAATCGAATGCTGACCGCAGCAGCGTTTAAAGACCTTGTGCTCTGCCTGTCTGAGGTCGGCGATGCCCAATACAATCTGCTTATGGAACGCATTGCAAGTGCGGAAATAGAACTGAGAGACGCAGACGTACTCAGTGACAACCACCCAGACTCCATCATGGGGCAAATGGCGGCAAAATCCCGATTCAGGGATGCTGCAACACGCCTGCAGGAAGCGGAAAATGCGGTGAGGTCCAGCAGGTATGCAGCTTATGAATGCCATGTCCGCATCGTTGATGAAATGTTCTCGGATATTACCCAGACTGACGCAAATACCGTAGCCAAAGAGCATGTCAAGCAGAGACAGTCAGGTAACCAGGCGTAGCCGTCGTATCGATACGGAAGTGGGTATAAACCGTCCTGCTGCTTGCATACGTGGTTCCGTTGCCGCCCGTCAGCTTGTAGCAGTTATAGAAGCACTGCGAGTCCGAAACCCCGCTCGAAGGCAGCGGCCAGGTGGCGTCGGCGTAGATCGTCACCAGCGACGAGCACCCCGAGAAGCAGTAGGTCAGGTCGGTGAGCGCAGACGGGTCGAAGCCTCGGAAGTCCAGCTCGGCGGGCGACGAGCGCGAAGCGAACGCGAACCGCACGACTTGACACCTGCGAGGTTGCCCAAACCGGAGACCACCTCCAGCGCCGTGCATGAGTAGAAGAGGTGGGTCAGGTTCATGGTTGCGAACGTCGCCATGTCTGCCGCGAAGGCGATGCGCTCATCGGCCGCCTGGCCTTCACCTGCTGGATTTCGCCGCGCAGGGCGTCCGCCACCTCGGCGCTCTTGGCAGCCTCGGCCACTTGCCCCTCAAGCTCCTTGATGCGAGCCTCCTGCTTGGCGAGAAGCGCCTGGTAGCCCCTCTCCGAGTCCACTGCCTGCGGCTCTTCCGCCTGCGCGACCCCTTCTTGGCCGCCCGCCTGCGCTGCGACCTCTTCCTCGTCGTCGATGCTATGGTCGTCTCCGTCCATGTCGGCCTGCCTTTCGATTGACATAGGCCAGCACAAACGAACCGTCCCTTAACCATGCAAATAGGCTAAAGGTCGGTCACAAAGTGAGGTCATCCAGTCCGTTCGGCAGTTTGTGACCATTAGCAAGAATTAGAGGCAACGCAACGAGCGAACGCTCGATAATGGTCTAGAATATTGGACTTGACATTTGGGAGGCAAGATGGAGACTGTGAACCTTATCCTTGGAATTATCGCGTCTATCGCATCCATCGCCGCCGCCGTCATCTCGCTCCAAAACAAGCAAGAGATCAAGTCAATCAAAAAGAGTCTAAGCGACAACTCGCAGACCGCTACAGGTAAAGTTGCCACAAACGTCGTAGGCAGCAACAACTCGGCGAACATCCATGCTTCGCGATAAGCCAACGCAGACAAGCCAGAGCGCAATTGGAAAGGTCGCCACGAACATAACCGGCGACTCCAATAGCTATGACTCACATGACATAAACATCTACCAGCCCGTCTCGTCTGGCCCGCACCGGCCGCTTACAAAGACGCTCATGTATAAACTCCTGCAAATCATGATTTCGTCGACTGAGCCAACGGGCGAAGATTTCCCCCTTACGCCTCCGCCTCCTATAGAGAAGAAGCTGATTTACAACCACGCACCGCGTTACCTAAACATCATCAACGAGTATTCTGAGAACTACGCTCGTCTCGACAGCGTGATCAAGGAATTCCCCGACAGCGAAGCCATCATCCAAAGGCTGAACAAGATGTTTGTCAATGTGGCAGACGTTCGCGATGACGGCAAGCTGTGCGTAGGAAACGGCGATGCACAGCTCAAGCTCATCGAGAACGAGATCTATAACATGATTGTGAATGACGCAGGCTTTCAGGCTGACGAGGTCCCCGAAGAAATCATCAACCAGTTCTGCGTTGCGTTGATTGCCGTTGCCGTGGCAAAATGCAGAGTCCTTCTGAGGCCAGGTGATGACGATGCTGCTGCTTGATCGCAATAATGAGCCGACGAGCACGGTCTATTACATCGCTGCCGCCTTGGATGGCTACATCGACCAGAACCCAGGCTTGGACGCCGGTCAACTCTATGAGGTAACGGCGAACACTCTGGTCAAGAAAGAAGTGAGCTACGACTTCTTTGTCATGGCTTTGGACTTTCTCTTCCTCCTCGGACGCGTGTCAATAGACGAGAAGGGAGGGCTACATGTTCATCAAGTCGCTTAGAATTCGCAAGACAACAACTGACGAAATAGTTCGCGAGGTCTTATTCCACAAGGGTGCCAACCTCATCGTCGATACCGAGGACTCCGAATCGCACAATCGCGTTGGAAAAACAACCTTCCTCAAGCTCATTGATATCGCAATGGGCGCCAAGGACAGGAAGCTCATTTACACAGACGCCGACACGGGCACGGTGACCGAGGAGCTACGCGATTTCATCGTCACAAACAAGATCGCCGTCGACATGACACTGACATCGGATTTTCCCGATGGCGATGACGTGATTCTCACAATCGACCTCTTCCCGAATGGAAGGTACTACATTGACGGCGAAAAGATGGGGCAGAAAGCTTACCAGCAACGACTCAATGTCTTGCTTTTCGGGAACGAAGCGAATGTGCCCACGTTTCGCCAATTGATCAATTCATTTGTCCGCGTGTCCGTAGGCGGGGATGATAATTCCTTCCTCAAAACCGTTCCCAGCGGCAGCACATCCATCTACCGGAGTGTCTACAACGCTCTGTTCGGCATCTCAGATCCGGCGCTCGACAAAAAGCGTGACGACCTCAACAAGGACTTGAACAAGACGCGTGAGTCCATCAAACGCTATAAGAAAGTCCAGAACGTCGATACGGTCAGCGAGCAGCAGCAGATACTTGCAGGGCTCGAAGCCGAGCATGAAGAAGTCCAGTGCAAGCTCAACAGCATCATCGACGCCGATGTCTACAGGGCCAACCGCGATGAAATCGCGGCTACACGCACCCGATACGCATCTCTGACACTGCAACTCTCAGACATAGACTACAGGCTGCAACGAAATGAAGAGGCCCTGCAGACTGCTATGCAAGAGCGCGGTAGACAAGCCGACGTTAATTTGAGCAGACGGTTTTTCGAGGAAGTCTGTTCGATGATCCCGATGGTGAATGCAACTTTCGAAGAGATGGTCGCATTCAACAACCAGCTCTGCGACAACAAGATTGCCTATTTCGCGAGTGTGGCAGAAAAACTGAAGGCCGAGCGTGCATCTGTGCAACGTGAAATCAGCCAACTGTCATCGCAGAACAGCCAATTCATGTCATTGGTGGAGCAAGACCTCATCGATGAGTACGAGTCGCTTCAGGCACGCCTAGTTGAGCTTTCGAGCAGTATCGGCAAATGCCGAGAAGTAATAGATACGCTCAACAGCTTTGAGGTAGAACAGACCAGCATTGAGGGAAAAATCGCATCGCTTGGCTCGTCTGATGATGGCGACGAGCCGCAATCCAACGATTTTGCTGCAATGATGCTTGCGTTTAACGCATTCTTCACTCCGCTTGCCAGGGAGTTCAACAACGAATCGCCGCTGCTCGTTTACTATGAAGAGTCGAACAAGTTCCCCGTTGCAATACGTGATACCGCTGGCTCCAGCACGGGCACACGCAAGTCACTCATCGCCGCATTTGATTTAGCGTATCAGCAGTTTGCAGAATCAAAGGGCATCAAGACTCCGCGCTTCATAGTGCATGACGTCCTTGAAAACATCGAGGGTAAGGTGTTGCGTGACATAATCGCACGCGCCAGCACAATCAACTGCCAGTACATAGTCGCAGTCCTTAAGGAGAAGCTCGATTCGTCGCTGATACCAGCCGAGGAGCAGGGTAAACTGCAAATCCTGCAGCTTTCGATTGACGATATGCTTTTCACGCGTGGCAAAGGTGTTGCGTCGTAGGAGTGACCTGTACTCTCCTACTCCCGTACCCCCACCGAGAACTCCCCGCCGAAGTTGTTCACCTCGAACCGCTCGTCAGCCACAAGTTCCTCCTTGCTCACACGGCACGCGAACGGAAACAACTCGGCCACGTCCTGCAGTTCCAGGAACGTCCGGTAACTCGACCGGTTTACCAGCATGTCGGCAAAGACCAAAAACCGCGTAAGCTCGTCATTCAGTTCGATGGGCTCTGCAATCACGTAGTGCCCCCGCCTCACGCGCCGGACAACGCCGAACTGATTGAGCGATGCCACAATCTTTTCGGAGCCCTTCAGGATGGTCATGCGCTTGCGCGCCGCCTCAACGCTCTTATTGTCCCGGCCTAGTCAAGTACCCGTTGCCTCTCCTCGACCATCTCGCAGAAGCCTCCCACATCCATGAGCCATTCTTGCTGTGAAGGCGTGTAGGTGGGGAAAAGCTGGGAGGGGATGACGAGCTGGAGCTTGCTGTCACGCATGGCGTTCGTGTAGTCCACGCTCACGGCGGGCTCCAGCGTGATAAGGTGCTTACGCTCGATGCGGTTCGCCTCCTCGAGCACCTGCCTCCAGCGCTCCTTGATGGTCGTCTTCGCACCGAGCATCGTAAGGCTCGAGGAGGGGAACCCCTCATCCCGGTAGCACTCGATTGACGGAAAAATGAAGTCCGGCTTCGACTTTCCCTCGGTGTAGGGCTGTGCGGAGTATCGGATTCCCCTACCCTTGAACAGGAACTCAAGCTGGTGCTCGAACGCTGTGCCCGCGCGGGACTTCCTGCGCTGGAAGGTCGACATGGTGGTCTTCAGAATGCCGTCGACGTCGAGCTGGCCGTTCAAATAGGGCGCAAGGTCTCTCTCAAGCAGATGGCGCTCAAACACCTTGAACAGCAATTCCTCGCGCTCGTAGCACGCGAGCAGGCTTCGATCGGGGTCATCCGCCCAGTCGAGACCTTCAAGGGTTGAGATGGAGTACTCCGTAAAGTCGATGCCCTTCGGAAACGTATGTCCAAACCTCTTGACCATATCGTCCAAGTAGATATCCGCGCTCAAGGGAGCGCGCGTCTCGATACCAATCATGCCGAGGATGCGCGAGGCCACCGCACCGATACGGTTGCGCTCGCCCTTTGATACGGCATAGCCCGAGCGGTCGGGCTCCTCGAAGCCGAACAGCCACCTCAGCTGCGACTCGATGGTCGAGCCTTTTTTAGCGAAGATGATGAGCAGCCCGAGGTCATCGGAGTTGGCGACCACCATGAGGTCGCCAGCGGATGCCTGTCTGATGGCGGGGTTGTCCTTGTAGTAGAGACGGTACTCGGTTCTCGTGGGATGTTTGCGGCGCGCATCGTACCAAGTCACGGTCCCGTCGCACATCTCCGGCTCCGCCTCGTCGCACATGTAGGCGAACGTGGTGCGGATGTCGCGGATGTCGTCGTCACCGAACAGCGACCTCAGCGGCAGCGTGCCGTTGAACTCGTGCTGATTACTCCTACCTGCGTCGATATCGACGTCCGCGAGGGTCTTCGAGACCGCGCCGTCGAAGTAGCTGCTAAGCGCCCCGTAATCCATCCTGACACGCTCCCATCATGAGCTTGGCCACCGACCGTATTACAGGGACCGTCACCGAATTGCCGAACTGGCGGTAGGCCTGTGTGTCGGAGACCGGGATTATGAACCGGTCGGGAAATCCCTGCAAGCGCGCGCACTCTCTAGGGGTCAGCTTACGGGGGTTCTCGCCCTCGCCGCGCGAGACCAAGATCTCACTACCGTCCTTATGATAGCGTGCGGAGAGCGTCCTCGTGGTGTCCGATGGAGTGATAAGACCGTAGCCGAACCCGTTGCCGGCGGCCTCGTGCTTGGCCTTGTATGCTTTCAAATATGACCACAGCTTGTCGGAGAGCACGTACCTCGCGTCCGCATCCTCCTCCAGAATCTCCGCGGCTTTCTGACCACTGTTCGGGCAGTCGAGGTCGTCCCAAGAGAACTCCACATCGTCGCGAAAGCCAACAATGTAGATGCGCTCGCGGTGCTGGCATGTCCAACCCTTGGAGTCCAGAACCTTGTAGTGAACGTGGTAACCGAGCTCGTCCTGGAGGACCTGCATGATGACGTCGAACGTTCTGCCCCTGTCGTGACTGATCAGATTCTTCACGTTCTCGAGCAGGAACGCCTTCGGGCGCTTCTCGTTCAGGATGCGTGCAACCTCGAAGAAGAGCGTGCCCTGCGTCTTGTCTTCGAAGCCCGTAGCGCGACCAAGGGAGCGCTTCTTGGACACACCCGCAAGCGAGAACGGCTGGCATGGAAAGCCAGCGAGCAGCACGTCGAAGTCGGGGATGTCTGAAGCGGCGACCTCACGGATGTCCCCCGCCGGGGTTTCGCCGTAGTTCATGCGGTAGGTCTTCTGCGCAAACTTATCCCACTCGCAGGAGAAGACGCACCTGCCGCCCAGCTCCTGGAACGGCATGCGGATCCCGCCGATGCCCGCGAACAGGTCGATGAAGGTGAAGGCAGGCTTCCCCTCCCCTGCGGGTGCAAAGGGGGCGCGATGGCCGAGGGTGGAGATGTACTTCGACTCGGCTGCGGTGGGCCTTGTTTCGCCTGCCTCCCAGCGGCGCACCGTTCGCTCGCCGTTGGGGCCCATGCCTAGGGCAGCGGCGAATTCCTTCTGAGTCAAGCCGAGCTCCTGTCTCTTGGCCTTTACCTCATCTGCTGATAATTGCATGACGCACCTTCTGGATAGATAACAGGACAATATGTCCTCATTTTGCCACAGGGATGAAGAGATAAACTCGTCAGAATAGCAACCTTGCCCCAAACCATGGGTTTCTCACGTCTCCCACATCCGACAATCCATGTACCACTCAAACCGCGAAGACCCATCTAACCACCGCTGCGTTCTATACGATAGTCGTTCGCCAGGACATTTTTCTGCCGCCGCAGTCATTAGTCCAAGTGAAAAGCGGCAAGCCGAGAACCTCACGCCTCTCCATCATCAATCATTCCATTTCACAAATGACGCAGCGGCGCAATTAGCAACGCGGAGCATGGAACCATGCTATACCCGTCCAAACGATATTGTCCGCGCCCAACAGCTATCAATCAATTTACCTTGGCCTGCTGGCGCAGAGAGTGCAGCCAAGCCTCATGATCATCGTAACAATAAAGAACATGGGATCGCGAGGATTTGCCGAGGCGAATGTACTCCGGCCCCTTACTAGGACAGCGCCAATTTGCAAGGGTCTTCGCGCTTACGCCAATCAACTTTGCTGCCTCTTCACTCGAAAACGCAAGCGGGCGTACGGATTCAACAGCGCATGTCACGCCGTTTGCTCCACCCATAAAGACCCTCAGACTCTCCGATCACACCCACCCGTTACAGATTGAGACAATTTGACGGTACCGAATTCTTGTCAAGGCGTGGTACAATTGTGTCCCAACGCAAAGGAGGTACCTATGCCCACCTGTGTGCCCGTCCGAGACATGAAGGACACCGCTGCATTTACCGCGCTTGTTGAGTCCGAGCGCGACGTCACCGTAACTAAGAACGGCTATGAGGCCATGCACTGCATCAGCAGCGACCAGTATCGTCTCATGCAAGACGAAATCGCCAAAGCCAAGCTGCTGTCTCGTATGATGTTGGCAGAAGACGAGATATCGCAAGGCGACTACAGCGACTACGACTCCTTCGCGACCGCGATACGAGACAAATATGGCCTATAACGTCGTAATACTCGAAAGCGCACAATATGAATACGAGGCTATTGTCAGATACCTTGCTCAAATCCTTATGAACCCACGTGCAGCAGGCAATTTTGTTGCTGAGTTTGAATATCAGCTTGACCTGCTTCGCGAGCAGCCGCTCCTACGGCCCCTCTCCCACATACGAGAGCTGGCGGCACGCAATTATCGATCGTTTACCGTCAACAAATACGTGTGTCTTTACAAGTTTGAGCGCGATACGATCTATATCGCCCATGTCTTTCATCAGTCACAGGACTACGGCCGCCTGGTCTAGCCCACAAACTGAATACTTGGTCCGATCTCCCGCAGCGCTAGCTAGCAAATGACCTGCGTATGCTCCTCGATGGCGGCACGATCTTCGGCGGCGATGCCCGGCTCGCACACCACGGCGTCCAGGCTGTCCAGACGGCAGAAGGTGTAGAAGTCGCGCTTGCCAATCTTGCTGGAATCGGCGATCAGATAGCGCGAGTCGGCCTTGCTAAAGGCGAGCTGCTGGATGCGGCCCTCTTCCATGTTAGACGTAGACACGTCGCCGTCCAAAATGCCGTTTGCGCCGATAAAGGCTGCGTCGATCCCCAGTGCGCGCAAGGTGTCCTCGGCCGTGGGGCCCACAAAGGCGGCAGTGCGGCGGCGGTACACGCCGCCCACCAGGCACAGTTCGCAGTCTTCGCGCGCCTCGAGCAGGTTAAACACCGAAAGCGAATTGGTCACAATGCGCAGGCGAAACGCCGGCAGCATCGAGGCCATCTGCTCAACCGTGGTGCCCGTGCCCAAAAAGATGGTCGAGCCTTCCTCGATAAGCTCCACAGAACGGCGCGCAATCTGCAACTTTTCCTCGGCATGCTTTGTGCGCTTTTCGCTGTGCGAATACTCATGGCGCAGCATAGCGTGTGGACGGCTCTGCGCACTGCGGGCTCCGCCGTGCACGCGCTCGATCTCGCCCAGGCTCGCAAGTTCTTCGAGGTCGCGGCGAATCGTCATGTCCGAAACGCCCAGCGCATCCGAAATCTCCTTGACCGAAACCGTTCCCTGTTCCTCGAGCAGCTGCCGAACCTTATCCTGTCGCTCTGCCTTAATCACGATGAATCCTCGCCGTTCTTTGCGCGCATATCATTCAAACAGTAACGAACAAATTGTATCAGACTCATGCGCGTCAAAAATGAACGCCCGCACAGCTCCAATCATCTCTTTTTTGAGAAAAATACCCCCTGCTTTAGTGGGGTGTAGTGATAATCTCGCCTGTTCGCGCTACAGTTTGTCCGAAATACCTCGATGTTAGGAACCAAATGATCACTTCCGAGCTTTTCGGCACCGCGCCGTGCGGTACCCCCGTTCATCGTTACACCCTCAACGGGCCCGAGATCTGCGTTCGCATTATGGACTACGGCGCCACCGTGCTGGGTATCGATGTGCCCGACATTCCCGGCAACGTGCGCGATGTGGTGCTGGGCTTCGATAAGCTCGAGGATTACTTTGACAACCCCGCCTGCTTTGGCGCGACCATCGGCCCTGTGGCCAACCGCACCGCGGGCGCCACGATCACCATCGCCGGCACGGACTGGCATATGCCGGCCAACGAAGGCGTCAACAACCTGCACAGCGATCTTGAGCACGGCCTGCATAAACGCGTGTGGGATGTTGAGCTCGACGAGGTCCATAACGCCGTGCGCATGACCACCTCGCTTAAGGATGGCGAGCTGGGCCTGCCCGGCAACCGAACCTTTACGGCCGTGTTTACCGTTACGCGCACCGGTGTCTTCCGTATCGAATACGGCTGCGAGAGCGACCGCGCCACCTACGTGTCCATGACCAACCACACATACTTTAACCTTGCCGGTCACAACGCCGGCATGGACTGTGAGCACTTCTTTGTTGCTAACGCCGCCCACTACCTCCCCATTAACGACCAGAACATTCCCACCGGCGAAATCGCTCCGGTCGAGGGTACGCCGTTTGACTTCCGTGAGCTGCGCCCCGTCGCGCCTGGCATGGAGGCCGACGATCCACAGATTAAGCAGGCACGCGGCTACGACCACTGCTTGTGCATCGATGACTATCAGTACGGTCGCAACCTGCGCCGCGCCCTGCATGTCGAGGAGATGTGGACCGGTCGTGAGCTGGACTACTACACCACCGCCCCGGGCGTGCAGCTCTACACCGGCAACTGGCTGGGCGACGAGCACGCCAAGGACGATGCTAACTATGGCTGGGGCGCCGGCTTTGCCCTTGAGGCCGAGATGTACCCCGACACGCCGCACCAGCCGCTGTTCCCGCAGGGCATTGTGGGCCCGGGTCATCCCTACAGTAATATGATCGAGTACCACTTTATGAGGCACTAAGCCCACAACGCGACATATCGCACAGCTGCGCCCGCCGGCACACCGCCGACGGGCGTTTTTCATCTTTTGGGCTCATTTTCGCTGTGACTGTATGAGTGACATATCAAAACTATGCCCATTTACTACGTTTAGCCCGGGATGCTCGACCATGCACCGGTTTTGTTAAATTCACGAGCCGTCTACCTGCGGTTTTGTTTTTCTCAAATTCGACATGCTCGGCGACAGGCGATCAAACGTAGTAAATGGGCATAGTTTTTGACAGGCAGCATCGCGCGAGTCCCTCGCAAGGGCAAAATGATCCGTTTTCCTCCGTCCCCAAGGGATCAGTTGAACAGATTGCCGATGGGGTCGGGGGCTGAACTGGGAAGATAGCGGATTTCTAGCTCTATGCCGAGTTCTTGCAGCTCTTTAAAGGCGGCGTCATCTGCCTCGTCTACGGCAACGGCAGGCGTTACAGAGCGCTTACCCTCCCCTGTCTGCATATGCCCAATGCTGATCTTGGTGATCGGCACACCACCCTTAACCAGCGCGAGCGCATCGGCGGGTGAGGCCACCATGATCAGAATCCATTGACGCGGCGTTGCGGTATGGATGATGTCGATGGTCCTTTGCACCGAGAAAAACCGTGTCCACACGCCCTCGGGCGCCGCGACCCTCATAGGCGCCCACTTGCGCGAATCCGCCGCAATCTCGTCGTTAACGATCAGGACGAGGTTGGAACCAACCGCCTCATTCCACAGCTCAACGTCTTGCCCGTAAATAAACCGATCATCGATGCGCGTGAGAAGAATCTTGGGTTGAGCCATCACTGCCCCATTCTGCTTGAGACCCGTAAGAGCAAGACATCACGTCTCCAATATTAGTGCATTTAAAGTGAGAAAAGCCGTCAGAACACTTGCGCGGATGTGCGATGTCCCGTATCATAGACAGCCGTTGACGCCTCAGTTGCGTCACCACATGGTCGCCAGCGTAGCTCAGTTGGTAGAGCACCGCTCTCGTAAAGCGGGGGTCACCGGTTCGAGCCCGGTCGCTGGCTCCATTGCACAAGATAGCCGCCTTCGGGCGGCTTTTTTGTTACCGATTTCAGGCGCACATCCGCCGGAATTCGCCCACTCGGTGGACTTCGGGTTTAATGCTTAGGGGCGGGGATTTACCAAAGCGAAATTTTAATGGAAAGAAACCCAGCTGCAACAATTGCCATGGTGAGGGCTCGAATTGGCCATATAGATCTAAAATAGTCACAATATACAAATGTCGAGAGACATTGGGGATATAGATGAAAAGAACTAAGGGTTTTCTTTTGTTGGTATTGATGCTGCTCGGACTGTTCTGCCTGAGTGGCCCTTCTTGGGCCGAGGCTGCCTGTCCTGAAGGTGAGCCTCAGCAGTCTTATACGGGCAGCCTGCTGATAACTGCTAAGGAGGGCGATGCCGACTCTCAGTCTGGGGTAAATCCCCTTGCCACTTTTGAGGGGGACGGCGGAACGGTCAAGCTTGACCATATTGGTAGCGGGATTTTGAGGTGGCAAGTTCTTCCGGACAAAATTGCGAACGATCCCTTCTCTTTTGCTGGAACGATATATCTATACAAGGTTGTGAGCGGAAAACAATAATACGTCGATTGCTATCCGACAAACGGGTCTGGAATTGCATTCACCGGCATTTCGGGGCAGATTGATACACATGTACGAAAGGGAACCTATGTGGTGCATTGGGTTGGAGCTGCTGCAGGCCCGATATGGATTGCGGTCTTGCGCCCCGACGTCCAAATAGGTTTCTCTCTCTAGACGGGAAGTTGTTCATGGACGCCATATATGACGGAGATGACTGGGTCGATCATTATACTTGGCGCCT
>CABSYW010000019.1 GCA_902482035.1 uncultured Collinsella sp. | reverse complement strand
TCGCGCCCTTGAAGTTGAACGTCAGATTGTCCAAATGCGGCCCGCGCAGCGTCGACCGGTTACGGCGTTTGTAAAACGCCGTAACCTACTGAATGAGCATGGCGTCACCAAAGCTGAAGAAGCGGTAACGCTCTTCGATGGCAGCGGCGTAGGCATCCATGATCTGGTCGCGGGTGGCAAGCGCGCTCACGAGCATCATGAGTGTGGAGCGCGGCACGTGGAAGTTCGTGATCAGCGCATCGACCACGTGATAGGTCGAGCCGGGCATGAGGTAGAGCTGCGTCGTCGCATTCTCGCGCACCACGATGTCACCGCGGCCGAGCGTGTCGGCCCCGTCCTCGCGGCCCTCAAAATAGCGCGCCGTCACAGCCGGATCGGACACCGGCGCGTCCGCGTCAAACGCGCTCTCGAGCGAGCGCACTGCGGTAGTGCCGACGGCGATCACACGATGGCCCTCGGCCTTCGCCTTATGCACGGCATCGACCACCTCCTGCGACACGTGGTAGCGCTCGGTGTGCATCACGTGCTGCGTGGGGTCGTCCTCCTCCACCAGACGGAAAGTATCGATACCCACCTCGAGCTCGACGGCGGCAAACTTCGCACCCTTGGCCTCGATAGCGGCCATGAGCTCGGGCGTGAAGTGCAGACCCGCCGTAGGAGCGGCAGCCGAGTGCTCCTCCTTCATGGCGTAGACGGTCTGGTACTTCTCGGGATCGCCCTCGTAATCGGTAATGTAGGGCGGCAGCGGCACGTGGCCGGCAGCGTGGATGGCCTCGTCGAGCGTGCGCGGGTCGCCGGCGACATTGCAACCGGCCGGCTCAAAGCGCACCAGACGGCCACCGCGGCTATCGGTAACAAAGTCGACGACCTCGGCCGTCAGCACCACGGGCGCGCCCTCGGGCGCATGGGCGCCGCCCGCACGATACTCAATCTGAGCACCGGACTTCAGGCGCTTACCCGGCTTGACCAGGCACTCCCAGACATGGCCCAGCGGATCCACATCCTCGCGGCGCTTGAGCAGCAGCGTCTCGACCACGCCGCCCGAGCCGGCCTTGCGACCGATCAGGCGGGCCGGCATCACGCGCGTCTTGTTGATGACGAGCACGTCGCCCGGCTCGATATAGTCGATGATGTCGCGGAAGATGCGGTGCTCGACGGTGCCGCCATGCTCCAGCGGCGTTCCTGTCTGGGAGCCTTTGCGATCAACCACTAGCAGGCGGCAGGAGTCGCGCGGCTCGGCAGGCGCCTGGGCAATCAGTTCCTCAGGAAGGTTGTAGTCAAAATCATCGGTACGCATCTTTGCCTCTTTCACAAAGCGCGTCAGTCGAAAAAATCGACTGACGCGCACATCATTCTCCCCTGTATCCTATCAGCTTGTTAAGAGAAAAATAGTATGGCAAGCAGATTTGCGACTGTTTTCTCAACGCCCCGCTACTTAAGCGTTGCGTACATCACCGCCTTAATCGTATGCATGCGATTCTCCGCTTCTAGGAAAACACGAGATTTATCGGACTCAAAAACCTCGTCCGTGACTTCCATTTCGGTGACTCCAAACTTCTCAGCAATTTCGGCACCAACGGTAGTATTAGTATCGTGGAAGCTCGGAAGGCAGTGGAGGAAAATCGCCTCGGGCTTTGCCATAGACATCACCTCAGCGGTCACACGATACGGCGACATGAGCTTAATGCGGCTTTCCCACAGCTCTGCGGGCTGACCCATGCCAACCCAAACATCCGTGTAAATTACATCGGCATCACGAGCGCCTTCCTCAATATCCTCTGTAATGGTGATCGTCGATCCATGCTCGGCCGCAATACGACTACATTCTGCAAGGAGTTCAGGGTCATAGGATGTAGCCCCCTCCGAATTTCCCCCGATTGGGCCGCAAGAACAGTAGTTAATGCCGAGCTTAGCGCAAATGACCATGAGCGAATCGGCGACGTTTCCGGCCGCCTTACCAAAAAATGTAAGTTTCCTGCCCTTAATCTCTCCAAACTCTTCACGCATGGTCAGAATATCGGCAAGCACTTGAGTCGGGTGAAATTCAGTAGTCAGTCCATTCCAAACGGGAACCCCAGCTTTTGCAGCAAGCTCCTCAACCTTCGTCTGCTCAAAGCCGCGGTATTCAATTCCGTCATACATACGGCCAAGGACGCGAGCCGTGTCCTCAATCGACTCCTTTTTGCCCATCTGGGACGAGCCCGGATCCAAATAAGTTACACCCATGCCAAGGTCAAGTGCACCAACTTCGAAGGCGCAACGAGTACGCGTGGAAGTCTTCTCAAATAGCAAAACAATATTCTTACCTTCAAGGTATTTATGCGGAACACCGGCACGCTTCATGCTTTTGAAGTTAGCAGAAAGCTCAAGCAGATACTCGATCTCTTCCGTCGTGTAATCAAGCAGCTTCAGAAAACTGCGCCCAGCGATGTTAACACCCATATTCGCCATCTCCTATCACAGTGGATTTGCAACTAAATATCTTCGCGCCAGAAGGGCATGCTCATGCAGCGCGGGCCGCCACGACCGCGGGACAGCTCCTCGGAGGGAACGACCAAAAGTTCCAAACCGTTCTTGTAGAGCTCATCATTTGTGACAACATTGCGCTCGTAAACACAGACTTTACCAGGAGCAACGGCAAGAGTGTTCGACCCGTCGTTCCACTGCTCGCGAGATGCCTCAACCATATCGCCGGCACCGCACTCAATAAGCTGCACCTTCTCCACGCCAGTAGCCATTTCAAGAATATGTTCAAGCGTGTCATCAATCTCTTGAACAGCGACCATTCCCTCAGAGTCACCACGAGTCAGACGATAAACACGAAGGGTCTCAAAAATACCGGGATAAACTGTGAACTTATCGAAATCCACCATGGTGCAAACGGTGTCAAGATGCATGTAAGCATAGCCGTTGGGGATTTTAATAGCGTAAACGGTATCGATCTCAGAATTCCCAGATCCCCAGAACAAATTCTTTGCAAGCTCCTCAATCGCAGCCGCCTCAGTTCGCTGGCTAATTCCAATAGCCAAGGTATGAGCGTTAATGTTAAGCACATCACCGCCCTCGATATGCCAGGGATTCTTATGGTCGTACCAAATCGGAGTCCCTACATAATCGGGATGGTATTTGAAAATCGCTTCATAGAAGGGCACTTCACGATCTCGCTGTTTCCAATACATATGGTGAAGCAGAACGCCTTTGCCCACAGAAGCAAGAGGATCGCGAGAGAAATATGAGCTCGGAAGAGGCTTCAACACCAAATCATCGGGCTTCGCATCCTCATTATCCATCATACTAAGCGTAGTCGAGACGCGAGGCAGCTCAAGGTCACGATAACGATACCCCCCCATAGCCTCAAGTACAAACTGATACGAATCTGAAATAGCGTCGAGCTTTTCACGAACAGCCTGCTCAAGCAAAGGATTGACAATCCCGCTCTCAGCCATAAATGTATCGGTAAACTCAGCGCGAGCCGAGGGGCATGCATCCAGCGCCTCAGCAACGAGTTTCTCCATATAGAGAACCTCAACACCTTCGCTCCTCAGAAGATCCGCAAAGGCATCATGCTCCTTTTGAGCCACATCAAGATAGAAACAGTCGTGAATCCAGACATCCTCGAACTCTTCCGCCTTTACGTTCACAAGGTCACGACCGGGGCGGTGAAGCACAACTTTCTTGAGCTTACCAATCTCGCTGTGTACATTCAGTCCTTTAGACATTCCTGTTACTCCATTTCAGCCATGAAACCTACAGGGCAATAAGTCCCGAGATTGCTACGAATACGATATTGATGAGCGACACGACCAAGAAGAATTTCCAAACGGTCTTCCACCACTGGCCAAGCTTGATCTTACACACGCCCAAACCCGCTACAAGAATGGCGCTAGTAGGACAGATCAAAGACATCGTCGCGCTACCCATGGAGAGAGCCCACACGGCAGCCTCGGGATTAAGGCCCATGAGTTCGGTCAAAGGTCCAAAAATGGGAGCGGTCAGTGCTGCAAGGCCAGATGAGCTGGGAACCAGAATCGCCAGGAGGTTCTCAACCGCATAAAGAAGCGTAGTAAAGAGAACCGCCGGGATGCCGCCCAGACCAGTAGCGAGCGCATTGAGGATGGTATCAATGATCATGCCGTCAGAGGCAATGACAAGGATGCCACGCGCAAGTCCAACGACAATTGCCGAGAAAGCAAAGTCAGCGATACCCGCAACAAATTCCTGAGCGATGACGTCCTGACTAAAGCCCGCAATAACACCAGCCAACAGGCCCATGGCCAAAAAGACCGCAGAAATCTCGTTCATATACCAGCCCTGGGTCACAAGTCCCCAGATGATAAGGCACATTCCAGCGATAAATACCGCAAGCACGCCTTTTTGACGACCCGTAAATTCCGCATCAAGGGCAGATTCATCGGCAGCGAACTCGACTTTCTTGGCGATATCATCCTCAAATGTGATCGATGACTCAGGGTTCTTCTTTACCCTTCGTGCATAGAGGACAACCCAAGTAATTGCAACAGCGGTCAAAACAACCAAGGCAATCATACGCAGCCACAGCTGGGGGTTGCCCTGAATACCAAGAATACCTTGCGCAATGAGAACATTAAACGGATTAATCGTTGAGGCGATGTAACCCGTGCGCGCTCCAACGAACACGACCATGAACGCCGTCATCGAGTCGAAGCCCATAGCCATCATAATTGGCATGAAGATCGCAAAGAACGGGAGAGTTTCTTCCGCCATGCCAAAGCTCGTTCCGCCCAATGCAAAGAGAACCATCGCAATAGGAATAATTAGAATGTCTTTGTTCTTAAAGCGGCGAACGACACGACCCATTCCGCTCGTGATAGCGCCCGTTTTAGTAATAACCTGAAACGAACCGCCCACAATCAAGATGAATGCAACGACCTCAATTGCCTCTTGTATACCGCGCGTTGGAGCCTGAAGAACATCGAAGACGCCTTGTCTGAGATCTACTTCATCCCCGGTTTCCTCGTCAATATATGTCTTTTCACTCTGCTCATACGTACCTGCGACAGTGACTTCACGACCGTTCACCTCCTGATGCTGATAGGACCCAGAGGGAACAATCCACGTGAGAACAGCGAAGATGACCATAAGTGCAAAGATGATCGCATATACGTGCGGGACCTTGAACTGCTTGATGCCTTTCGAACTTTCCGCTGCCATATCTCCTCCTTCATTCCTTTTCCCATCTATCCAGCTGGCACCATAAATGTATGAGGTTGCTCAGCGGTGGTCGGCCAACCATCGCCATCGTGTCGCTTTTCACCTATGAACGGCAGCTAAAGTGACGTTATTAATCAATCTGATATTTAAAATTGATGTTATTTATCAATTACATACGTCTTTTAACTTTTCCGCAACACAACAAGGAACCTGCCTTAGCCTTATATAAAAACCAGCAGGACAGGAGACAGACATGCAAGGCGTACACATAACAAATGAAATCGGTCATTTAAAAGCCGTACTTGTCCATCGACCAGGAGCTGAAACACAAAACTACCCTGATGCCGACTTCAGCCAAGTTTTCTCCCTGCGAAAATGGAGCGGTCGTTTTGACCTCGACAAAGCAATATATGAGCACGATTCCATGGTTCAATTGCTTGAGAAGCATGGCGTAGAAACCATTGAAATTAGGGACCTTCTCGAAGACTCACTTGAAACTGAGCCCCAATCACTTAAATATTTTATTGATGACTACCTCCGTTGCAGTGGGGCAACAGGCAGAGAGTTCCTCGAGACAATAACCCAGCTGTTTGAGAACGCTAAGAACACCCAGGAATTGGTGAATATAGTACTTAACGGCATTCGCTTTGGAGACACTGAGCTATGTTCAAACCAGTCGGAAACACTACGTGCGCTCGTGCACGAGCAATTTGACCCCGCCTCGCTCTTGGTCAATCCCCTCAACACGCTTTTTTTCACTCGTGATCCTGCTGTGGTAGTCGGAGACGGCATCATCCTAAATCATATGTATTGGCCTGAGCGTGATCGTGAGGTCGCCTTATACCGGCAGATATTCACCCACCACAAGATCATGGGAGAAATCCCAGTATGTGATTTGAACAGGAGTAGTTACCATATCGAAGGCGGAGACATTCTTGTTATCAGTGCTAAGACAATATTAGTTGGAATCTCTGACCGAACTGAACCCGCCGCCGTCGAGTCACTTGCCAAAGAGCTCCTGACCTCAAATAAATTCCAGACCACCGAGCTAATTGCGATTCGAGTCCCCTCTGACGGGCTGCGTATCCACCTCGATACGTTCATAAGTAGAATTGATCACGACGCGTTCCTCATCGATCGTGAGATATGCAATGCCGTTGATGCATACAGCATTCAACTAAAACGATCCGGAACGGGCCTTACGATCACTCCTATCGATCGCACGATTCCGGAAATACTCTCTGCAGCCTGTTGCGAACCAATAAAAGTAATTGACTGCGGAGGCGGGAATCAAACCGCCTACGAAAGAGAGCGCCGGAACAACGCAACGTCTATCCTTGCGCTCTCGCCAGGAAAACTATGCGTATATGAAGAAAACGTTTGGACCAACGAAGCGCTTGAGAAAGCAGGAATGGAATTATTCCCGTTATCCATTGACGAGCTCACCAAAGGCTATGGTGGCACAAACTGTCTATGCCTCCCTCTGTGGCGAGAGGATCTATAGCCATGGGCTTCGGGGCAAATATTCGTAAACTCCGCACCATGGAGCATCTTGGTCAGGCGCAACTTGCAGAGATGTTGGGGGTATCTAAAGAGACCGTTTGTCGTTGGGAAAAAAGTCGGTATGCCCCCCGTGAGCGCCATATTGAAAAGTTACAAGCGCTCTTCAGTTGCATCCGCGATGAACTTGTTGGCGAGGAAAACGGTTTGGCCGTAAAGCTCGCAAATAAAAGAATCGTCACCGACGAAGACCCTGCTATCCACGAAATGGAGGGCGCATTTCCCGTCATCGATATCGAATCGCAAAAGCGCCGCATCACGCACAGCCAACAAAATGCTTGCGCGCCTGTAGACGTAGCCAAGCGTCACCCACATAGCGTTTTTGTTAAAATCAAAGGTGACGAAATGTCCCGCATTTACCCTCCCGGCAGCTTACTACTTGTCGATACCACCGCAAAGCCTTGGAACGGTTGTGCTGTATTGGCGCTCGCAGACGGTAAAACACCGGTAATTAGGCGATTTGCAGAAGGAAACGACATGATTGTGCTGTCGTCCCATTCATATGCAACAGCAAGTCCGGATCTGATGTTTAACAAACGGAGGATTAGAATCATAGGAGTCGTCGTTTGGTATCAAGCGAGCCACGATCACACGCTTAATTAAATCGACTTTCCCAAAAACGACCGTACCGCACAGACAGCTCAAAGCCCCAGCCCAAATGAACTACTATTTGGCGGCTTTGCGCTCGTCGCGGATGCGGGCGCGGTCCATGGCCGCCTCGACGGCCGAGAATCGGCAGCCGCAGTAGTTCTGCCGATACATGCCCAGCTCGCGCGAACGGCGCGTAGCCTCGGGATAATACGGGCGAAAATCGCGAATCACCGGAGTGAGACCGCGGGCAGCAGCCAGACGCTCCAACACATCATTGCAGGTTTCGAACAACTGGTACGGCGAGACGGCGAGCGTCGTGCCCACAAACTCAAACCCGCGCTCCTGGGCCACACGGCACGCCTCGGCCAGACGCAGGGCATAGCATGCGCGACAGCGACGGGCTCGATCGGCGCCCAGCGGGGCCACGCCGGCCTCCCAGCGCTCCCGGTCCTCCCCCGCCTCGACGAGCTCGATGCCGCCTTCGGCACACCACCGGCGCAGCTCGTCCAGGCGACGCTGCCATTCATCGTGCGGCTGAATATTGGGGTTGGTCCAGCAGATTGTGGGCTCAAACCCCTCCTCGCGCAGCAGGCGGACCGGCTCAAGCGAGCACGGTGCGCAGCAAGCGTGCAACAACAACGGCTTCATCAACATCTCCTCTCCCGCAATGATTTTTTAATCCCCGTCCCAGAAAAATCATTCCAAAAAGACTACTTTGCGAAAAAGCGCACGCCAAAGGACGTATCCTCGCAGGCGACAATGCGGCGGTCACGCAAAATGGTCCGCACGTAATACCAGTCGCCTACACAGCCCGACAAATGCAAGCCGGCAGCCAGATAGCACAGCAGCGGATAGCCCGAAAACGCAAACCCCAGGGTAAGCGTTGTCGTCACAACAACCGTCGGCGCCAGGCAAACCACCATGTACCGCCGGCGCGAATACACAACGCCCTCGGCGCAGGCATAGATCATCGCCGTCTCGCGATTCGCCCCAAAGGTCACCTGCGCGCCCGCAGGCGCCAGCAGCTTAAAAAACACACCGTGCACCAGCTCGTGCACGGCGAACGACGCCATTGAGATCGCAGCCAAGCCGACTATCCATCCCAAGACGGCCATCCAGCCGCCCGCGTCGGCCGCATCCAAGTCCGCAGGCCCGCCCAGCAGCATAAACACCGGCACCAGACACACGGCAAATGCGCCAAGCACGGCCATCCCCCACACAAAGCAGGCGTGCAGAAAATCCTCGTCTTCAAACGCATGTATGTTGGAAATCTCATTCATAGCATCTTAGGATAGCGCCCCTGCCACGTACCCGTCCGCATGTGCGATAATGTCGAATGATATGCACGAATTGACCACCGCGTCGCCAGGCCTTGTGCCCGGCCGCGCTCTCACCATATGCGAAGGAGTCCCATGGCATCCAAATACTCCATGAACGACCGTCCCAGCTGGCCTCGCCGCGCCATCGTTACCGCCGGCGAGCCCTACGGCAACAAGGGCCTTCACTTTGGCCACGTCGGTGGCGTCTTTGTCCCGGCCGACTTCTTCGCCCGCTTCCTGCGCGACCGTCTGGGCCGCGAGAACGTCATCTTCACCTCGGGCACCGACTGCTATGGCTCGCCCATCATGGAGAGCTACCGCAAGCTCAAGGAGAACAAGGGCTACGACAAGTCCATCGCCGAGTATGTCGAGTCCAATCACTCCCGCCAGGCCGCGACCCTCAACAACTACAACATCAGCTGCGATATCTACGGCGGCTCGGGCCTTGAGCCGGCCGCGCAGATTCACAACGAGGTGACCGCCGAGATTATCAAGCGCCTGCACGAGCAGGGCACCATCTCCAAGCGCTCCACGCTGCAGTTCTACGATGCCAAGGCCGGCACGTTCCTCAACGGCCGTCAGGTAATCGGCCGCTGCCCCATCCAGGGCTGCAAGTCCGAGAAGGCTTATGCCGACGAGTGCGACCTGGGTCACCAGTTTGAGCCCGAGGAGCTCATCGCGCCCAAAAGCCAGCTCACCGGCGAGGTGCCCGAGCTGCGCCCGGTAGACAACCTCTACTTCGACCTGCCGGCCTACCTCGACTTTATGAAGACCTATACCGCCAAGCTAGCCCAGAACCCGCAGGTTCGCTCCGTGGTCTCCAAGACTATGGAGGAGTGGCTGCTGCCGGCTCAGCTCTATATCCAGAACAAGTTCCGCGAGGCCTTCGATGCCGTCGAGGATCAGCTTCCCGAGCACACCGTGCTGGAGCCCGAGGGCAACAAGAGCAGCTTTACCGTCACCTTCCCCAGCTGGAAGGAGCGCGACGACGCCCACGCGGTGCTCGCCAACGGCGGCGTGCGCTTCCGCAGCGGCAAGGCGCTCGTGCCCTTCCGCATCACCGGTAACATCGGCTGGGGCGTTCCGGTGCCCGAGGTCGATGGCGTCTCCGACGTCACCTGCTGGTGCTGGCCCGAGAGCCTGTGGGCGCCCATCAGCTATACGCGTACCGTGCTCGCGCGCGATGCCAAGGCCGCCGGCGTGACCGAGGGTGTCGCCGCCCAGGATGCCGCCCTCATGGGCGAGCCCGCTGCCGACTCCACGCAGGTCCCCGCGCCCACCTACCAGCACAGCTCGCTCGACTGGCGCGACTGGTGGTGCTCGGACGACGCACAGATCTACCAGTTCATCGGTCAGGACAATATCTATTTCTACTGCATCGCTCAGACAGCCATGTGGGAGGCCCTGGGTTGGGACCTTACGCAGAGCACCGTCAGCGCCTGCTATCACCTGCTCTACATGGGCAAAAAAGCCAGCTCGTCCTCGCAGACGCCTCCCCCGCCGGCAGACGACCTGCTCAACCACTACACCTGCGAGCAGATGCGCGCGCACTGGCTGTCGCTCGGCCTGTCCGAGAAGCCGGTAAGCTTTAGCCCCAAGGCATATGACACGCGCGTGACCGGCAAGGACAAGGACGGCAACGAGGTGCGCGCCTGCGACGACAAGCGCGTTATCGACCCGGCCCTTAAGGAGAGCGCCCTTTTGACCGGCGTGTTCAATCGTCTGGCACGCAGCTGCTTCTACGGCGTCGCCGTCAAGGAGGGCGACGAGAGCCCCTACCGCAACGGCTGCATCCCCGCTGGTGCCGCTTCTGACACCGTGGTCGAAGCCGCCCAGCAGGCAACCCTTGCCTTTGAGCAGGCCATGTACAAGTTCGAGACGCACCGCGCGCTTGCCGTGTGTGACGACTACCTGCGCGCCGCCAACAAGCGCTGGAGCGACGCCTCCAAGGCCGCCAACAAGCTCGAGGGCGAGCCAGCAAACGCCGCCATGACGCAGGCCCTCGTCGACGCCTTTACCGAGCTGCGCGTGGCCACCGTCCTGATGCACGGCATCGTTCCGGCCGGCTGCGAGCTCATCTGCGAGTACTTCAACGTTGACCCGGTCGCCTTCTTTAGCTGGGATAACATCTTTGCCTCCACGGACGAGTTCGTGGAGAGCCTGGGCGAGAAGCCCGGTGAGCACCGCGTGAAGCCGCTGCCCCCGCGCTTCGACTTCTTCAGCAAGCACGAGAGCCAGTACTAAAGCACGCCTGCAGCAACGCGCCCGGGAATGATTATTCTGGGACGGGGATTAAAAAAATCATTCCCGGGCGCCACAGTACAGTCTTTTGTGACGGGGGTCATGGAATGATGTTTTAATCCCCGTCCCAGAATAATCATTTAGGTGGAAGGAAAGACGGATGTCCAAGCCGCGTCGTCGTAAGCAGAAAAAGCAGGTTAAGCCCGAGCTCAAGCTTAGGCAGTTTGCCTCCACCGAGCTTTCCGACCAGCTTGCCGCCCTTCCCTGCGGCGCCGACCTGCCGCGCTTTATGGTCGACACGGTCGCCGGCGCCTATGCGCCCGCCGATGCCGAGCTCATGATCGAGGGCTTTGGAGCCGCGGCCACACGCCCGGTCACACTGCGCGCCAACACGCTCAAGGCAACCGCCGAGGACATCGCCGCCGCGCTCGATGCCGCCGGCATCGCGCACCAAACCGTTACCTGGTATCCGGACGCCTTTATCCTGCCCGAGGCCCAGGTTTCCGATCTGTGGGATCTCGACATCTACCGCGACGGCAAAATCTATCTGCAGAGCCTGTCGTCCATGATGCCGCCGTTGGTCCTGGGCGCTCAGGCCGGCGAGGACATCCTGGACATGTGCGCAGCCCCCGGCGGCAAGACGACGCAGATCGCCGCCCTCACCCAGGGCCAGGCACACCTCACGGCCTGTGAGATGAGCATTCCCCGCGCCGAAAAGCTTGAGTCCAACCTCCACCGTCAAGGTGCCAAAAACGTGCCCGTCATGCGCATCGACGCACGCGAGCTCGACGAGTTCTTCCGCTTTGATCGCATCCTGCTCGACGCTCCCTGCACCGGCACGGGCACCGTCATCAGCGACAACGAGAAAAGCCTGCGCGGCCTGACCGAGCAGTTGCTGAGCAAGTGCGCCCGCTCGCAGCGAGCACTTCTGGACCGCGCCATGGGTGCCCTCAAACCGGGCGGCACGCTCGTCTATTCGACCTGTTCGATCTTGCCGCAGGAAAACGAGGACGCCCTGCAAGAGGCCCTCGACAAGCATATGGACTGCGAGCTCATCCCCCTCGACGGCACGCCGAGCGAAAGCGAAGCGCGTCGCGCCCAGGATGCCGGCGAGGAGCCGCATATCGAGTGCAATGCCCTCACTGAGGCCATCGCTGCCGGCCATGTCTCGGCCGTCGCCAACGGTATGCCCGGTACGCTGACCATTCCGCCTAGCCGCGACTTTGAGGGCTTCTACATTGCCCTGATCCGAAAACGCAGCTAGCGCACGGATCCAAAACTCAACAAGCTATCTCTGTGCGCGTTTGCCCTGCTGGTCGCGATGCTGTTTAAGCATCGCGCGCTCCTTGCGTTCGGCCCCTTTGCCCTTAATGGCCGTGACCACAAAGTAGATGACCGCGGCGGCTACGATTGCGCCCACGCATAGGCCAATCGAGCCCAACATTGCCGAAAATTCCATACCGCGTCACCTCTCTTTTAAACGGGACTTTCAAGATAGCACCTCGATACCCGCCACCACAGCTCCTTCACGTTCGCCGGCCCTTCGGTCTAACGGATGGCGCGGCGGGAAAAATCAACTCGTCAAACGATTTAGCATTCGCAATTCCGGCTGCATCGCGCCGGCCATCATCACATAGAATCGAGCCTCCATGGATACCCTCAACGATCTAAATGAGCGCGTCGACGCCTTCGTCGGCACCAGCTCCTTCGACACGCCTGCGGCGGCAAACGACCAAGCTCCCATCGATGTGCCCGCCGAGGTGCACAAGGACATCGTCGCCTCGGTCGATTTTTCCGAGGTCGAGCTCGCAGACGAGTTCACCGAGCCCCAAGTAGCCGTCACGCCCAACGGCCTGCTCCCTATGGAGCCCCAGCCCATCGACGGACGCCTGCGCAAGGCTGCCCTTCGCATGCCCGACGAGATCGAGGAGGCCAGCGGCTTCACACTCTTTGGCCGACGCATCAAGTCGCTCATTTACACCACCGATGTCGCGGTTATCCGCAACTCCAACGCCGACGCCGTCTTTGCGGTCTACCCTTTCACGCCGCAGCCCGCCATTACGCAAGCGCTGCTGACCGTCGCCGAGTGCCCGGTCTTTGTAGGCGTGGGTGGCGGAACTACGACCGGTAAGCGCTCCGTGCAGATGGCAGCCGTCTCCGAGATGCAGGGCGCGGCGGGCTGCGTGGTCAACTCCCCCGCTACTGCCGAGATGGTCGAGCACATCACCAACATCGCCGACATCCCCGTCATCGCCACGGTCGTTCGCTGCGACGACGATGCCCACGCCAAGGTGCGCGCTGGAGCCAAGATTCTCAACATCGCCGCCGGCAAGAACACGCCCCAGGTCCTACGCGAGCTGCGCGAGCACTATCCCAACCTGCCGCTTATCGCGCCGGGCGGCAAGACGCCCGAGAGCATTCGCGAGACCATCGCCGCGGGCGCCAACGCCATCATCTGGACGCCGCCTTCGGCCCAGCAGCTACAGACCGACATGATGCAGCGTTATCGCAAGATGAAGGAAGACGCCACACCTGTCATCTCGCGCGACGACGTGCCCATTATCGACCAGGTCGCCGCCGCCGAGGTCAGCCAAGTCGAGAACATGAATCCCGATGTGCCGATTCCCGACGAAGTCATCGAGCGCGTCGCTTCGATCCACGAGCGCGTCGAGGAGCATCGCGCCAACCGCGGCCTCAAGCCGTCACTGCACGGCTTTTTCTTCCGCGGAAAGAAACGCTAGCCGCAACAGCAAGGCCCGCCCCACAAACGTGAGGCGGGCCGTTTTCGTTTGAGCAATCATGCAGCGACGTGATGGGGCAAATTAATCCACGCGCTTGTCGCCCATAAAGAAGAGCGCCACCGTACCAGGTCCGGTATGCGAGCCAATCAGAGTACCGATGTCATTGATCTCAATCTTGCCTTTAAGCTGCGGAACCTGTTCCTCAATCAGCGCCGCGACCGCCTCGGCATCCTCGCGGCACGCCGACTGCGACATGATGCACTTACCCGAATAATCCGCACCGTCCTGTAGGTGTGCCATCATGGTCTTAGCCATCTCGGAAATCGCGCGCTTCTTAGTGCGAATCTTCTCACGTGGCGACAGCTTACCTTCGCAATCGACCGTCATAAGCGGGCAAATCTTAAGCGCCGTGCCGATGATCGCGCTCGCGGCCGAAATGCGACCGCCGCGCAGGTAGCTCGACAGATCGGTCGAGAAGAACCAGTGGTGCAGGTTGAGCTTGTGCTCCTCGATCCAGGCAGCCGTCTCGTCGAGTGAAGCCCCGCTATCGCGCACATCGGCGGCATATTCCAACAACAGGCCAAAGCCCGAAGGCGCCGCCAGCGAATCGATGACGCGCACCTTGCCGCCCTGGGGATAGCGATCCGCAAGCATCTGCGCCGCAACGCAGGCCGATCCATACGTGCCCGAAATACCCGACGACAACGTCAGGTGCAGCACGTCTTTACCCTCAGCAACAAACGGCTCCCAAAACTCCTCGTACTCACCCACGCTCACCTGAGACGTCTTGGGCATGGCGCCCGCGGCAATCTGGGCAAAAAACTTGTCCGGCGTAATCGACTGATACAGATCGTCCGTATAGACAACATCGTCGATCTCGTAATGAAAACACACGACAGGGATATTGCGCGACGCAAAGAACTCACGGGTTCGGTCGGCGGCGGATTCACAGGTCAGGACAAAATCACTCATATGAGGCTCCTTACTCATTGCTGCGCAAATTATCGCACAGTGAGCCTACATGCGGTACATATGTCCACTATTTACCAAATCGAACCAAAAATAGTGAACATCTTTACCACCATCGTCTCCACCGGCCCCACGCATAAATATCTGAGAAAACACCCTCTGTCGTCTCCACCCAACCACCATATCTACCTCAACTAAATCGATTTACCAAACCGTTCAGCCGACAATTCAGCCGCTGGCGCAAAATCGAAACAAAAGCGGCGCATACTGATAAACGTTTGACGCTGTTTATCAGTTTTACCAGCCCCATCGGAAGGTGTTTCATGGTCGCATTCGATCGCAATCCGCAAGACTTTAAGTATCTGCGCCTGCTGTCGAGACAGTTTCCCACCGAGCAATCCGCGTTTACCGAGATCATCAATCTCTCGGCCATCCTCAACCTACCCAAAGGCACCGAGCATTTTATGAGCGACGTGCATGGCGAGTACGAAGCCTTTATGCACATCCTCAACAACTGCTCGGGCGTCGTGCGCGAACATGTCGACGAGATCTTTGGCGACACGCTCTCCTTTGACGAAAAGGGCGAGCTGTGCACGCTCATCTACTACCCGCGCGAGAAGATCGAGCTGGTCCGCAGCCGGCGCGAGGACTCCCCCACCTGGTACAAGACCATGCTCGACCAGCTCATCATGGTTGCCCGCTCGCTTTCGAGCCGCTATACGCGCTCCAAGGTGCGTAAGGCCATCCCGCGCGATTACGCCTACATCATCGACGAGCTGCTGCACACGCATCCGGACGAGAACAACTATCGTGTGCGTTATCACGAGCGCATCGTGGAGTCCATCCTAGAGACCGCCAGCGCCGACGACTTTATCGAGTCGCTCGCCTCGCTCATCAAGCGCCTCGCTGTCGACCACCTGCACCTGGTGGGCGATATCTTCGACCGTGGCGGCGGCGCTGCCAAGATTATGGACCGCCTGCTCACCTACCATTCGCTCGACATCCAGTGGGGCAACCACGACCTGCTGTGGATGGGCGCCGCTGCCGGCGAGCCCGCCTGCATCGCCACGGTGCTGCGCAACAACCTGCGCTACGACAACTACGAGATCCTCGAGAACGACTACGGTATCTCGCTGCGCGAGCTCGTTGCCTTTGCCGATGCCACCTATACCGCCGACGAGTCCATCACCCCGCTGATCAAGGCCATCAACGTGCTGCTCTTTAAACTCGAGGGCCAGATTATCCAGCGCCACCCCGAGTTCGACATGACCGACCGCCTGCTGCTCGACAAGATCGACCACGACGCCGGCACGGTCACGCTTGCCGACGGCAGTGTATGGCCGCTCACGACCAACGATTTTCCCACCGTCGATCCGGCGGACCCCTACACGCTCACGCCCCAGGAGCAACACATCATCGACAAGCTTGTGTCCGAGTTTGTCACCGCCGATCATCTGCATCGCCATATCGATTTCCTCTACACCCACGGCTCGATGTACAAGGTCACCAACGGCAACCTGCTGTTCCATGGCTGCGCGCCGCTCAACGAGGATGGCACCTTTAGCAGCATGAACTGTCTGGGCACCTGGCACGCCGGCCGCGATTATCTCGATTTTTGCGACCGCATCGCCCGCCGCGCCTGGCGCGTGGGCGACCGCGACGCCCTCGACTGGATGTGGTACCTGTGGATCGGCTTTAACTCGCCCGCCAGCGGACGCGTGGTGCGCACCTTCGAGCGCGCCTACATCGCCGACAAGAGCACGTGGGTCGAGCCGATGGACCCGTACTTCACGCTTACCAAGTCACCCTCGGTCTGCGACGACATCATGCGCGAGTTCGGCGTTGCCCCCATGGCATGTTCGCCGACCGGCCACATCATCAACGGCCACACACCCGTTAAAACCACCAAGGGCGAGCAGCCCATCCGCGCCGAGGGCAAGCTGCTGGTCATCGATGGCGGCTTCTGCCGCGCCTACCATCCCAAGACGGGCATAGCCGGCTACACGCTTATCTCCAGTTCGCGCGGATGTCGCCTTAAGTCGCACCAAGCCTTTACCACGGTTGCCGAGGCACTTACCCGCAACATCGACATCGAGAGCGAGACCAACCGCTTCGACGAGGCAGACCGGCGCCGCATGGTGAGCGACACCGATACCGGTGCCAAGATCCGCAGCCAAATCCAGGACCTACGCCAACTGCTCGATGCATATAGAAACGGTGCTATCGAGGAGCGCGTCTAGCTCCACCCGCGGGGATTGGCTAAACTTGCTGAGTTCGTCATCCCCACGGCGCTCCGGCGCCACCCTAAGGCAGGTACCATGCAAAAGCTCCTTGCGCAGATCATGAAGTTTGGCGTCGTCGGCGTCGTCGCCACGGTCATCGACTTTGGCATCATGAATCTGCTCCACTACGGCCTGGGCCTTAACATCCTGATCGCCAATACCAGCGGCTTTATCGTCTCGCTCATCTTTAACTACGCCGCGAGCATGAAGTACGTGTTTGCGCACAAGGAGGGCATGAGCCGCCGCCGCGAGTTCATCATCTTTGTCGTGCTGTCCGTTATTGGCCTGGCGCTCAACGACGGTATCGTGCTGGCGCTCAACGCCGGCCTGGGGCTCGAGGCCAATATCGCCAAGATTTGCGCCACCGCGCTGGTCATGGTCTACAACTTTGTGACCCGAAAGATCTTCCTGGAGGGCGAGGAGACAAAGTAGCTCGGCTTTCCCGCACAGCTACGGGGCCCACGGACGATGCGCGTCGAGCGCTGCGTTGTTCGTGGGCCTTGCTCGTTTACGGAAGGATTTACGACGTTTGCGGATTGTCTCTTGCAAATTTGACGAGTTCGTATAGTTCTTGGCAAAGCCCTTACGTTTCCCTTGCAAAAGCTCTAAAGTATCCTCTGCTCGATTCGTCAACGCATTGGATGTGATTACGTGCGCAAGGCACTGGCACAACCTCATACTAAGCAATTCCTCAAGTTCGCTGTCGTGGGTCTTATCTCCTTTGGCATCGACTGGGGCATGCTCATTGCGCTCGTCGAGCTGTTCCATCTCGACTTTTTGATGAGCACCACGATCTCGTTTATCACGTCCGTCGTGGTCAACTACTGGCTCAGCATGAAGTACGTGTTCGACCACCGCGAGGGCATGAGCCGCAAGCGCGAGTTCACGATTTTCACCATCCTGTCGGTGATTGGTTTGGGCCTCAACGACCTGTACATGTTTGTGGGCGTCACGTTTTTGAGCATCGGCTACCAGGCCATGAAGGCCATCGCCACGTTCCTGGTCACCTGGTACAACTACTTTAGCCGTCGCTTCTTCCTCGAGGGCGCACGGTCGTAATCGATTCACTATTTGCTTGAATGTATAACCGGTTGGAATTCCCATTCCAACCGGTTTTTTGTTTGTCGAGAGACCCGGCGAACCAGTCCCATTCGCATGAAAAACGGGCGGCCCGGATGTTTGTCCGAACCGCCCATCTGGCGCGCTATGTCGAGGCCTCTAGCCTGTTACGTAATACCAGACCACGTTGTCGCCATTGGAGAGAACGTAGTTACTGCACGCCGTCATGGGCGTTGCGCCGTTGACGGAGTACATCCAGCCGCTCGTGCCGCCGTACTGCTTCTCGGCCAAACCACCAATCGCGGAGACATACGTGCCGTACGACGAGCCATGTGCGCTGACAGAAAGGCCCAGCGCGCACAGGGCATCGTAGACGGTAGCGCCTTCGTTAAAGGTAAAGGTGCCACCAGAAGACACAGGATTGCCCACGGCGCTCGAAGTGACCGAGACCGACACCGTTACGTAGTTGGACTCCTGTGAGCCGCTTTGGCTGCCCGAGGAGGCGTTTCCACCATTAGAGGATGAGGCTCCATCAGACGACTGGCCACCGCCCGAAGAAGCACCGCCAGACGCATTGGAAGTATCACCGGCTCCCGTATTTTGGGCAGCGGATTTATCGCCAGACTTCTTGCCGCCCCGGTCCTCGGACTTCTTGCTATCCGAGTTTTTGTCCGATTCCTTGTTTGAAGACTCGGAATCGTCCTTGGCGTCGTTCGAACCCTTGGGCTCGTCTTTTGCATCATTCGAAGATTTGGAATCCTTGGAACTAGCCTCGCCCGAAGCGGCAGACGAGCCAGACCCCTTGGTGTCCTTGGCGACGACGCTCTCCCCCGTCACGGTCTGAACGATCCAGTCAATGGACCAGGCGCCGCTCTCGGAAGGATGGACGAAGCCCAGCGAGACGACGATCAGAATGGTGCACGCGGCAGCAAGAACGCCAAGGAGCGCCTTGCGACGAGAGGCGGACGCCGCCGAAGCGGCGCCCTGTTGCTTTGCATCGTCGAACTGAATGAACGAGGAGTCGGGCTGTTGCCCGCTGGTCTCCTTGGGCTTATCGGGCATTACCGTCACCCTTGCCGCGCTTGGTCAGCACGAAGACGGCGATGAGCGCGAGGCCAATCACGCCGGCGGCAACGCCGACGATGGCGAGCGGATTGGTGCCAGTCTCCTGCTCGGAAGCACTAGAGGACTTCTTAGCAGTGGTCGTGGAAGCAGCACCCGTATCGGACTTGGAATCGGACTTCTTGTCGGACTTGCTGTCCTTCTTGTCAGACTTCTTGTCAGACTTCTTCTCGTCCTTCTTATCGGACTTATCGGTGTCCTTCTTGTCGGACTTGTTGTCCTTGGTCTCGGTCTTGGTCGACACCGTCGTCTTGGTCGTCGGCTTATGACCCGGGGCGACAGCGCCGCCCTTCGAGCCGGAGCCGGAACCCGTGCCAGTGCCAGCGCCAGTGCCGGAACCAGTACCGGTACCAGAACCGCCGCCGCCATTCGAACCTGCGCCGCCATTACCGCCAGGGTTAACGGCATTCTTGGTCCACTTGGCATACAGCGTCAGATCGGCCGTCACCGGCGTGCTAAAGTCATACGCCTGCGTGCAAGCCTCATCGGTATACCAACCGCCGAAAGTGTAGCCATCGCGCGTCGGATCGGCCGGCTTGACCAGCTTGCCATCGGCCGTAGCAACAAACTTAGTGTCGCAAGCAGACCCGCCGTTGGAGTTAAAGGCAACCGTCCAAGACTCGACAGCTCCAAGTTTAAACAGCGTGCCCGAATCATTAATGTAGTAGAGATTGCCAGAAGCATCGGCAATGACCGGAGAGTCACAGTACTGGTAATGGCCAGCCGCATCATAAATCTGCGTCGCCTCTGCATCGCCGAGCGTATAGCGATACACGCCACCACCAGCAGAGTAGTTGACGTAATCCTTGCTATCCGCGCTGTTAACGGTGAAGTACACATAGGTCTTGCCGCCCTGAACACTCACCAGCGGAGTAGCAGCAATACCGTTAAATCCGGCCGGCAGTTCTTTACCGTCAGCAGCGGTGACCATCGTGGTCTTACCGGTCTTCAGATTATAGAGAGCCAGAGCAGAGCCAGTAGCCGTCTGTCCGCCGACAATCAGATTGTCACCAGACACCGCAGGGGCGCTCAGATTATTCGTAAGGCCCAGATCAACCGTCTTCTGTTCACTCAGCACGCCCTTCGCCGAAAGCGAAATCACATGGAGCTTTCCGTCGTGCGTCATCTGATAGAAGGTCGAACCATTGGACGGATCGGCAATGCAATCGGCATTTGCGACAGCGCCGAGCTTCATGGTCGAAACGACAACACCCGTTGCCTTATCAATGCACTTAAGCGTACCTGCGCTCGTAGGAACGATGGCATACTTATCCGTCAAAGCCGCACCAGTCCAGTAATAGCCCTCGGCAGGGTCGATGTTCTGCCAAGAAACTTCGCCCGTGGCAATCTTAATGCGCGCAAAGGAGCCGTTGCCGTAGGTCGCGTTGTAATTCTCGTCATACGAAATATCGACCGAGCCTACATAGACGTACTCGCCGTCCGAAACGACGGTGCAGGAGCTCTGCGTCAAGTCCGTCAAACCAGGCGTCATCCACTTGCAGATCAGCTTGTCTGCAGTAATCGCCTGGACCGCGCCGCCGTTGAGCGGAACGATGATAAGGCCATTGGTATAGATCGGACGAGAGGTATAGCTCACCTTGGAGGCAAGCGGCGCAGAGGCAACCTTTTTGCCCGTGGACGAATCGATCTTAATGAGCTCGTTCTCGGTCGCGATGTACACAAAGCCGTTAGCAATGACAGGCTCGCTGCAGTTGGCATACTGCTGACCAGACTCGGCCTTCCAATCGAAGGCCCACTTAAGACCGGCGGCCTGCGCAGGCGCCTTGGCATCCGTTACGGTCGAACCGTTGCCACTGTTGCCGTAGCCGGCCCACTCGGCATCCCAATCAGGAGTCGTCGCGCTCGGATCCACGACAATCTTGTCGGGATCGGGCATGGGCGAATTATCGGTGGTATAGGCAAGCGTGACCTTATCGCCGCTCTTGAGCGTAATCTGATTGGCGCAGAGTAAGGAGGGCTCTCCGTTGATATACAGATGCCAATATTTATTGGTCGCAGCATCCCAACCATACGGATTGTGATCGAACGGCGAAGTAACGGAATTGAGGAACCAGTATGCACCACTCTGGGAGCCGTTGTACGCAACGCCCTTGGCCTTCAGAACTGCCTCAATAAGGTTCTGGGCCGTGGAGCCTTCGGGCAGAGAAACATTGCTTGCCGTGCCCCAACGCGTATTGTTCCCGTTGACATCGGGACCGATAACATCGGCGGATCCAAGCACCTGACCGGGAAGGGCATCGGCGTCAGCACCATACATAAAGGTGACGGCGTCACCCTCCTGGAGCTTGTAGGCACCGGCGCCAACGTCGGCGAACTTGCCATTTACGTAGAAGCGCCAATAGCTATTGGTCGCAGCATCATAGCCACAATAGGACTTACCATCGAAGGGCGAATAAATGCCGTTGAGGAACCAGCCCCAAGACGATTCGTCAGCATCGAGAGTAAGGCCGACCTGCTCAAGGAGATCCTTGGCAGTAGAGCCCGCCTTGAGACTCGTCTGACCCGTCGAAGCCCAAACCTGCTGCTTGCCGTCCTTGTCCTTACCGAGAACCTGAACAGAAGCATGGACAGAATCGGACGGCAACTGGTCGCCCCAGCCACCGTAGAACCACGTGACGGTATCGCCGGCATGGATGGTGACATTGTCCGCCGTATAGTCACTCGACTTGCCGTTGATGAACAGCTGCCAATAGGTCGAATAATCTTGGGGCGTACCCAGCTCAACACCGTTGTACTTAAGGCTCAGAATGAAGGAGCCCGCAGCAACGGCGTCAATGTCGTTCGCCTCGAGTGCGACCTTCGTAAGACCAAGCGCGCTCGAACCGGACGTCACCACATACTGCGCATTATCGACCCAAGTCTGAGTCTTGCCCTGGGCATCGCGACCAATGACGGTCACATTTGCGGCAACCTGGTCTTTAACGACAGGGGACGAGCTACCAGCCGTATAGGCAAACTCAATCTTCTGCCCCTGGGTGAGCTTGACGCTGCTCGCGCCAACCGAGGAAGACGCGCCGTCGACGAACAGCTGCCAGTAGGCATGAGTCGCCGGATCGAAGGCAAGCGTACGGCCATCGCTCGGGGAGGTGATGCTTTCGAGGTAGAAACCGTATGCCGTGTTCGGATCGTACTTCGCCTTGAAGCCCGTCTTCTCCTGCAGCTTAATGAAGGCATCCGCAGCCGTCGCGCCCTCGTCGAGCTTGAGCTGCGTAGGCGCCACCCAGGTCTGAGCCTTGCCGTCGGCATCGGTGCCGATAATCGAGAACGAGACCTCGATTTGCTTCTTGACGACATCGCCAGTTTCTGTCGGGTTCTCTGTCTGGACGGCAGCCGCGGCGGCAGATCCTGCTTGGCCAGCGGATGCCGTCGAAGACCGCTCGCTCGTGGCAGGGCTCTCCCCCGTCGCCGAGCCTTCGTCGCCAGTTGCTGCCTCTGTAGTGGCGGCACTAGCTGCAGGCGCGCTCCCGGAATCCGAAACCTCGGCGCCGCTCTGCTCGGCGGTACCGCCCGCAAGCGCTGCGTCCTCGCCTGGCGTCGTAGCCTGAGCCACAGCGTCGGTAATGCCCTCGGCACCCTCGGCCCACAGCTGAGCCGGCGTGGTGCCAAAGGCCATCGCGAAGGCCAGGAATGCCACCAGGCAGCGCTTTGCCACGCCGCGCGCGATTACGCCACGGCGACGAAGCGAGGCACGCTGGCACTCGTCCTCAAACATATCCATTTGTCTCCTACTGTCTGTACTTGGAGCGTTGCCTTGAAGCTGCCCCACGTCATTGCGCATGTTACGCTCGAGTTCCCCCATCGGGGTCCCCCTTCCCTCCAGAGCCCTATGCACACCGGCGGCATACGCCGCAGCCGCATGCAAGATGGGAGGCGATCCGACTTAACCTTAACGACTCGGGCGCGCCGTCCGATCTGCGACGCGAACATCCCGAGCCAAGAGGAATTACGGTTACTGGTACAGCCGGGGACTTGCACCCCGATTCCCCCAAACGCGCAGGAAAACCGCGCATTCGTGCGTCTCCGCACCACCATCTAGGCCATCGATTAAAACCGTCAATATGCTATCACGCAAAAGGGCCTCGCACGCAGGCGAAGCCCAAGGTAAAAGCTATTGTTTGCGATAGGAGAATGCGGTGACGGTCACAGCCTCTAGTGCTTGCCGCCGTGGCTGTTGAGCCAGATATTGCGACCCAGCATAAGCGCCAGCACCAGCGCGCTCACGTAGCCCATAAAGCCAATGACTGGGATACCAAACACAACCGGCTCGATGCGTGCATAGTACACCACCGACGAACCGATAAACAGACCGGCGATCACAATCGCCATCGACATGCGGTCGATGATTCCGCCCAGCTGTCGCAGCGCCTTATCGCTGCTCATGATCTGCGTGTTCACCTTAAGCTGGCCGCGCGTGAGCATACGCGAAGCCAAGCCCAGATACTCGGCCGCCTCGAGCGAGCCTTTTGCCGCGCGATAGCTGCTCGCGGCAAAGTCGCGGCTCATCTCGCGCATGCGGGCATAGATGCTCTTCTCGTTTTTGATATGAGCCTGAATGATCTGGATCATGTTGACGTTGGGCATGTACTCGGTCAGCAGACCCTCGAGCGTCACCATGCCGCGCGCGAACATTGTCACCACGCTCGGCAGCTCAACGTCGTTTTTGCGCGCCAAGTTTAGCAGCGAGGTCAAAAACTCGCCGATATCCAGATCCTTCAGGTCAAGGCCCGCAAAGTCAGCCACGATAAAGTCAAGATCGGACAAAAAGGCCGAATGATCGAGCTCAGCCGAGTCGCCACGCGTCACGGCGAAGCGCATGAGCGAATCCTTGAGCTTTGGCACGTCGCCCTCGGCCACGGCAAAGATCATATCCTTGACGATACCGCGGTCGTGGCTCGACATGCGTCCGACCATGCCCAAGTCGATAAAGTAGACGATGCCGTCCTTGAGAATGATGTTTCCCGCATGCGGGTCGGCATGGAAAAAGCCGTCATCGAGCACCTGCGTCGAGTAGTCCTCGACGATTGCGGCACCGATCTTTTCCAAGTCATAGCCCTCGGCCACCAAGCGTTCAGGATCGGCGATCGAAATGCCGTCGACGTAGTCCATAACCACCACGTGCTCGGTGCACAGGTCCAGATAGGATTTAGGGCACGTCACGCCATGAACGCTCTTATGGAACTCGTAGAAGTCGTTGAGGTTTTTGGCCTCGGCCAAAAAGTTGGTCTCCTCGCGAAACGAGGTCCACAACTCCTCGACTACGCCGTGCAGGTCAACGAATTGATCGGTGTTGACGAACTTGGAAACAATGCGCACCACCGAGCGGATGATATCGATGTCCTGCGCCATAACCTGCTGCGCACCGGGGCGCTGCACCTTGACGGCCACGTCCTCGCCCGTCACCAGACGAGCGCGGTGCACCTGCGCGAGCGATGCGCTACCAAGCGGATTGGGGTCGATCGCATCGAACATCTCCCCCAGGCGCAGGCCGTATTCCTCTTCCAAGCAGCGGAGCACTACCTCGTACGGCACCGGCTCCACGTCGGAACGCAGACGGCGCAGCTCATCGCAAAAGCGCTGCGGCAGAATCTCGGACCGGTTGGCCAGAATCTGCCCCATCTTGACGAACATGGGGCCGAGCTCCTCGAGCAGGCGGCGCAAGCGAACCGGCGTGAGGTTATCCCACACACGGTACTTTTTGACCAAGCGAACAATCTGCCCGATGCGTTCGCGACGACCCGCCGGCGTGAGCTGGTATTCCTCGTCCGGCGCCATCGCGTCGGGCTCTTCGGGCACCATATCGACAGCGCGCGGCTTTTTGCGAGCGCCCGAGACGGCGGCATCGACCTCATCGACAACCGCCGCCTCGTCACCCAAAGGATCTAGATTGTTGTAATCGGTGGTGGAATCTGCCATCTGCGCTGCTACTCGGCCTCTTCGGTATCCTTCGCATCGTCGGGCTCAACGGACTCGACGGGCACCGAGGTCACGTTGTCCTCGACCGAATCGACGATGTCGCGCACATGGGCCAGGAAAGCCGTGCGCTCGGGGGCGGTCATAACGCGGACGCGGGCAAGGATGAGCTCGTCGAGCACGCGCTGGGCCGCGGTCTCGCCCTGCATGCCCAAGCGCTCGGTCAGATCGGAGATGGTACCGCCGGCCTGCTCGAACATGTCGGACACACTGCGGGCGATATCGGGGGTGGCGGTGTCCTTGCGGACCTGCTCGCCCTTGGTGTTAAGGTCGTCGAGGACCTTCTTGCCGCCTTCGACAGCAACGGCGGCAGCGCCAAAGCCCACGTTAATGGCGCCGTTAACAAGCTGATCGAGTTTCATAACCATGGTTGTCTCCAATCACAAACAACTGCATTGGCGTTCTTGTACCCAAGATTGAGCGAAAGCGACAAAGCGTTTTAGCGCTATTCGATCGACGGGAAATCCCTACCTCACGTTGTCGTTCATCGCGAAAGAGTTCTTCATGGCGCAGCTCGTGGTGTAGAGCACCTTGCCCAGTAGAGCATCGGTCTCCACGCGAACACGCTCGGCAAAGGCCTCATTGGCGCGTGCAAGCTCGGCAGGCACCTCGGCCTCGGGCAGGGCGGCTACGGCAGCGTCGACGTCATGGATCTGCTTGTGGCCCATGCCACCGACCTTCTCCTGGTAGTCCTCCACGGCGCGGCCGCACTCATGAAAACGGACGTCGGCCAGCGCGCCGATCAGGCGGTTGGCCCAGTAGAAGTTTTCGGACGTCACGCGAGCCTGCGTGTCGGCATAGTACTCGGGCATGGTCTCGACATTGGCGTACAGCGGCACGAGCGCGTTAAACGGGTTAGAGCCAAACGCCATCCACTGTACGGCGCGATACGCCGGCTGCGCATAGGGGCGCAGCTGCAGCACGGCGAGCTGGCTGTTGCGATTGATGCCGATGGGACGATAGGCACCGCGTGTGGCGGGCGTACCCTTGCTGCCGTAGCAGTCGTACTCCGTGCCCTGGTAGTGGCTCGAAAGCACGTACTTGATGTCCTCGAGGGTCACCTTGCGCTCGGGCACGCGGCTCCAGGGGATGTCGTCGCTCTCGGGCGTGTAGTCGGCGTCGGGGCCGTCCCACACATCGCTGGGGTTGAGGCAGCGCTGCATGTACCAGGCGCGCGGCGTGTTGTAGACGTGGTCGCTGTCGCCGTGCGAGCCAAAGGCCTCGCGCGGGTTGAAGACCGCGGCGGGACCGTCGCCCTTAACACCCAGCGTCAGGTCCAGATGCCACTCGGCCATCCAGGAGCGCAGGTCGGCGGAGCACATGTGGTCTGCCTGGGCGCCCTCGGCGTCGTCCAGGTCAAAGCTGTCGATACCCAGCTGGTTGGGCATGGTCACATAGGCGTCATCGGGCACGCGCTTGGCGATCCAGTGGTGGCCGCCGATAGTCTCGAGCCACCAGATCTCGTCCACGTCACTCAAGGCGATGCCGTTGTTCTCGTAGGTACCGTAGCGCTCGAGCAGGTCGCCCAGGATACGCACGCCGTCGCGGGCGGACTTGGCGTACGGTAGGACCAGGGTCACCATGTCCTCCTCGCCCAGACCGCCGGGCTGCGCCGGAACATAGCCTTCGTCGCCCTCGTTGCCCTTGGCGGGCACGTAGTCCACGAGTGGATCGGCGCCGCGGACGCGCTCGTTGGTGGTAAGCGTCTCGGTTGCGGACATGCCAACGTTGAGCTCGTTGAAACCGGCCTCGGCCCAAATGCCATGACCCGGGACAACGTCGGGAACGCTTGTGTAACGCATGGGATTGTCGGGCAGTTCAACGGTCAGGTGGCTCAGGACACTCGTGTAGACACGCGGCTGCTCGTCGGGATGCACTACGCGCATGCGCTTGGGCTCAAACACCCCGTTGGACGAATCCTCGTTGCGGGCGACCAGCGTCGACCCGTCGTAGCTCGCGTTCTTACCAACCAAAATCGTTGTGCACGGCATGCGCATCCTCCTTGAGCGAAGAAATCAAACGGCAACAGTGTATCGCTTCGGCGCAGAAAGGGCGAAACCACGGCCTCGGCAGCCCCCGTGGTCAAAAAATGCCAAATATGAGTACTGTCACCAATTTAGTGGCAGCAAATTTCCTTGTAATGAGTGCCGGAAATCCCCAATTGTCCAAAAGCAAGACAACGTTATTCCCCATAGGTTCAATAAATTGGCTTCCTAACGATAATGGATATCGCTAGGAAGCCCAAATGTCATAAAACATTTGTGACTATCTTGGCAGCAGTACTCATATTTGGCATTTTTTGACCGCGTGGTATATAGCTAACCCCTCAAACAGCCCCAAACGCCTATTTCGATGCGCGCTCCGCCGCCTCGATCACGTGCTTGGCGAGAATCGCCGTCGTTACAGCGCCCACGCCACCCGGCACGGGAGTAATTGCGCCAACGATCGGCTCCGCAGCATCAAAATCGACGTCGCCGACCAGCTTGCCAGCGGCCTCGTCCCAGTTAATGCCCACATCGATAATCGTCTGGCCCTCGCGAACCGCATCCGCGCCTATCGTGCGTGCACGTCCAACCGCGGCAACAACAATGTCGGCAGAACGGCACTCGGCAGCCAAGTCGCGCGTATGCGTATGGCACGTCGTCACTGTGGCATTGCGAGCCGTAAGCATGGCGGCAACGGGACGGCCAATCACCAGCGATCGACCGACGACCACGACTTTGGCACCATCCAGCTCAAGGCCGTAATGGTCCAGCAACGACAGCACGGCCTCGGCCGTGCAAGGAGCAAAGCCCTCGCCTCGCCCCGAAAGCGTGGTAAGCAGCGAGGCCGGCGTCATGGAGTCAACATCCTTGGCAGGATCGAGTGCCGCGGCAACTGCGTCCTCGTCAAGCCCAGCAGGCAACGGACGAAACATCAGGCAGCCATGAACAGCGGGGTCGGCATTGATGTCCTCGATGGCCGCCAGCAGCTCATCCTGCGAAACATCGGCAGGCAGCAACACGCGACGAGCTTCAATGCCAACCTTTTCGCAGCGCTTGAGGGCACCGCGCTCGTAGGACAGGTCGTCCTCGCGCTCGCCCACACGAACGATGGCCAGTGTCGGCACAACGCCGCGCTCGCGCAAAGCCACGCAGCGAGCAGCGAGCTCCTCGGTCAAAGCGCGGGCAACGGGAACACCCTTCAGCAGCTCTGCCATGGCTATCCCCTCTTTCTTGCGGCGTCGGCAGCACGGCGCGCCAGCGCATCGGCGCGCGGCAACCATGTGTCGAGCAACTCATCACACGCCGTCTCGAGCTCCTCAGCACGAGCGCGATCTTTCATAGACGTGGTGTTCGCAAAGAGCGTCAAGCTCGCGCCCTGCATAGCGGCACGGCAGAACACGGCGCCGCACGCCACATCGGACAGCAGCTGACGCGAACCCTTGTCGGCCATGTCCTCGAGCAGCGCCAGCGCACGCCCGCAGGCATCCATAATGCGATACGGCGGCATAGCGGCCACATGCAGCGCATCCTGAATCGCGGTCGCTCGAGCCGGATCGTCACGCGGAATACCGTACGCCGCGGACACCCGCCTGTAGGCACGAACGTCCTCGGAAACCAACTCGACAAGCTCCTGGGCCAGCTCATCAGCCTGGGCAAACGCGCGCGTCAGGTCATCCGCACGATCAGCAAGCGCGGGATTAGTCGCACCGTAGCGGGCAACCATTCCGCACAGCGAGGCGCCCAGCGCGCCCACAAAGGCGCTCGCGCTGCCACCGCCGGGAACCGGCTCGCGCGCGGCAAGCGCCTCGGCAAACCCGCGGCAGGTCTTGTCCATCATCTCTTGGCTCATACGCATGCACCTTCAAGTCATATACATCGGTCGGGTGGAAACCGCCGACCGACCGCATCGATCACATAATGGTGCTAAGTCTAGCCCATAAGTACATAAGCGTCAGCGCACCTGGCCATCGCGGATTTCTATGACGAACGATAGGCGTCGGCACCGCAAACATGGGACACATGGCCCACCTTTCGAGACTTCCGGGCAGCGGCAACTGGGGCATACATATAGGTAAGGAGCCCTATGTTGGGGCAAGCTCATCACGGCACCGGACGACGAATGGAAGAATAACCGCACAGTAAACAAAGACATCATGCGCATGCGTAACCGCCGCCCCAGCGATCCGCGGCACACGATGTCCCTGGCAGACAAGGAGGACGCCACCATGAAGAAAAAGACCCTATCGATCCTTTCCCTTTGCATCGCCCTCTTTGCCGCGCTCGCCCTTGTGGGCTGCGGCGGGAGCGCATCGGGCGGCGGCAGCGCCCCCAAGAGCGAGAGCAAGGAAAAGGCCCCCGTCGCCAAGAAGACCGACTACATCTGGTTTAAGGTCGAGATGCCCGAGGGCGTCGGCGTAAGCGACTCTGCCGGCAAGAATGCCGACAGGGTCCAGCTCACCTTCCCCGAAGACGAGAACGCCTCGGCCGATCGCTTTATCCCCGTTTGGAAAAAAGCGCTGACGGCCGAGGAATCCCACGCCGACCAGGCGGAAAAGAAGGGGGATACGTTCCAGTGGAAGGATGGCGGGTCCGTCGAGTATAACGGCAGGACGTGGCTCGTCGGAACATACGAGGACAACAGCGGCATCTCAACCAAGCTTTTTACCGATGTTGAGCCGGGAAGCGTCTACGTCCTCATCTCGAACTTCGACCAGTACAAGAAAGAAGCCGAGGCACTCCTCAACTCCATCGAGTTCCCCGATGACATGGAAGAGGCAGTTTCCGAGGCACGCGAAGTCGAGATTTCGAGCATCGAGATCAAGTAACGGGACACCCGCACGCGCCTACGCGCACCCGCGCACATGCGCCCCATTAAAACAACGGGCGCCCAACCCGGGGAGGGCCGACAGCACCAGCCCTCCCCTCTTTTGCGCCCGAACATATTGCCACTTAACGGCGCAAATCCGGCCCTCAGAATGGGACACATGGCCCACCCTAGCGAGCCGTCCACGCGTACAGTAAAGACAGGTAATCCATGGGCGGTTACAGATCGAGGAGGACACGACCATGAAAAAGAAGGCCTTTGCGATTCTCACCCTCTGCATCAGTCTCTTTGCCGCAGTTGCCCTGGTGGGCTGCGGTGGCAGCGGCGACGCTACCGGAAGTGGCGGTGGCGGCGGGGCAGAAAAGCCAGCCGTGGATATGAGGACCGACTTCATTTGGTTTAAGGTCGAGGTTCCCGAGGGCGTCGAGATTACCGACGTTGCCGGCGACACCGCCGACAGGGCCCAGTTTAAGTTCACCGAGAGCGAGCACGCCAGCGATCGCTTCATCCCCGTCTTCGATCCTGACAAGAACGCCGACGAGCTGTTCGACTACGAGGCAAAGTGGAATGCCAGCTTTGAGTGGACCGAAAATGACCCCGTCAAGTACAACGGCAAGACTTGGCGCAACGCTTCCTATACACACTCGGGCGGCGTAACGACCGAATACTTCACCGACGTTGACGGCGGCAGTGTGTATGTGCGTATCGACAACGTCGAGGAGCACAAGGACGCCGTCGAGACCATGATGAAGTCTCTGGAATTTGCCGACGACATCGCCGAGGCCAAGACCGAGGCCATGGACGTCAAGCTCGACGATATCGAGATCAAGCGCTAAGCGACTGGCGAGCGCAACGGGAAACACGGTCGCAGTGCAAACAAGCGACGGTACCCCAGCGCTTCGTACCCAGGGAGGGCCGGTAAACCGACCCTCCCTTTCTTATGCCTGTAGCCGACGAACGCGAGGATGCCGGACGCCGGAACCGCCCCAAATGTGGCAACAGTACGAAAACGACAAACACCCCAACACGTCCGCCCACCGATTTATTGCGCCGCGCAGACAATTAAACCAGCATCTTTAAACATCTGGGCAGTATAGTGACCAAAACTATCGCATAACCGCACTCTGCGAATGGAGAAGTTATGACCGAACACCATGCCATCAGCCGCCGAGCGTTTACGCTGGGCCTAGGGCTTGCGGCGTTGTCACCACTTGCAAGCCTGCCCGAAACCGCAGCGCCGGGCATTCCCCTGCGAGCGGCATTTGCAGACAACACACCCGCACCGTCGGACAGCCTCGACAATTTCGTCATTCGCCTTCGCCCCGCGGGCTATTTTCGCACCGCGAGCGTCAACCAAGACGGCAACGTTCGCGGCAACGTCTGCCACCTGTTTAACGACGGCACGTCCAGCAAGCTCATCCTTGAGAACGTAACGACCAAGAATGACGATACAAACTGGTATGCTATCCGCACCTTGCTCAATTTCGAAGAGCATAAAAAGACGGGCTACAGCATTTGGTCGGTCGACGACGACTCTGACAAAGATGGAAAGGTCATCCACGTATGGGGCGGCGAGTATGACAACAAGCCCAGCCGCGCTTTTGCGTTCGAGCGTCAATCAAACGGAACCTATATCATCCGAGACCGCACGGTCGAGAAAGAAACCGAGAAAAAAGACATTAAGTACCTGGCAATAGAATCGAACGGCGAAGACCAGGACAACAATAAGATCTGCCATAAGAGTAAGAGCATTCCGTGGGAGCTCGAACTTATCGGTTACGACATGAAAAAGAACGATGCCACGGTTAGCAGCCTCGACTGGATCACGTACAGCAGCTACGTCGACGGACCATGTTGGATGAAATACGTCGACGACAACAAGTTCCTCGACGAGCTGAGCATCCCGGGTACGCACGATTCGGGCACCTGCAGCGTGGACAACGACACTGAGCCCCAATCCTCGCAAGTAAAATGCCAGCAGGATTACATTCCCACGCAGTTGCTCGAAGGCATTCGCTATTTTGATATCCGGCTCGGAAAGGGCGATGACCCCGGCATCGACCACGGGATTTTCTACCTACTCAAAAAAGACGGGAACTATCTGCATCTCTCCGATGTCATCGGGTACTTCAAAACGTTTTTGAACGAAAACCCGTCAGAAGCGCTCATCATGCTCGCATCGCGCGGCAACGATGAGGCTACCGACGAAAGCATAACGACGGCCTTCGCCAAGGTTATGGCCGATAACCCCAACCTGTTCTACACGTCGAGCCACGTCCCCACGCTGGGCGAGGTGCGCGGAAAGATCGTCCTGCTGCGTCGATTTGGGCTCGCCGGCAACAGCGTAAGCGGCCACACGTGGGGCCTCGACCTCACCCAATGGGATGACAAGATCAAGGCGCATTCCGGGCAGTCGATGTGTCTCGTCCAAGACGCGCGGGGATTTGAAGCCATAGGGGAAACGGGCAATGAAGAGCCCTATTGCACCAAGGTATATGCCCAGGACAAGTACAAACTCACGGGAACCGACAAGCTCAGCTGGGTCGATAATGCGCTGAAGGAAACGACCGGGCGCACGTGCAACAAGGTGGACGTCGTGGACGATGCCGGGGCCGAGGTGCAAGTCCAGGAGCGTTGCTGGTCTATCAACTACACCAGCTGCACGGGCTTGTCGCACGGAGGCAATCCTTTTACCTCGGCACGAGTAGTCAACGAGCATCTGTACAAGAGCCCGTACATCAATCCCAGCGGCACCGAGGATACAAAGTCAGATTACCTCAAACACATTGGCATCATCGCATCCGACTTTGTTGATGCGGCGCTGGCCCGGAGCATCTACCAGCGCAATTACAATTACGATACGAAGCACACGCAGTCGGCTTCGTGCTGCCTCCCGACCCGCATGCGCATGACGTACGGCGACTCGCTGAGCGATGCCTCGCTCCAGGATGGCAAGACCGTTGGCGAGGGCCATTTCCGCCTTGTCGACAGCAGCAACGTACTCAACGTGGCGGCTTCGGGCCATGCGTTTACCATCGAATACGTGGATGTCGACGCCTTGGGCAACGAGACCGTTACGGGGCTGCAGGGATCCGTGCCCATCGATATCGATCCGCGCGCACTGACACCCCACTTTGAGGGGCTCGAAGGCCTTAAGGCCGGCGAGGATGTGCGCACAAAGGTCGCGGCGCTGCTCGAGGGCAAACTCGAAAACGATGCCTGCACGGCTCAGCTCGAGTTTGTGCACGACGCGGACGGCGCTCCGGGCACGGCAATGGCCGAGGGCGAGGCATTTACCGCGGGAACGTACTGGGTGCGCGCGAACGGTCTTTTGGGCGACGCGGCGCAAAACTACAAGCTTGCTAATGACGGAGCCGCGAGCTTTACCGTAGCGGCCTCGAGCAGTGCAGGCGGCACCGGCACCGACGGTGGCACGGGTTCCAACGCAGGCAGCGCTGATAAGAACGGTAAGGGCAACAAGGGCAAGAACTCGGGCGGAAAACTCGCCGACACGGGCGACGGCTCCGGCATTGCCGCCGGGCTCGCTGCCGCCGCCGTAGCGACAACGGTCGCCGGCGCGGCAATGCTTGCCAACGACCGCGAAAACGCTGGGGACGGCAGCGAATAGGCAAGCCGGCCTTTTAGACACATCGACTCAATGGGGGGCGCAGGACACCGTTCTGTGCCCCCGATTTTTACCTTGGCCCAAACGCCGCCATAGGCTACATCACCATGTTCAGCGCGTTAACAAACTCCTGGGCCTTCGCACGGCTGCTCAGGCTAAAAACACAAGCAGTCAACAGCCTGTTACGCAGAAAAACATCGCGGCCCTTGATCCTGTTGACCCCCGTAATGTCCTTAAGATAGACAATCTCGGTGTGCTTGCCACCAAAAGTGCCCTTCTTGAGCACCTCAATACGGTTGGGGTAGATCTTGACGTCTTTATACCTACCCGAACCTTTGTCCTGGAATAGCAGCGTGTTATTGTCCATACGCGTCACTGCCGTGGGATTCGCTAAAACTGCCTCTATGGTCACATTTTAGTCACCGCAAGGCCCCATGCGAAGATGTCAGACAGCACAGCGATTCGTGTCCGCGCGAGGCTTTAAACTAAATGCGATAAAGACGCATTCCACAAAAGGAAAGTGGGGCGACAGTGATGGGCGAACTGGTAAACCGTGGAGAATCGGCAATCGTGCCCGAAGGTTTTTACAAGCAGGTCTCCTCGATTCTCAACGCCGCTCGCGACAAGGCCTATACCGCCGTTAACTTTGCGATGGTTGAGGCATATTGGGAGATCGGCAAGAGTATTGTTGATGAACAGGGCGGAGAGGGGCGCGCCAAGTATGGAGAGGCGCTGCTCAAGGCCCTCGCAATCAGACTTACCAAGGATTTTGGTAAAAGTTTTGAAGCAAGAGAGCTGCGCAAAATGCGTCAGTTCTATCTTGCATTTCCAATTCGGGACTCACTGCGTCCCGAATTGAGCTGGACACATTACCGCAGGTTGATGCGCATTCCCGACCCTGATGCTCGCACATGGTACATGAACGAATGCGCCGTTTCTCGCTGGAGCACGCGCCAGCTCGAACGCCAGATCAACACCATGTTCCGCGAGCGCCTACTTACCAGCAAGGACAAAGAGGCCGTCACCCAGGAAATCCAAGAGAGCGCCCCGGCTCGTCGCCCCGAGGATATCATCCGCGACCCATATGTACTGGAGTTTTTAGGTTTCTCGGACGATGCTACGTTTCGCGAGAGCGATCTAGAGCAGGCGCTCATCACGCATCTTCAGAAGTTCCTGCTGGAGCTTGGTCGTGGCTTCGCTTTCGAGGCGCGCCAAAAGCGCATCACCTTTGATGGACGCCATTTCTATATTGACCTTGTTTTTTACAACTATCTGATGCGCTGCTTCGTGCTCATCGACCTTAAGACCGATGACCTTACGCATCAGGACCTGGGCCAGATGCAAATGTATGTGAACTACTACACGCGCGAGCTCATGAACGAAGGCGACAATCCGCCCATAGGCATCGTGCTCTGCGCGGACAAAAGCGATTCGATTGTCGAGTACACGCTGCCCGAAGACAACGACCAAGTGTTTGCCGCCAAATACCTGCCGTATCTTCCAAGCAAGGAAGAGCTGGCGCGCGAGCTGAGTGCCGAGTACCGCGCCATCAACGAAGCGACTAATGGCAAAGCGCAAGGGTAGCAGCACGTTGCGACCGATACCCCCGACGGCGTTTCATATCCCCCGACATAAGAGGAGCGCTCCATGACAGACAGACCGAAAACAACACTACGCGATTGCATCTATGGGCTTGCCGTCGGCGACGCGCTGGGCGTTCCATACGAGTTTATGCCTCGCGGCACGTTCGAATGCACCGACATGATCGGCTACGGCACGCACGGGCAGCCCGCCGGCACCTGGAGCGATGACACGTCCATGACGCTTGCTACCTGCGACTCGATTAGAGAGCTTGGGCACATCGACACCGCAGACATGCGCGACAAATTCGTCAGCTGGATTGCCCGTGGCGAGTATACGATCGACGGCGTTTTCGATTATGGCGGCACGACCGCCCGCGCCTTGCACACCGGCAAAGGAGGCTCCGGCGAGCGCGACAACGGCAACGGATCGCTCATGCGCATCGCTCCCCTGGCGTTCACCGATGCGACAGACGACGAGATCTGCGAGGTCTCCGCGATTACGCACGCCCACAGAACGTCGACCGATGCATGCGTCATATTTATCGAGCTAATGAGGGATGTGATGAACGACGCGCTTCCCTCGTGGGTGCTCCAGCTGAAAGACGTGCCCGAGCATGAAATCAGGTCTGGCGGCTTCGTGCGCGACACGCTCAAAGCAGCCACCTGGTGTTTCGTCAACACTAACAGCTACGAAGATTGCGTGCTTGCCGCCGTCAACCTGGGCGACGACACCGACACCACCGCAGCCGTCGCAGGTGCGCTCGCCGGCACGGCATACGGCATCGACGCAATTCCACGAGAGTGGATCGACGCCTTGCGCGGTAAAGAGCTGATAGAGCAGTGTTTGTTTTAGGGCGCACTTACGATAGAAACTGACCAGCAGGCGCCATGGAAAGAGAGATCGCGAATATTGATGAGTTCCAAATGGACGAAAACGGGATTCCGCTATTTCCAGCAGGACTGAAGAAAGAAGCCAACCTCTATGTCCTCCCCGACGGGCGCTACCTCCCCTGCGGGCTCTACAGGACCGCGGACGGCGGTTCACTCATTTATGAGCCATCCGGGCTCAGCTTCTTCGGGCAGATGCTTGCTCAATTCAAAGAGCGCTAGGGGTTTGATTGCCCGTTAGATCGACACTGCTCCAAACCAGGGGATGGGCAGGGTGCCTCCCACCGCGGCCTGTGAGGTAAAATCTTGACTGCCGCGGAATCCGCCTGCGGGCAACGCTCCGATCTCCGATTGGGGTGAAGCCTATGAACTTGTTTCTTGAAATCCTGCGCCTCTCGATGTATGTGACCGGCATTGCCCGGAACCTCTACTCGATCTGGCGGGAATATAAGCAGTAACGGATAGCGAAGGGAGTCATGAAAAGGGCCGGTTGCAGCCGGCCCTTTAGACATTAGCACCTGCGTTGCCCGCGTCTCCGAAGTTTGAGTAGCTGAGGAGCGGGTTCCGCGGCACATCCTGATTTTACCCAGCGAGGCGGATCTTTTGCAGCCGCTCCACCGTTTATTTACATCTACCAACATCGGGATCTAAAACCAAAAGTTTGCGCCCCGAATGGACAGAAAGGAGCGAGATTACGGAGAAGAAGTTGGACAATCGAGGTTCGGCTTGGAGTCTACATAGCATATGCTAGGAAAATGATGGAGAGGGTCAGGGCACTGCGCGGCGTTGGGCTCACTATCCTGGAGATAACCGAGGCGCCAGATAGAGCGGCGACGCTTTTCGGGACATTTCCCAGACTTCTCGAGAGGCAATCGCTACCTCAACTCGGCATAAATAGTTCGCCCCGGGGGACAGCCGAAGAGCCCTTTTTACGGCCACCTTTCATGACGGACAAAAGCTATGCGACCACGCCCCGCTTGGGCCTGCCCGAGCGGGGCGTGTCGGTCAGGCGCGCCGCTATGCTCTCCACGGTCACATAGGTGCGGCGGCCCTTGCGGTAGCCCGTGAGGATTCCCGAGTCGAGCATGTGGGTAATCCTGCCGGGGGAAACGGAGAGCCCGCGCGCGGCTCCGGCCGCCGAGACCGTCTCCCCCTCCACGATATACCCCTCGTCCGTGGAGAAGGCGACCATCATGGAGAGGCCGCCGTCTGCGGGCTCGATAAACTCGGGCTCCAGCACGGCGAGGCCGTCCCTCACGAGCACAGCCACGTAGGTGCTCGCCGCGTCCACGGCCTGCTCGGCGGCCTCGGCAATCGTGTCACCGCAGGCAAAGCATCCCGGTAGCGAGGGAAACTCCACGTCGTAACCACCGTCCTCATCGGGCGTGAGCACCGCCTGATAAACGTATGTCTTCATATCTTTCGACCCCCAAGGGAGCGGAGCTAAAGCCATCCCGCCGTCTAAGCCACTCCCCGGACTTGCCCAGGCACTCGCAGCCTTCCATGCTCGTCAGAACGTGACGCTCTACCCTGTCCTCTAGCGTGTCGAGTCACATCGTGACGAGACGGTCCGGCCGCCTGACTTCATCCTCGGACAGGCAGGGATCATCCCCGCGTGTGTGGGAAACAGCAGGCTAGCGCAATGCCCGTTGTATTACCTGAGGGATCACCACCGCGCGTGCGGGGAATAGCTATCGGCTACATAATCGAGTTCAGGACCCTCACGAATTCCTGTGCCTGGGAGCGGCTGCTCAGCCTGTAGTCATAGCCCGTCCGCAGCCTGTTGTTCAAGATCACCTGCTTGCCATTGATTCTATAGACACCGGTAACGTCATTCAGGTAAACCACCTCTTCATGCGTGCCGAAGAAGCGGTTCTTCTTGAGCGTGGTGATCCGGTTCGGGTAGATGCAGATTTCCTTGAATACACCGGCACCCTTATCCCTAAACAGCAGTGTGTCGTTGTCCATTTCTACTCCTCTTTGTTGACGTCGGTTAGATTGCGGTTCGAGCTGTCATATTGCTAGATTACCAGTTAGATCGGCACTGTTCCAAAACCGTGAGATGGCATGCCGTGCGCTCTCGTCCTCAACAGTGAATAGATTGAAACAGCAATTGCGCGCTGCTCCGATTCAGCTCTCATGCCTTTATCCGTTACCAAATCATTAGCTTGTGGGCAAAACCAGCTGGCTCCGACGGATCAATGCGACTAGAACAAGGGCTTTGGTTATAAATAACCTGAAAACCATCTGGTTATCAATAACCTTATGTGCTATAGTTCAATCAGCGGTTATTGATAACCAATCAATGAAAGGATTCAAATTGTTTAACGTCAACGCACAGGCAAAGGAAATCAGCTGGACTCTCACGACCCGTCTCCGCAGTTCATTGCCGTCCGACTATCTCTATCCGCTCGTTTATCTCGCGCGCTTCGCTCAGAAAACCGGCAGATGCGACGACCACGCCGAAATGATTGAGCTCGCATCCCAGGGTGACGGCGATATCGCTGCTCTGCTCGATCACGCCTATAAACGAATTGCCGCAGACGGATCATTCGACGAACTCCTTGCCGCTCTTTCCAATTTCAACGAAGAAGCAATCGACAAATTCCTTCAGGACGGCCCGATCAGCCAGGGAATCTTTGGCGGAGAGTCCTCGACCCCCGAGGGAATCGCGCACCTCGCACTTGCTGTTCTAGATATTAAGTCCGGCGAGAAGGTCATTGACTTCGGCTGCGGAACGGGCAATTTTCTCGAAGCTGCCGCGACGAAATGCCCCGATGCCAAACTTATGGGCGTCGAACTAAATTCGAACACCCTTGCCATCGCAAAGCTCCGTTCCAAAGTCAAGAGTTCGCAGATTTACTATGCCTGTGATGACATGTTTCGCTATTTCGACAGCAGCATCGAGTGCAATCCTGTAGATAAAGCATTCTCCAACTACCCCTGGGGAATGCAGACCAAGATGTTCTATAAGAGTTCTAATTACATTGAGAAAGTCATGAAAGGCCAGGAACGCTACAGCCGCCCGTCGTCATCCGATTGGGTCTTCAACCGTCTTCTTGTCGATTCCCTTAAAAAGGACGGGACCGCCGCCGCAGTCATGTCGAACGGCGCGTGCTTCAATGGCATGGATAAACCTGTTCGCGAATATTTCGTTAAGAACGGTTTCATTAAAGCGATTGTCGCACTGCCTAAGGGGGTCTTTGCTCCCTACACGATGATTCAAACGTCATTCGTCATCCTTAGCGCAGGCGGCTCCAAGGGGGTTCGCTTTGTCGATGCAACTGATTTAGGCACCAATGATCGCCGCAGCTGCTCAATTGACGAAACCGCCATTAACGCGATTGTCGAGCGCCTCGGCACCGATTCCGAAAAGAGTGTTTTCAAAACACTTGATGAAATTGCGGCGCGTGACTTCGATCTCTCTGCAAAGCGTTATCTCGAAAAAGAAATCGAGGTCCCGAATGGGGTTGAGCTCGGGAGCGTCGCAAAAATCATGCGAGGCGCAAGCGTTCGCGCAGCAGAACTCGATGCACTTGTCTGTGACGAAGACACCGGACTCAGCTATCTCAACCTGGGAAATATCTCTGATGGGTCTATCGACGACGACCTTCCAAACCTCTCCACGCTCGACATGAAGCTTGAGAAGCATCGCATCCACGACGGTGACGTCCTCATCTCAAAGTCTGGAGCCCCATTCAAGGTTGCGGTTGCCGAAGTTCCCGAAGATCGAAAAATCATCGCGAATGGAAACCTGTACGTATTGAGCACCAACAGAGAAAAGATTGACCCCTACTATCTCGCAGCGTTTTTCTCGAGCCCCACTGGAAAAGAGCTCCTTGCCCGCGAAGCAGTCGGCACTACCATACCCAGTGTGCCCATCAAAGCTCTCAGCAACATCAAGGTGCCCCTCGAGGACGCCGATCGTCAGAAGACGATTGCCGATGCCTATCTCGCCAAGACAGACGAGATCAAGTTGTTAAAGTTACGTCTATCTCGAGCCCGCCAGGAACTTACCGACCTTTTCGATGAGGAGGGTTAGCCTTGGCGCATCTCACCATTCAGGAGCTCTCCGACCTTTGCGACGAGATGATGGGGCGCATGGGGCTCGAACTACTACCCGCCATAACAAAGGCGAATCGCGAAGACACCCTAGAGGATCTTTTGGCATCCCTTGGAATGTCCGACCTTCTCGTAAGCGAAAACGATCCCCATGAGGAACGTTTTCTGGGTAAGATCCTCGTTGTCGGCGCAAGCGCCGTTAACGTCGACAAGCTGCGCAGTATCGCCCGCAAGAAAGGGTTCGATCCGAATCGATTTGAGTTCCAGCTCGAATATTCCCGACTCAAGCACTTCAACTTCGGCAAAATACGCGGCTCGATGGGCTACGCCGCAATACTTGCGGGCCCCATGCCTCACAAGACTCCGGGCGCCGATGAAGCCTCGAGTTTCATCGCTCGCGTTGAGAACAATCCGGATGACTACCCGACACTCATTAAAATGCAAACGGGAAACGACCTCAAGATCACCAACAACAGCTTCAAGCAAGCGCTTGGCCAACTGTCACAACACGAGTGCCTGTAAATTGAAGCCGATTTAATTAATAAACGAGCCCTGCCACTGACTGCCATTCTAATGTAATCAACCGATAAGAGAAATGGCGACCAACGGGTGTCAGATATACCAATATATGCAAGATTAACTGCTAGAATGCAATGGTGGACAGGCTCACCAACGTCGAAGAAGCATAAGGTAAGGAGTGCGCATGATTGCTGTCGATTACAGCTCCTCAACGTCATTTAATGAGGATGCTTTCGAACAAGGCATCATTGACCACTTGCAAACGAGCCTGGGGTACGAGCACCTCTATGGACCTGATGTTGCTCGTTCCTCCGACGCCTTTGACGACGCCTTCCTGCCTGACATCATTGGGCCCGCTCTTGAGAGCATTAACCCCACGCTCAATCGACGCGCGATTGATGCCTCAATAACCAGACTAAAGGAAATCGAGGGCAGCGACCTCATCGCCAAGAACAGCATCTTTATGGACATGCTCCAGAACGGTGTGGAGACAAGCTGGTTTGACGGCAAAGAAGAGCATACGGACATCGTGCACTTGGTCGATTACGACAATCCCGAAAAGAACAGCTTCCACATTGTTAACCAATGGACCTACATCGAGCGTGGCACCAACAAGCGTCCAGACATCATCGTATTCGTCAACGGGCTTCCGCTCGTTCTCTTTGAATTAAAGTCACCCGCTCGAGCCGACGCTGACAGCGAAGATGCCTACCAACAGATTCAAAACTACAAACGACAGATCCCATCGCTTTTCGTGTACAACGCCTTCTGCGTCACCAGCGACATGCTTCACACCAAGGTCGGCACGATTACCGCAAACGAGTCGCGCTTCGTGGAGTGGAAGAGTGTCGACGGAAACTACGAGGCCACCCAGTACGCCGATTGGAAGACGCCACTGGATGGCATGTTCCCCAAGGAGCGGTTCATCGACATCCTGAAGAACTTCATCCTGTTCTCCGAGGACGCGAAAATCCTCGCGGGGTACCATCAGTACTTCGCGGTAAACAAGGCACTCGAGAGCGTGCATGAGGCCATCGGCGGCGACGGCAAGGGCGGCGTCTTCTGGCACACGCAGGGCTCGGGCAAGTCGCTTTCGATGGTTTTCCTTGCCCATCTGCTCGAAGAGAAACTCGACAGCCCCACCATCGTGGTGATCACCGACCGCAACGACCTCGACTCGCAGTTGTTCGCACAGTTCTCCAAATGCTCAGACTTCCTGCGCCAGATGCCCGTTCAGGCGCAGAGCCGTGCCGATCTTGCGCAGCAGATCTCGAGCCGCCGCGCCAACGGCATCATTTTCACCACCATGCAGAAGTTCGAGGAGGAGGCCATCGCCCTTTCCGAGCGCAAGAACGTCGTAGTGATGGTAGATGAGGCGCACCGCGGACAGTACGGGTTCGAGGAGAAATACGACCGTGACGGCAAGAAGCACACGGGCACCGCACTGCTCATCCGCCGCGCCCTTCCGAATGCGACCTTCATCGGCTTTACCGGCACCCCCATTTCTGCCGAAGATCGATCGACTCGCGAGGTTTTCGGCGATTATATTGACGTCTACGACATGACCCAGGCAGTAGAGGACGACGCAACTCGACCCGTGTTCTACGAGAGCCGCGTCGTCGCACTCAAGCTGGATCAGGGCATCCTTGCAAAAGTTGATGATGAGTACGAAAAGCTCACCGAGCAGGCTAACGCCGAAACCATTGATGCAAGCAAGCGCAACTTTGCAAATCTGGACGCCGTTCTAGGTGCACCCGAAGTCATCGATGCCCTATGTCAGGACATCGTAGAGCACTATGAGACCAACCGTGCGCACGAACTCACCGGCAAGGCAATGATCGTTGCGTATTCGCGCCCCGCCGCCATGGCTATATATCAACGTATATGCAAACTGCGACCCTCTTGGAAGGACGAGGGCAAGCTCGGCGTTGTCATGACCATGGGCAATCAGGACCCCGAGTGGTGGTTCGACGTCGTAGGCAATAAGGCCCATGTCAAGGAGATGGCAAAGCGCTTTAAGGATGACGCCGACCAGCTCAAAATCGTAATCGTCGTAGACATGTGGCTCACCGGTTTTGACGTGCCGAGCCTTGCCACCATGTATGTGTATAAACCCATGCGCGGATATAACCTGATGCAGGCAATCGCACGCGTAAACCGAGTATATAAAGACAAGGTTGGCGGATTGGTTGTTGACTACGTAGGCATAGCCAACGCCCTTAAACGCGCCATGAAGGACTACACCAAACGCGACCAAAAGAAATACGGCGACATGGATATCGGGAAAACCGCCTATCCTAAGTTCTTGGAAAAACTGGCGGTCTGTCGCGACAAAATGTTTGGTTACGATTATTCGGAATTCATGAGCACCGAGTCCGCCGCACGTCGAAGCGAACTCATAACGGGTGGAGTAAATCATATCCTTGCACCCGGCGACGAAGATACCACCCGAGACTTTGTTGAGCAGGCAGGAGTCATGCTCAAAGCCTATGGACTCGCCAAAAGTCGCGCAACAGACATGCAGCGCATCGAGGCTGGCTATTTCCAGGTTGTTCGAGAGCTCATCCTTCAGCTCACCGAGCAGGGCGGCACCCACAGCAAAAACGGAGGCAAACTTACCCTTAAGCAGGTAAATGACCGCATCAATGCACTACTCGAACAGAACATCGTCCATACCGACGGCGTAATAGACCTGTTTAAGGTGGAAGACGAAACGGTTTCGATTTTTGATCCCAAGTTTCTGTCGAGCCTCTCGCGTATGAAAGAGAGGAACTTGGCTTACGAGTTGTTGAAAAAACTCATCGACGACCAGATCAAGGGCTACCGCAGAAAGAGCGTGACGCAGGCAAAGAAGTACTCAGAACTCATGCAAGGCATGGTAAATAGCTATCTAAATGGACAGCTCACAAACGCCGAGGTATTCGAAGAAATGCTCAAGATGGCAAAAGAGATGCTTTCCGAAAACCAAAAGGCAAAGGAGCTTGGGCTTAGCGAAGAGGAGTTTGCGTTTTACGAGGCGCTAACACAACCGCAAGCAGTCGCTGATTATTATCGCGAAAGAAATGACGAGCTGGTCGCCATCACGCAAGAGCTCGCTGCGAAGATGCGCGAAATGCGCACGGTCGATTGGCAGAAGAAACAAAGCGCACGCGCTGCTATGCGTGTTGCAATTAAGCGTCTGCTCAAACATCATAAGTATCCGCCAGAGGGCATGGAGTCGGCACTGGCCACCGTGATGGATCAGTGCGAACTCTGGGCCGACAATGCAGCATAGGGAGTTAAAACAGCATGGCTAAAAGCAAGGCTAAGGACACCAAGAAGAACACGGCCGACGTTGGCTTTGAGGATCAGCTGTGGAACGCTGCAGATGTGCTGCGTGGCAACTTGGACGCTGCCGAGTACAAAAACGTCGTGTTAGGCCTTATTTTCCTGAAGTACCTCTCAGACCGTTTCGACGAACGCTACCTAGAGCTCGTCGCAGAGGGTTACGGCGACGAGGAGGATCGCGACTGCTACATGGAGCAGAATGTCTTCTTCGTTCCCGAAGAAGCACGTTGGGTGAATATCTCACAGGCGGCGCATACGCCCGAAGTTGGCCAGATCATTGACAATGCCATGCGCGCCATCGAGCGCGAGAACGACAAGCTCAAAGACGTGCTGCCCAAGAACTTCGCTCGTCCCGAACTAGACAAGAGGCGCTTGGGCGACGTCGTTGACTTATTCACAAACGTACAAATGACCGATAACGAGAGCGAGAAAGACCTGTTAGGGCGCGCATACGAATATTGCCTGCAGAAATTCGCATCAATGGAGGGCAAAAACGCCGGCGAGTTCTATACGCCGTCGTGCATCGTGCGCACGCTGGTTGAAATCCTCCAGCCTTTCCACGGTCGTGTGTACGACCCCTGCTGCGGCAGCGGAGGCATGTTCGTGCAGTCCGCCGCCTTCGTCGAGCACCATGGCGGCAACGTGGTACAGGACATCACCATCTTTGGCCAGGAGAGCAACCCTACCACGTGGAAGCTCGCAAAGATGAACCTCGGTATTCGAGGCATCGAGGCCGATTTGGGCAACTATGCAGACACCTTCAGCACCGACCAGCACAAGAATGAAAAGTTTGACTATGTGTTGGCAAACCCACCCTTCAACCTCAAGAACTGGGGCGGCGAAGCGCTGCAGGAAGACGTACGTTGGAAGTACGGCATGCCGCCCACGGGCAACGCTAACTTCGCTTGGATGCAGCATATGATTTGGCATCTTAACGGCACGGGCAAGATTGGCCTCGTATTGGCAAACGGGTCGCTCTCAAGCCAGACGAGCGGCGAGGGCGATATTCGACGCGCTATCGTAGAGGACGATTTGGTAGAGGGCATTGTAGCCATGCCGGGGCAGCTGTTCTACAGCACCCAAATTCCCGTGTGCCTGTGGATCCTGAACAAGAAGAAGGCTCAGTCCGGCAAGACACTATTCATCGATGCCCGCGAAATGGGCACCATGGTCTCTCGCAAACTACGCGAGTTTACCGAAGAAGACATCAACAAAATTGCATCCGCATTTGGCTCCTTCCGCAAGGGCGAGTTCGAGCCCGTGAAGGGGTTCAGCGCCATAGCGGATTTGGATGAAATCGCCAAGCAAGATTTCATCCTGACGCCCGGTCGCTACGTAGGCATTGCCGAGGTCGAAGACGACGGTGAGCCGTTTGATGAGAAGATGGCACGCCTGACCAGTGAAATTTCAAAGTGCTTTGAAGAGTCCAACCGCTTGCAGGAGCAGATTAAGAAGAATCTGGAGGCGATTGGATATGAGCTTTAGTGTTTCAACTCTAGGAGAACTTAGCCTCGGTGGCGGAAAATACGGTATCGCCGCTTCGGCTGTGGATTTCGATGCGAAATTGCCTGCATATCTTCGTATTACGGACATCAACGATGATGGTACCCTGAATTGGAACGACCGCAAATCGGTAAACGACTCCGACGTTTACAAATACATGCTAAGTGAAGGCGATATTGTTTTCGCCAGAACGGGCAACAGTACTGGGAGGAATTATTACTACGATTCTCGCGACGGCGAGTTTGCCTTCGCGGGCTTCTTAATTCGCTTCTCGTTGGACGATAAGAAAGTTAATCCTCGCTATGTCAAATACTATGCCCAGTCGAAAGCTTATTGGGACTGGATAGCCTCCTTTAACACCGGTAGCACCAGAGGCAATATCAACGCTAAGACTTACGCACAAATGCCAGTCCCCCTGCCCGATCGCTCGACACAAGACTCAATCGTTATGCTATGCGATTCTATCTCAAATAAAATCCGCCTCAACACTAAGCTAAATGGCTATTTACTTGAGCTGATGAATGTTCAGTACCAACATTCCTTCTGCTGCAACAAGTTAACCCTCGGGTCAATTTATGACATTGCTGATGTTGTATATGGAGCAGCGTTCAAGTCTGCCTTGTTTAACGAGGAAAAGGTAGGGTATCCCCTGATCCGCATACGTGATTTGAGTACCTTCTCTCCGCAGTATTGGACAAATGAGGCTCATCCAAAAAGGGTATTCGTACATCCTGGTGACGTTTTAGCGGGAATGGATGCCGAATTCACGCCATGTCTCTGGCAGGGTGAAATGGCTGTACTGAATCAGCGAGTTTGCCTGTTCGAGCCCGCTGCCAATTCGGGAGTTTCAAGAAGTTATTTGCTTATGGCATTGAACCCATTGTTGGCTTTCATCCAGAACTACGCCTCTGGTACTACCGTCGCGCATATGGGAAAGGGCGATTTGGAAGCGTTGAACGTACCTATTCCTGCAAGAGGAGATCTCGAGAGGTTTAATACTATTGCAGAGCCATTGAGAGAACAGATTGTTCAGAATTCGATACAGAACCGAAAACTGGCTGCTCTTCGTGACGCTCTTCTCCCCAAACTTATGTCGGGCGAGATCGACGTCTCGAGGATCGATCTCACGCAGCTAAATAGCCATTTACTTCACTATGTACAACGCGCCGTCCACACTGTGGCTATCGTACTCGACGAAAGGAGCAGCGTGGAAACCGTTATCAATGCCGTGCTTTCGGAAATGCAGAGCCTTCTTGACCCACATCAGCTCAAGCATCTAACTATTACGCTTAGACGGGCGCTTGGACCGAAACGGGCGGAGCCAGGACAAGATCTACTTGCGCTCTTTCTCACTGCTAAAGAGGTCGAGGGATGCTCTCCTAAAACCATTGCATACTATGAGGCAACCTTACAGCATATGAACGCAACGCTTGCTAAGCCCTATACCCAGGTTGAGAGCGACGACTTGCGCCGCTATCTCAATGATTACAAGGTGAATCGCGGTTCTAGCAAAGTCACAATCGATAATATACGCCGCATCATGTCGAGCTTCTTTTCATGGCTTGAAGATGAGAATTACATTGTAAAAAGTCCTGTAAGGCGCATTCGTCGCGTCAAAACAGCTCAAGTAACCAAAGAGGTGCTTAGCGATGAGGAACTGGAGGTCTTGCGAGACGCCTGTGAATCCAAGCGAGATCTTGCCATCGTTGATCTACTCGCTTCGACGGGCATGCGCATTGGCGAGCTTGTTCGACTCGACAGGAAAGATGTCAATCTCCACGAGCGTGAATGCCTCGTAATGGGAAAGGGAAATAAACAGCGCCCCGTTTACTTCGACGCGCGTGCTAAGCTGCATCTTACGGAATATCTTGCGAGCCGTGCCGACAAGAGTCCTGCACTTTTTGTCGCACTCGATTCCTCAGCTCGACGCATTACGGTTGGGAGCATAGAGCTCCGACTGCGTGGCCTAGGCAAAAGGGCCGGTATCAATCGTGTTCATCCGCATAAGTTTCGTCGTACGCTTGCTACACATGCCATCGATAAGGGAATGCCCATAGAGCAGGTGCAAAAGCTGCTAGGCCATGCGAAAATAGACACCACCATGCATTACGCCATGGTTAATCAGAACAACGTAAAGGCTTCGCATAGGAAGTATTTGGAATGAGCTGGACGCAAAAGACCTTGGGAGAGATTGTTAATCTAAAAAGGGGGTTTGACCTTCCCTCCAGCTGCAGAGTTGATGGCCCCTACCCTGTTTTCTCATCTTCGGGACAAACGGGCACGCATTCGGAAGCCGCCGTTAAGGGGCCATGTGTCATAACTGGGCGTTATGGAACCATTGGTCAAGTTTTTTACTCCGATGCGGCTTGTTGGCCGTTAAATACGTCTTTGTACTCAACGGAGTTTAAGGGCAATGATCCTAAATTTGTTTATTACCTACTCAAAACTCTTCCATGGCGAGACTACTTAACTGCAAGCGCCGTGCCGGGCATAAATCGCAATCACGTTCATCTGTGTCCGGTCTGTGTTCCGGATTACGAGACCCAGACCGCTATCTCTGGCGTTCTGGGTTCACTAGACAATAAAATTGAACTCAACACTAAGCTAAATGGCTATTTAGCTGCTTGAGGTCGAGCTTTGAGACATCGATCTCGCCCGTCATGAGTTTGGGGAGAAGGGCGTCGCGAAGCTCCTCGAGTTGCTTCGAATTGCGTTCATTGACTTTTATCTGCTCATATAGCGGGTTTGCAAACGCACAGAAATCCTCGACGGCTTCCAAACCAGGGTTGGGAATCGGATATGTTAGCGTTGCTTTAGGCTGCGTCCTTTGGCGACTACCCGTTGAACCGGTGACATGTGCAAGAAGGAAGTCTCTAAAAGCTGGTGCGCCAATTGCGGCATAGTAGAAAGCTTTATGGACGGGGTTCTTTGGCTTGTAAACAATGAATTCCGTTGAACACACAGCCCGCTTGCTTGAGCAGGCAGGCATCCAAATTCTCCTGCTACTAGGGTTAAGCTTGGAAATTAAGATGCAATTGGCATCAATAACATATTTGTTGCTTTTGATACCGTCGGCCAACTCAAAAACAGGCCGACGGTTTGCATCATAAGCGGGAATGCTGTAATGCTCCCAAATTTCTCCGTGACAGTTTTGCGGTTTCAATGTTTTTGTTGAAATCGAGAGAACCTTACCGAGATCAATAGACGATTCAATCTCGCCAAATCGTCTAGAGAACTCAAGCGCGGCCAGCTCTTCTAAATAGCCATTTACTTCACTATGTACAACGCGCCGTCCACACTGTGGCTATCGT